>NZ_CP024866.1:281390-326226 GCF_004136015.1 Pseudomonas sp. ACM7 | reverse complement strand
GCTGGCTGCGTCGTCTGGCGACAATGGAAGCGGCCCTCAACGAGGGCACGTAACTTGATGCGCCTGGGGCTTAGCGAAGCTCGCGCCTGCAAATCAGCCTTCAATGGCCGAGGCCCATGGTGGAGCTCAGGCGCATCTCATATGAATCAGGCGCTGCCGAAGAAACTATGGGGTCAGCTTGGGTTAGTTTCGGTACTGGATACGATAAACCGGCTTAGCCGCATAGCTTGAACCGCCGTATACGGATCCGTACGTACGGTGGTGTGAGAGGACGGCGGCTGTAAAGCCGCCTCCTACTCGATTTGAGATTTAGGTGTATATCCGTTGCTGCGGTAACGGCTACTTAGGGTTTCGCCCTGGGGGCATCGCCTCCGGTTGGCTTCGCTTCAACCTCCTCTCGATGTGTTCGACTGCGTCGAACGGCGCTGCGCGCCTGCCCCCCAGATGAATACCTCCACTCAGCCTCCCGATATAGGGCGGGCAAAGCAAGATCAAGAGCTGCAGGCGAGCTAACGCTCGGCGTGTTGAGTGGTGGAGGGCGGGTGTACACCCATCCCCTGTAGGAGCTGTCGAGTGAAACGAGGCTGCGATCTTTTGATCTTGCTGTGGCTTTAGATCTTGATTCTGCTTTTGATCTCTCGCCCCTTCGGCAGGCCGAGCGTAGGTGTTCATCAGGGGATTAGGCGCTTAGCGCCGTTCGGCGAAGCCGAACACATCGAGAGGAGGTCGTCGCGAAGCAGACCGGAGGCGATGCCCCCTGATGGATACCGTAGCGAGGGAACGCGGAGCTTTAGCGAGGCGCCGTACGCCGGGGCGAAGCCTTTTGCTTACTTTTCGCTGGGCCGGCACTCCGGCGTCTGGAAAAGTGAGTCGCTGTAAGAGCGAAACCGCCAGAAGCCCTAACCGCAGCAACGGATATACAACATAAACTAAAGAGCCCCACCAAATCGCAGACAAACAAAAACGCCCGGCATAAACCGGGCGTTTTGTATTGACTTGATTAGCGAGCGCGGTAAGTGATGCGCCCTTTGCTCAAGTCATAGGGCGTCAGCTCGACGCGCACTTTGTCACCGGTAAGAATACGGATGTAGTTCTTGCGCATCTTGCCGGAGATATGCGCGGTTACGACGTGCCCATTTTCCAACTCCACACGAAACATGGTGTTGGGCAGGGTGTCGACGACAGTGCCTTCCATTTCGAAGCTGTCTTCTTTCGACATGCAGTAAAGCCCTCGGTGTCCAATGAATGGCCCGGTGCAACTGCGCCAGGCAAAAGCGGCGTGCATTGTGCCCGAAAAATGGGGTTTAAGCCAAGGGGTTTACGGCTTGCTCTAGTTCAGGATGACCCAGCGCTGATTAATCAGCAGTTCGATAGGGCGATATTGAGTCTTGTAACTCATCTTTTTGCAGTTTTTGATCCAATAGCCCAGATAGACGGCTTCCAGCCCCAGACGCTGAGCCTCGGCGATTTGCCAGAGAATCGCATAACGCCCCAGGCTGCGGCGTTCTTCAGCGGGCTCGTAGAAGGTGTAGACCGCCGACAGTCCGTTCGGCAGCAAGTCGGTGACGGCCACCGCCACCAGTCGTCCTTCGAGACGGAATTCGTAGAATCGGGAAAACGGCAGGTCACGTACCAGGAACGTCGCAAACTGATCGCGACTCGGCGGGTACATATCGCCATCGGCGTGACGCTGTTCGATATACCGCTGATAAAGGTCGAAATACTCTTCGCTGAATTGCGGCCTGCCAGGCCGCACCTGCAGGTCGACGTTGCGTTTGAAGATGCGTTTCTGCTGGCGGTTGGGCGAAAATTGCGCCACAGGGATGCGCGCCGGTACGCACGCATTGCAATTCTGGCAATGAGGCCGGTAAAGATGATCGCCGCTACGACGGAAACCCATTTCAGACAGGTCTGCATAGACATGCACATCCATGGGCTGACTAGGGTCGAGGAACAAGGTCGTGGCCTGCTCCTCGGGCAGATAGCTGCAAGAGTGGGGCTGAGTGGCATAGAACTTCAAACGCGCCAACTCGGTCATGATCAACCCTCGGGAATAAGCTTTGATTTGGGGGCGTTCTCAATGAGTTTCACCGCCGCGTTGTCGCCTTAAAACGGGCCAGGCAAGGCGCAGGCCGCTGGGAATGGTGTTCCCTTTCCAGGGCCTGCAACGCAGCCTGGCCCGTTTTAAGGCACAACCCGAAGGGCCGGGCCTGCTGTTGCGCAGGGCTGCGTTGCTCGAAGCTTATTTGGAATGACCAAACTACGCTTCTCGCGTCTTGCCCTGCGCAACAGCAGACCCGGCGCGGCGGCGAAACTCATTGAGAACGCCCCCTAAGTGTAAGCCACACGGGCAAAAGTCGCTCAGCAAACCCAAGTTGCGCGGCTGGGCTGGTCCAGATGCTGCGCAAGGTAGTCGGCAAACTCGCTGCGAGGAATCGCTCGGGCGCCGAGGCTGTGCAGATGGTCGGTAGGCATCTGGCAGTCGATCAGCACGAAGCCTGAGTCTTTCAGATGTCGGACCAGTGTGGCAAAGCCATATTTCGAGGCGTTGTCAGCGCGGCTGAACATGGATTCGCCGAAAAACAGCTGACCCATCGCCAGGCCATAGAGCCCGCCGACCAGTTCGCCCTGGTCCCAGACTTCCACCGAATGGGCGTAGCCACGCCTGTGCAGCTCGAGGTAGGCGTTTTGCATGGCTTCTGTGATCCAGGTCCCGTCGGCGTAATCCCGTGGCGCGGCGCAGGCGCGGATGACCGCGGCAAAATCCTGATCAAAGGTCACTTGATAGCGTTGTTGGCGCGACAGTTTGTTCAGGCTGCGCGAGACATGCAGTTCGTCGGGAAACAGTACGGTGCGTGGATCCGGCGACCACCAGAGAATCGGCTGGCCTTCCGAGAACCACGGAAAACAGCCGTGGCGATAGGCCTGAATCAGACGATCGGCGGACAGATCCCCGCCCGCGGCCAACAGCCCGTTGGGATCGCGCATGGCTTTTTCCAAGGGCGGGAAGGTCAGGGTGTTGCGTTGTAACCAAGTCAGCATGGCATCCGGGCTTGCAGAAGGGGAGGGCAGTTGTGGGCGGGTGGGCCCACCGTGAAGTGTGCCGTCAAACGACTGGAATGTCGTCGAGATACTTCTCGGCGTCCAGCGCGGCCATGCAGCCGGCCCCGGCAGATGTGACGGCCTGGCGGTAAACGTGATCGGCCACGTCACCGGCGGCAAACACGCCCGGGATATCGGTGCTGGTAGCATCGCCTTCGCTGCCGCCCTTGACCAGCAGATAGCCGTCACGCATTTTCAGCTGGCCTTCGAACAGGTCGGTGTTGGGTTTATGGCCGATGGCGATAAACACACCGGCCAGCGGCAACTCTCTGGTTTCGCCGCTATGGCTGTCCCGCAGGCGGGCGCCGGTCACGCCGCTGGCATCACCCAGCACTTCATCCAGATTCTGGTTCCAGTGCAGGCGGATATTGCCGTTGGCGGCTTTTTCGAAGAGCTTGTCCTGAAGAATCTTCTCCGAGCGCAACTTGTCGCGCCGGTGAATCAGGTGAACTTCCTTGGCGATGTTCGACAGGTACAGCGCTTCTTCAACCGCCGTATTGCCGCCGCCCACGACCGCGACCACCTGATTGCGGTAGAAGAAACCGTCGCACGTCGCGCAAGCCGAAACCCCTCTGCCGGCAAATGTCTCTTCCGATGGCAGCCCCAGGTATTGCGCCGAGGCGCCGGTGGCGATAATCAGCGCGTCACAGGTGTAAGTGCCGCCGTCGCCGATAAGTTCGAACGGGCGCTGTTGCAACTTGGCGGTGTGGATGTGGTCGTAGACGATCTCTGTATGAAAGCGCTCGGCGTGTTTTTGCATGCGTTCCATCAGCACCGGTCCGGTGAGACCTTCGACATCACCGGGCCAGTTGTCGACTTCGACGGTGGTGGTGAGCTGGCCACCTGCCTGTATTCCGGTAATGACAACGGGTTTGAGGTTGGCGCGGGCGGCATAAACGGCAGCGCTGTAACCGGCGGGGCCGGAACCCAGAATGATCAGGCGGGAATGCTTCGCTTCGCTCATAAAAATACCTCATAAGCCTTTGTCACAAAAGAGAATGCATGCTCAAATTGAACCGCGCGTAATGTGCTGTTGGCTATGCTACACCTTGGGTTTCAAGCATGGCATCGGACGAACAAACCCGTACAATGCCTACTTGTTACAGAATATTCGCGGCGCGCCGTGTTTATAAAAACCGGAGCGTAGTGTTAAAAGTAGTCCCAGTTACGCCTGTCAACTTTTTTACCTGCCTGGGTTGGGCAGTTTTTTATAGTCATTCAACAGATGGACGCGCCACAGGCGCAGGAAAAGAAGCGTTTTGAAGAAATCCACCGCAGCACCAAAAACAGTCGTTCCGCTCTGGCGCCAGCAATTGCACTACCGGCTCAAGGAAGGTGCATTGATCGCCATCGGCGGCTTGTGCCTGTTCCTGATGATGGCCTTGTTGACCTATGGCAAGGACGATCCGGGCTGGAGCCATAACAGCAAGATCGACGATGTTCAGAACTTCGGCGGACCGGTCGGCTCCTACAGCGCCGATATCCTGTTCATGGTGTTGGGTTACTTCGCCTACATCTTCCCGCTGTTGCTGGCGATCAAGGCATATCAAATCTTCCGTCAACGCCACGAGCAGTGGGAGTGGAGCGGCTGGCTGTTCTCCTGGCGCCTGATCGGCCTGGTATTTCTGGTGCTCTCGGGCGCGGCCCTGGCCCATATTCATTTCCACGCCGCGACCGGTCTGCCGGCCGGCGCTGGTGGCGCTTTGGGCGAAAGCCTCGGTGATCTGGCCCGGAACGCCCTGAATATCCAGGGCAGTACGCTGTTGTTCATCGCGTTGTTCCTGTTTGGCCTGACGGTGTTCACCGACCTGTCGTGGTTCAAGGTGATGGACCTCACCGGCAAAATCACCCTCGACTTGTTCGAACTGTTCCAAGGCGCGGCCAATCGCTGGTGGGCCGCCCGAGTCGAGCGCAAACAATTGGTTGCGCAGTTGCGTGAAGTCGATGATCGCGTGCATGACTTGGTCGCGCCGACCGTCACCGACAAGCGCGAGCAAGCCAAGGTCAAGGAGCGCCTGATCGAGCGTGAACAAGCCCTGAGCAAACACATGTCGGACCGCGAGAAGCAGGTGCCGCCGGTGATTGCCCCAGCGCCGCCCAAGCCAGCGGCGCCCAGCAAGCGCGTGGAAAAAGAGAAACAGGCGCCGTTGTTCGTCGACAGTGCTGTCGAAGGCACCTTGCCGCCGATCTCGATTCTCGACCCGGCAGAAAAGAAACAACTCAATTATTCGCCTGAATCCCTGGCGGCGGTTGGCCACTTGCTGGAGATCAAGCTCAAGGAATTCGGCGTCGAAGTCTCGGTGGATTCGATTCACCCGGGCCCGGTGATTACCCGTTACGAAATCCAGCCGGCGGCCGGCGTCAAGGTCAGCCGCATCTCCAACCTGGCGAAAGACCTGGCACGTTCCCTGGCCGTGACCAGCGTGCGTGTGGTGGAAGTGATTCCGGGCAAGACCACCGTCGGTATCGAGATTCCTAACGAAGACCGCCAGATCGTGCGCTTCTCCGAAGTGCTGTCGACCCCCGAGTACGACAACTTCAAGTCGCCGGTTACATTGGCCCTGGGTCACGACATTGGTGGCAAGCCGGTCATCACCGACCTGGCGAAAATGCCTCACTTGCTGGTAGCCGGTACGACCGGTTCCGGTAAATCGGTGGGCGTGAACGCGATGATCCTGTCGATCCTGTTCAAGTCCGGCCCGGAAGACGCCAAGCTGATCATGATCGACCCGAAAATGCTTGAGCTGTCGATCTACGAAGGCATTCCGCACCTGTTGTGCCCGGTCGTGACCGACATGAAGGACGCCGCCAACGCCCTGCGCTGGAGCGTGGCGGAGATGGAGCGTCGCTACAAACTGATGGCGAAAATGGGCGTGCGTAACCTGTCGGGCTTCAATGCCAAGGTCAAGGAAGCCCAGGACGCCGGTACGCCGTTGACTGATCCGTTGTACAAGCGCGAAAGCATTCACGACGAAGCGCCGCTGCTGACCAAGCTGCCGACGATTGTCGTGGTGGTGGACGAATTCGCCGACATGATGATGATCGTCGGCAAGAAGGTTGAAGAACTGATCGCCCGTATCGCCCAGAAGGCCCGTGCAGCCGGTATCCACTTGATCCTCGCGACCCAGCGGCCGTCGGTTGATGTGATCACCGGTCTGATCAAGGCCAACATTCCGACGCGTATGGCGTTCCAGGTGTCGAGCAAGATCGACTCCCGGACCATCATCGATCAGGGCGGCGCCGAACAACTGCTGGGCCACGGTGACATGCTCTACATGCCGCCGGGCACCAGTCTGCCGATTCGCGTCCACGGCGCCTTTGTGTCCGATGATGAAGTTCACCGGGTGGTCGAAGCCTGGAAACTGCGCGGCGCGCCGGAATACAACGACGAGATTCTCGCCGGTGTCGAAGAGCCGGGTAGCGGTTTTGAAGGCGGCAGCGGTGGCGATGAAGACAGTGAATCCGATGCGCTCTACGACGAAGCGGTGCAGTTCGTACTGGAAAGTCGTCGTGCGTCCATCTCTGCGGTTCAGCGCAAGCTGAAAATCGGCTACAACCGCGCCGCACGCATGATCGAAGCCATGGAAATGGCCGGGGTCGTGACGTCCATGAATACCAACGGTTCGCGTGAGGTCCTGGCCCCGGGCCCGGTACGCGACTGAATTGATTGAAACGCGATGGCGCAATGACGCGCCATCGCACCCCCACGAATGTTATGAGGACTCCCATGCGTCTTATCCGCATGCTGTTGCTGCCGGTTTTGGCTTTGACCACGCTCTCGGCCCACGCCGATGACAAGGACGTGGCGCGTCTGACCCAATTGCTGGAAAAATCCCAGACCCTGTCCGCGCATTTCTCTCAGCTGACCCTCGACGGCAGCGGCACCCAGTTGCAGGAAACCGCGGGTGAAATGTCCTTGCAGCGTCCTGGCTTGTTTTACTGGCACACCAATGCGCCGGCTGAGCAAACCGTGGTCTCCGACGGCAAGAAGGTGACGTTGTGGGACCCGGACCTGGAACAGGCCACCATCAAGACGCTCGATCTGCGTCTGAGCCAGACTCCGGCATTGCTGCTGTCCGGTGACGTATCCAAGATCAGCCAGAGCTTCACCATCAGCGCCAAGGAAGCCGGTGGCGTGATCGACTTCACCTTGAAGCCGAAAACCAAGGACACCCTGTTCGACAGCCTGCGTCTGTCGTTTCGTAACGGTCTGGTCAATGACATGCAGATGATCGACAGCGTCGGTCAGCGCACCAACATCCTGTTCACCGGCGTGAAAGCCAACGAACCGATTCCGGCGTCCAAGTTCAAGTTCGACATCCCCAAGGGTGCCGATGTGATCCAGGAATAAATGCAGACACAAAACCTGTGGGAGCGGGCTTGCTCGCGAAAGCGGAGTATCAGACAACAATGATGTCGACTGACACGGCCTCTTCGCGAGCAAGCCCGCTCCCACAGGGAATGTGATGTTTAGTAATTTGAATGACCGGCATCAGGACCCAGTGAGGTTTCATAAGTAGTGATGGACCTGTTTCGCAGTGCCCCGATTGCTCAGCCCTTGGCAGCACGCCTGCGTGCCGCCAATCTGGACGAGTACGTTGGTCAGGAACACGTGCTCGCTCGCGGCAAGCCTTTGCGCGAAGCCCTGGAGCAGGGTGCCCTGCACTCGATGATTTTCTGGGGCCCGCCGGGTGTGGGAAAAACCACCCTGGCGCGGCTGCTGGCGGAAGTCTCGGATGCGCACTTCGAAACGGTGTCGGCGGTACTGGCCGGCGTGAAGGAAATCCGTCAGGCGGTGGAAATCGCCAAGCAGCAGGCCGGTCAGTACGGCAAGCGGACCATCCTCTTCGTCGATGAAGTGCATCGCTTCAACAAGTCCCAGCAGGATGCGTTCCTGCCATACGTCGAAGACGGTACGCTGATTTTCATCGGTGCAACCACTGAAAACCCTTCGTTTGAACTCAACAACGCTTTGCTCTCCCGGGCCCGCGTCTACGTGCTCAAAAGCCTCGATGACGCGGCCCTGCGCAAGTTGGTGCATCGCGCGCTGACCGAAGAGCGTGGCTTGGGTAAGCGGCAACTGAGCCTCAGTGATGAAGGTTTCCAGATGCTGCTGTCGGCCGCCGATGGCGATGGCCGGCGTCTGCTCAACCTGCTGGAAAACGCCTCGGACCTGGCTGAAGACAACAGCGAGATCGGCGTCGACCTGCTGCAAAGCCTGCTCGGTGACACCCGCCGGCGTTTCGACAAGGGCGGTGAAGCGTTTTACGACCAGATCTCTGCGCTGCATAAATCCGTGCGCGGCTCCAACCCCGATGGTGCGCTGTATTGGTTTGCGCGGATGATCGACGGCGGTTGCGATCCGCTGTACCTGGCCCGGCGCGTGGTGCGCATGGCCAGCGAAGACATCGGCAACGCCGATCCCCGCGCTTTGAGCTTGTGCCTGGCGGCGTGGGAAGTGCAGGAGCGCCTCGGCAGCCCGGAAGGCGAATTGGCGGTGGCCCAGGCCATTACCTATCTGGCCTGCGCGCCGAAAAGCAACGCGGTGTACATGGGTTTCAAAGCCGCGATGCGCAGCGCCACCGAACACGGTTCGCTGGAAGTGCCGCTGCACCTGCGCAACGCGCCGACCAAATTGATGAAGCAACTGGGTTATGGCGACGAATACCGTTACGCCCACGATGAGCCGGACGCTTACGCCGCTGGCGAAGACTATTTTCCGGAGGAGCTCGAGCCACAACCGTTCTATCAGCCGGTGCCGCGTGGCCTGGAGCTGAAGATCGGCGAGAAGCTCAATCATCTCGCGCAACTTGACCGTCTCAGCCCTCGGCAGCGGAGAAAATAGTGATCCCTTTGATCGTTGCCGTTTCCGTGGGCGGTATCGCCGGAACGCTTTTACGCTTTGCCACGGGGAACTGGATCAACGCTAATTGGCCGCGGCACTTCTATACCGCGACGCTGGCCGTTAATATCGTCGGCTGTTTGCTGATCGGCGTTCTATACGGTCTGTTTTTAGTACGCCCGGAGGTGCCGATCGAGGTGCGCGCCGGGTTGATGGTCGGCTTCCTCGGGGGGCTGACGACTTTTTCATCTTTTTCACTGGATACGGTGCGTCTGCTGGAAACCGGGCAAATACCGCTGGCTTTTGTCTATGCTGCCATCAGCGTATTCGGCGGGCTGCTCGCTACCTGGGCTGGCCTGTCCTTGACCAAACTTTGATAACGAGAGACCGACATGCTCGATTCCAAACTGTTACGTAGCAACCTTCAGGACGTAGCGGACCGCCTGGCATCCCGTGGCTACACGCTGGATGTTGCGCGCATCGAAGCGCTGGAAGAACAGCGCAAGACCGTCCAGACCCGCACCGAAGCACTGCAGGCAGACCGTAATGCGCGCTCCAAATCCATCGGCCAGGCCAAGCAGCGCGGCGAAGACATCGCACCACTGATGGCCGACGTCGAGCGCATGGCGAATGAGTTGAGTGACGGTAAAGTCGAGCTGGACGGGATTCAGACCGATCTGGATTCGATCCTGCTCGGCATCCCGAACCTGCCGCACGAATCCGTGCCGATCGGTGATGACGAAGACGGCAACGTCGAAGTGCGCCGCTGGGGCACCCCGACCGCGTTCGACTTCCCGATTCAGGACCACGTCGCCCTGGGCGAGAAATTCGGCTGGCTGGACTTCGAAACCGCCGCCAAGCTGTCCGGCGCCCGTTTCGCCCTGTTGCGTGGTCCGATTGCTCGTATGCACCGCGCCCTGGCGCAGTTCATGATCAACCTGCACACCAGCGAACACGGCTACGAAGAGGCCTACACGCCTTATCTGGTTCAAGCGCCGGCGCTGCAAGGCACGGGTCAGCTGCCGAAGTTCGAAGAAGACCTGTTCAAGATCACTCGCGAAGGCGAAGCCGATCTGTACCTGATTCCGACCGCTGAAGTGTCGCTGACCAACATCGTCGCTGGCGAGATCGTCGATTCGAAACTGCTGCCGATCAAGTTCGTCGCCCACACCCCTTGCTTCCGCAGTGAGGCTGGTGCTTCGGGTCGCGATACACGCGGCATGATCCGTCAGCACCAGTTCGACAAGGTTGAAATGGTCCAGATCGTTGAGCCGTCGACCTCGATGGAAGCACTGGAAGGCTTGACTGCCAACGCTGAAAAAGTCCTGCAATTGCTCGAGCTGCCCTATCGCACCATTGCGCTGTGCACTGGCGACATGGGCTTCAGCGCGGTCAAGACCTACGACCTGGAAGTGTGGATCCCGAGCCAGGACAAATACCGCGAGATTTCGTCGTGCTCCAACTGCGGCGACTTCCAGGCCCGTCGCATGCAAGCGCGTTTCCGCAACCCGGAAACCGGCAAGCCTGAACTGGTTCACACCTTGAACGGTTCCGGCCTGGCGGTCGGTCGTACGCTGGTGGCGGTGCTGGAAAACTACCAGCAAGCCGACGGTTCGATCCGTGTGCCAGACGTGCTGAAACCGTACATGGGTGGTCTTGAGGTCATCGGCTAAATGGACTATCTGCCGCTGTTCCATAACCTTCGCGGCAGTCGTGTCTTGGTCGTCGGCGGGGGGGAGATTGCGTTGCGCAAATCCCGCCTGCTGGCCGAAGCCGGTGCGCTGCTGCGGGTGGTCGCACCTGAAATCGAACCGCAATTGCGCGAACTGGTTGCCGGCAGTGGTGGTGAGTGTCTGGTGCGAGGCTACGTTGAGTCGGACCTGGACGGTTGCGGGCTGATCATCGCCGCCACCGACGACGAACCGCTGAACGCGCAAGTCTCCGCTGATGCCCATCGGCGTTGCGTGCCGGTCAACGTGGTGGACGCGCCAGCCTTGTGCAGCGTGATCTTCCCGGCGATCGTCGACCGTTCTCCTTTGATCGTAGCGGTCTCCAGCGGCGGCGATGCGCCGGTGCTGGCGCGGTTGATCCGCGCCAAACTGGAAACCTGGATTCCTTCCACCTACGGTCAACTGGCCGGCCTGGCAGCGCGTTTTCGCAGCCAGGTCAAACACCTGTTCCCGGATGTGCAGCAGCGTCGGGCGTTTTGGGAGGATGTGTTCCAGGGCCCGATTGCCGACCGGCAACTGGCCGGGCAGGGCGCCGAAGCCGAGCGCTTGATGCTGGCGAAAATTGCCGGTGAAGCGCCGAATGCAACGGGCGAAGTCTACTTGGTGGGCGCCGGCCCGGGTGATCCCGACCTGCTGACCTTCCGTGCCTTGCGTCTGATGCAGCAAGCCGATGTGGTGCTGTATGACCGCTTGGTGGCGCCGGCGATTCTGGATTTGTGCCGTCGCGATGCCGAGCGGATTTACGTCGGCAAGCGTCGCGCCGATCACGCCGTGCCGCAGGATCAGATCAACCAGCAATTGGTGGATTTGGCCAAGCAAGGCAAGCGGGTTGTGCGGTTGAAGGGCGGTGATCCGTTCATCTTCGGTCGCGGCGGTGAAGAGATCGAAGAACTGGCGGCCCATGGCATCCCGTTCCAGGTGGTGCCGGGTATCACCGCGGCCAGCGGTTGCGCGGCGTATGCCGGGATTCCGCTGACTCACCGTGATTACGCGCAGTCGGTGCGTTTTGTCACCGGGCACCTGAAGGACGGTTCCACCGATTTGCCGTGGGCCGACCTGGTCGCGCCGGCGCAAACCCTGGTGTTTTACATGGGGCTGGTGGGCTTGCCGATCATCTGCGAGCAATTGATCAAGCATGGGCGCGCGGCGGATACGCCGGCGGCGTTGATCCAGCAGGGCACCACGGTCAATCAGCGGGTGTTTACTGGCACGTTGGCCGATTTGCCAAGCCTGGTGGCGGAGCATGAAGTGCATGCGCCGACGCTGGTGATCGTTGGGGAAGTGGTGCAGTTGCGCGAGAAACTGGCGTGGTTTGAAGGGGCTCAGGCGCAGGTCTGAGTTCTGCGTTGCTTGTTGGAAAAAGATCGCAGCCTTCGGCAGCTCCTACAGGGGGTCGCGTAATCCTGTAGGAGCTGCCGAAGGCTGCGATCTTTTGATCTTAATGCTTCTGCCAAACCCCTTTCCCGCTCAACCGCTCGCGATCATGCGGTGCTGTGAAATCCTGCGCCGGCCCTTTAGGCACGATCCCGGTCGGATTGATGGTCTTGTGGCTGCCATAGTAGTGATTCTTGATGTGCTCAAAATCCACCGTCTCGGCAATCCCCGGCCACTGATAAATCTCCCGCAGCCAGTTCGACAGGTTCGGATAATCGGCGATCCGCCGCAGGTTGCACTTGAAGTGCCCGTGATACACGGCATCAAAGCGAATCAACGTGGTGAACAGCCGAATATCAGCTTCAGTCAGGGACTCACCGGTCAGATAACGATTGGCGGCCAACAACTGTTCCAGTCGATCAAGCTCCTCGAACAATCCGTCGAACGCCTCTTCATACGCCTGCTGCGACGTGGCAAACCCTGCGCGATACACGCCATTGTTCACCGCCGGATAAATCCGTTCGTTCAGCGCGTCGATCTCGCCCCGAAGCGGCGCCGGGTAGAAATCCAGGTCATTACCCGTCAAATCATCGAAGGCGCCATTGAACATGCGGATGATCTCCGCCGATTCATTGTTGACGATGCGATTGTGCTGTTTGTCCCAGAGCACCGGCACCGTGACGCGGCCGGTGTAGTCGGCGGTATCGGCGGTGTAGCGCTGGTGCATGAAATTGAAATGATCGAGCTTGTCCCCGGTCGATCCGAGGTTCTGGTCGAAGGTCCAGCCGTTTTCCAGCATCAACCAACTGACCACCGAGACGTCGATGAGGCTTTCGAGGCCTTTGAGTTTACGCAGGATCAGCGTGCGGTGAGCCCATGGACAGGCGAGGGACACGTAGAGGTGATAACGACCGGCCTCGGCCGCAAAGCCTCCGACACCTGTCGGGCCGGGTTTGCCGTCGGCGGTCAGCCAGTTACGACGCTGCGCCTGTTCACGCTGGAACGCGCCGTCCTTGCCGCTTTCGTACCACTGGTCATGCCAGCGACCTTCAACTAACAAACCCATGTTCAAGACTCCTCAGCCAATAAGCGTTGGAGAGGAGTCTATTCGCATAGGTTCGATAAAAAAGCGCAAAGGTTGGGCGCTTATGATCGGTTAAATCGATTTGTCCCGAGCGTCCCAATACTGCTGGGCGGTTTCGAAGGCGTGTTCGCGGGTTTGGCCGAGGCCGCGCAAGGCCAGGGCCATGGTCGAGATCAGTGCCATTTGCGGATAGCTGTCGACTACGTCGCCACGCCACACGGCTTTCAAATGCTCGGGATCGAGGGTGGCCGGTTTGACGTGGCGTTGTGCCGAAAGCTGCGGCCATTCCTCGTCCCAGCTTTCACCACCCGTGGTGCCATACAGGTGACTGTCGGCGTCCGGGTTGATCTCGATTTCGCCGCCGTCGCCTTTCACCACGATCGCGGTATCGCCGAGCAAACCGCTGGCATCGCGATGCACCGCCTGGTAACCGGGGTGGAAAATGCTTTGCAGGCCACAGCGAGCACCCAACGGGTTGAGAATCCGCGTCAGGGAATGGATTGGCGAACGCAGGCCCAATGTATTGCGCAGCTCGATCATGCGCTGAAGCTGGGGCGCCCAATCCACCAGCGGCATGAAGGCCAGACCGCCGTTATCGAGCGCCTCGCCGACCTGCTGCCAGTCGCGGCACAACGGAATCTTCAACTCGTCCAGCAATTGCTCGCTGTACAGCCGACCGGACGTGTGTGCACCACCGCCGTGCATGAAGATCCGCACGCCGTTCTGCGCCAGGCACTTGGCCGCCAGCAGATACCACGGCAGGTGACGCTTCTTGCCGGCATACGTCGGCCAGTCCAGATCGACGGCCAGTGCCGGCCGATTCAGACGTTCGCGCAAAGCTTCGGTAAAACCCGCCATCTCCTCAGCGCTTTCTTCCTTGTGCCGCAACAACATCAGGAATGCGCCGAGCTGGGTGTCTTCGACCTTGTGGTCGAGCACCATGCCCATGGCTTCACGGGCTTCCTCGCGGGTCAAGTCGCGGGCGCCGCGTTTGCCTTTGCCGAGGATGCGCACGAACTGGGCGAACGGGTGTTCGGCGGGTGTTTCGAGGGTCAGCGCTGGGTAGTCGGTCATAAGCAATTCGTCGGTTTGGGCAGGCCCGCCAGTTTCGCGGCGAGTTTGGCAGGGGTGCCTTTGAACAGTCGGTTCAGGTGCAGGCTGTTGCCCTTGTCCGGGCCCAGCTTCAGCGCGGTGTATTTGATCAGCGGACGAGTGGCCGGCGACAACTGGAATTCGGCATAGAAACTGCGCAGCAGTTCGAGGATTTCCCAGTGTTCGGGGCTCAGCTCGATGTCTTCGGCGGCTGCCAGTGCGCTGGCCACGTCGGAGGACCAGTCGCTCAGTTCGACCAGGAAACCGTCCTTGTCCAACTCGATGGCGCGTGCGCCGACCGTAAGGGAGTTCATAGCCAACTGTTGACCTTGTCGTAATGAATCGACAGCTCGACAAAGGCCGGGTAATCGATGGCCTTGGCCGTGTCAGGAATCTCCAGCGCGCGAGCCTGGGCGTCTTCGGCCAATACGAACAGTTTCAGATTGCGGGCGTTCAGCGCATTGAAAGGCGCGGTGCCTGGTTGCAGCGCATAGGCCGCGTCGCCAGTCAGCAGCAGCGCATCGTCAGCGCCCATCAAGCGCAGGCAACTGGTCAGGCGATCGTCGCCGAACGGGGAATGAGACAACACATGCAAAGTCGACATCAGAGGGTGATCACTTGGTCGTAACGGTCAATAAGTGCGGTGATTTCGTGGGCGGCCAGCACTTGAGCTTCTTCCAGCGACAAGCCGGCCGGGTCCAGGCCCCGTTCCGCAACGCTGTCGCCACAGACAAACAACTCGTCGACACCGAACATCGGCAAGGCTTGCAGGTTGGCGCTCAGGTCCTTCTGCTGGAGGGCCTTGGCATCCTGTTTCGCGGCGAGCTGGAACACCCCGTCATCGAGAAACAGCAGGCCGATCGGCAGATCAAAGGCACCGCCGGCCAGCACGATGTCCAGCGCTTCCCGCGCGCTCGGCCCTGACCAGGGCGCCTGACGGCTGATAATCAGCAAGGATTTAGGCATCTCACGCGCCTCCGAAACAGATCAGGCGGTCAGCGTCCTGCACCGCGTCATGCAACTGGCCCAGACCAGATAATTCCCACGGCGAACCCACCGCCACGGCTTCACGCTGATAGCGCCCGGCTTCTTCTTCATTCAGCACGCCACGACGCAGGGCGGCCGCGATACACACGACGCCGTCCAGTTGATGCTCGGTGACGAAATTGCGCCATTGCTTGGGCAAGTCCTGCTCATCCTGCGGCGTGACCACGCTTGCGGAGGCGTTGTAGACGCCGTCCTGATAGAAAAACAGCCGGACAATCTCATGCCCGCCGGCCAGCGCAGCCTGAGCAAACAATAAGGCGCGGCGCGAGGAGGGCGCATGGGCGGCGGAAAACAGCGCGATGGCGAACTTCATGACGGACTCGATGAGTAAAACTGCGGCCATGATAAAGCTTTATCGCCGGGGCGGCTAAATGGGTTTTCCCTTGGGACCGAGTCGCCCCCTTCGCGAGCAAGTCGAATCGTCTCACCGCCGCTCCCACACTAGATTTGTGTCGATCATAAAATTGCGATCCGCCGCAGATTCCCTGTGGGAGCGGGCTTGCTCGCGAAAGCGGACTACCGGGCAACGTAAATGTTGGATCTAACGTGGCATATAACCCAACTGCCAGCGCCGCGGAATTTTCAGCGACAGCAGCCCGACCGCGCCGGCCAACAGACCGCTGACAAACAACGCCCTGAGCCCCAGATGATGTTCCAGCACGGCGCCGAGTACCGCGCCGGCAAACATTCCCGTCCAGGGGATCAGTTGCACGCGCCAACCGTTGCGCCGTTCGCCAAGCATCCAGCGTCCCAGCCCACGGCCAAAGCGCGACAAGGCACCAGTGACGTAAGTCAGGCCGACCGGCAGGCCGTTCACTTCTTCCACGGCGGCATTGAGCATGCCCATGGCGATGATCGCCGCCAACAGCGCTGGCAATTGTTCGTCGTAGGGCCAGGCGGCAGCGCCGCAGAGCAGCGTGGCGATGCACAGCAGCAAGGGCAGCGCCCGGCGACCGCCCAGGCGACTGACGACAATACCCAAGGCGTTGCCGACGATGAAGGTGCCGACGAGGATCACCAAGCGCAGGGTCAGGCCCAGGTCGCCGTCGCTGATGGCGACGGCGAGGCGGGTGGTGTTGCCGCTCATGAACGAGACGAAATCGCCGCTGGCCATGAAGCCGATGGCGTCGGTCATGCCCGCGAGCACCGAGAGGCTGGCCACCAGCGACATGCCGATGCGTCCGCGCCATTTGCGGGTATGCAGATGGCCTGGACTGGCGCGGTCAGTGGAGAGGGATGGCAACATCAGCGAAGGTCGTCCTCAGGCAGCGACCGAAATGGTCACTTACTCAATCCATATAACTCGCAATACTCCAGCCAGTCCATGCCGGCCATCTCGGCGACTTCCTTGTGCACTTCCAGGCGCTGTGCCTGATAGTCCTCGGACGTCGCCGCAGTCAGTTGCAGCGTCAGCTCCCAGGCAAACAATCCCAGGCGCTCGGCCTCGGCTTCGAAGGCTTCATGTAAGCGCTCGTCGCGGTACTGCGCCGCGGTCTCGCCCTTGGCCTGAGCCAACAGTGGGTTGAGGTTGTCGAGTTCGACGCGCAGTTCAGGGCGCTCATCGAGAAACTTCTTCAGCGCTTGCTCGTGTTGCTGTTCGGTTGCCGCCATGGTCGCTCCTTGAGGCTGGACTACGAAGACTGCTTCTTGCTGGCCTTGGCCGCTGCTGCCAGGCACTCGAGGGCAAACTGCTCGGGGTAGGTCATTTGAATCGGTGTGGTTTCACCTTTGACGGTTCTTTCGCCGTCGAGGATGTAACGAATCCGCTTGTCGGTGACGCCAATTCGCTTGGCAATCCAGGACGGTGTCTGACCGATCTGGCTGATCAGCTTGTCGGCATATTCAGCGGTCGGTTTGTAATATTCGGCGTTGGGTGTCATGACCTTTCCAGAAAATAAGCCCGGAAAAACGGGCGATGCGGTGTTAATGGCGCGACAGGGTGCGCGAATCGTCACTCGGTGTCGCGGTATAAATGAAGTAAAGCAGAACGATACGCCGTGCCGCGGTGATACAGTCCGCTTTTTCTTGATGAGCGAACGCAATGCGAATTCTGATGGTGGCGCTGGCCGTGACGTTGCTGGCCGGTTGCGCGGGTTCGGTGATGAACGACGCCCGCACTGGAACCCCGTACAAAACCCTGACGTCGGACAAACCGGAAAAAGTCGTCGCCCAGTGTGTGCAGTTTTCCTGGCAGGACGAGGCGGTGTTCGGTGTCGATGCGGGCGCGTATTTGCAGCCTGGCGAGAAGGGCGGCACTACCGTTTACACGCGCTCGGCGGAGTCTTTTGTGGACGTGAAGACTGACGCATCCGGTACGGTGTTGAGTTATTACGCGCAGCATGACGACTTTGTCGCCAAGCGCCGATTGGCGGCGTTGGCGACCTGCCTGTAAGCAAGATCAAAAGATCGCAGCCTGCGGCAGCTCCTACAGGGTGTGTACGCCGGCCCATTGTAGGAGCTGCCGCAGGCTGCGATCTTTTGGCGGTACCAGCGATCAAACGTTTGTCAGGCGCTTCTGAAAAAAGAAGCGCTTGTGGCCTGGCGGGTAGTCAGCGATCTGGCCTAACTCGCTGTAGCCGAGCTTCTTGTAGAACTCTGGCGCCTGGAAGTCGAAGGTGTCGAGCCAGATTCCGATGCATTCCTTCTCCCGCGCCAGCTCTTCGGCCATCTGCATCAATTTCGAGCCCATGCCCTGTCCCCGGGCCTGTTCTGGCACCGACAGCAACTCGATGTACAACCATTGATAAAAAAACCGACCATACAGGCCGCCGAGAATCTCGTCCTGTTCGTCGCGGATCAGCAAGGCAATGGGCTCCTGCGTCGAGACACCGGCCTTTGAGGCGTTATAGGCACGCAACGGCAGGACGATCGCCTGCTCCTCGTCTTCGGTGGGGTTTTGCGACTGTTCGATTCGCAGTTCCATCAGCTAAATCCTTATGGCTATGAGGGGACAACACCCGTAAGCCTAACGTGTGCGCTGGCGGTTGTTCCAGCCCCTTGAGTGGAACCCTTGCTCGCGCCCGGATGTCTAGCCTAAACAGCGTCATTCCGTTACGCGGCCTATGAGGACAATTCCGTGAATATTTTCGAAGCCTTACGCGAAAGCCACGACCGCCAACGCACGTACGCCGATGCGCTGATCCAGACCAGCGGTGACACCCCCGAGCGGGTCGAGGCTTACAAGCAGCTCAAGTCCGAACTTCAGGCCCACGAAACCGCTGAAGAGCGGCATTTCTACATCCCGCTAATGGAGTTCGATAACGGCGTCGACCTCAGCCGTCATGCCATTTCGGAACATCACGAGATGGACGAAATGATGGAGGAACTGGACGAGACCGAGATGTCCAGCCCGGCCTGGCTGGCGGTCGCGAAGAAGCTCGCCGAGAAGGTCAATCACCACCTGGAAGAGGAAGAGCAGAAGTTCTTCCAGATGGCCGGCAAGCTACTCGACGACAAACAGAAAGAGATGCTGGCGGGTCAGTATGAGAAGGAATACAAGGCTCAACTGTCTTAGCGCCATGCTTTCGTTTTCGCCTAAGATGTGCGCCTTCTGACGAAAAAAGGGATGCATTGTCATGTCGAACACAGCCGAGCGGGTCAACCTCATCGAGTCTCAGGTGTTGTCCCACGACTGGTACCTGCTCAAGAAAATCACCTTCGATTACCTGCGCAACAACGGCGAATGGCAACGCCAGACCCGCGAGGTCTATGACCGTGGCAACGGCGCGGCGATTCTGCTGTTCAACCGCGAAAAGAAAACCGTGGTGTTGACCCGGCAATTCAGGTTGCCGGTGTTCGTCAATGGCCACAATGGTCTGCTGATCGAAGTGGCGGCGGGGCTGCTCGAAGGTGCGGCGCCTGAAGAGCGCATCCGCGAAGAAGCCGAGGAAGAAACCGGTTATCGCGTGCACCATGTGCACAAGGTGTTCGAGGCCTACATGAGCCCCGGTTCGGTGACTGAAAAACTGCATTTCTTCATCGCCGAATACGATGCCGCTTCCAAGGTCAGTGATGGCGGCGGACTGGAGGAGGAGACCGAGGAGCTGGAAGTGCTGGAGTGGAAGTTCGATGACGCGCTCGAGGCGTTTTATCGCGGGGAGATCTGCGATGCGAAGACCATCATGTTGCTGCAGTATGCGGCGATGAAGGGCATCTTCGGATCGGTTTGAGCAGGCTGAATGGGCATCTGAATCGAGAGAGCGTTTCGGCACACTGGTCGAGCATTTCGGCACAGTAATCAACCTGTGCGCTCTCTAGACTCGTGCTTCACGCCAAGATTCAGATGAGGTCACGATGAACATCAGAACAATCCTATCCGCATTGTCCATGGGAGGCGTCCTCACGGGACACGCTGCCGACTTCTCGCTGACGAGCCAGGATATTGCTGAAAACCGCCCGCTGACCAGTCGCGAGGTGTTCCAGGGTTTCGGTTGCGAAGGGGGTAATACTTCTCCCGAACTGACCTGGGCCAACGCTCCGGCGGGTACTAAAAGTTACGCGATCACGGTCTACGATCCTGATGCGCCGACCGGCAGCGGCTGGTGGCATTGGACGGTGGTCAACTTGCCCGCTTCAACCCGCAGTGTGCCAAGAGGGGTAGGCTCGAACTTGCCTGCCGGTGCAGTACAAGGTCGAACCGATTATGGCCAGCCGGAATTTGGCGGGGCTTGCCCGCCTGTAGGGAATAAGCCCCATCGCTATCAATTCACCGTATGGGCGTTGAAAGTCGATAAGCTACCCCTCGACAACCAGGCCAGCGGCGCTTTGGTGGGTTATATGCTCAATGCCAACGCCTTGGCTAAAGCGACCATCACTTCAACTTACGGACGTTAAGAATGATGCGCCCTTGTGACGGCATACAGCACCGGGAAAACATTATCGATGCGTGTGTCATACGGGCGCGACAGCCCCATACATTGCAACGGGTGCCGGTATTCGTGACCACCTTGTGTCGAGTCAGGCAGGGGGAAAAACTGCTGCAATGGGATGACCGGGAGATGCGTGCAGGGCCGCAACACCTGATTCTGATGCCGGCCGGGCGCGAGCTTGGCATTTCAAACTTCCCCGGCCTTCACGGTCACTACATCGCCGATGCGGTGACCTTTCCCGTTTCGACATTGCGTCACTTCAGCACCCGATATAGCCAGCAGATCATGAGTCGTCGCGGTGCACTGAAGACCGATCTATGCGTCCCTCTGGACAGGCACACAACCCAGGCATGGGATCAATTGTTGGCCTCCATCAATGGGGACGCTCCGCAGGCATTACGCACACATTACGGGGAAGCGGTTCTTCTGAGCCTGTGCCTTGGCGGCCAGGCCGGACCTCTGCTGATGGATCGCAACGATCCACTGTGCGAACGTGTGCAGCAGCTGGTCATGGGCAGCCCGCAGAGAGACTGGACGGTTGCGGACGTCGCACAACACCTGAACCTGGGGGAATCGACGTTGCGTCGCCAACTGGCCAATGAGGGGGACAGTTTCAGGAATATTCTGGAAAGCGTTCGGCTGGCAACGGCGCTGCAATGGTTGCAAACCACGTCTCGCCCCATCGGTGAAATTGCCGGTGCCAGCGGTTACGCCTCGGCCTCACGTTTTGCCGTGCGCTTTCGCTCACACTATGGCCTGTCGCCACGGGAATTGCGGGCGACGATATAGGTGTTCCGTTACATCAAAACGAATCATCCATCCTGCTGGCCCCTGACCACTCGCAGCTCTCTAGTGTCAGCAGCCGCTCCTTCGCCTCAAGCCCACCGGCAAACCCGGTGAGTTTCCCCGAAGCGCCAATCACCCGATGGCACGGCGCAATGATCGAAATCGGGTTCTTGCCATTCGCCGCACCCACCGCCCTCACTGCACTGGGATTGCCGATCTGTTGGGCAATCTCGCTATAGCTGCGAGTCTCGCCAAACGGAATGGTCAGCAACGCCGCCCAGACCTTCTTCTGAAATTCCGTCCCGGCAAAATCCAGTTCCAGGTCGAAACGACTGCGCGTGCCCGCAAAGTATTCCCGCAGTTGCTGAGCGGTGCGCATCAGGATCGGATGATCCGGCGCCTCGCGCATCGGCCCAAGCGGCACCCGCTCGGGTTTGTCGTTTTCCCAGAGGATAGCTGCCAGTCGTGAGCCGTTCGCGACCAGCTTCAACTCGCCCACCGGGGATGCGAGGGTGATGAAGGTGTAACTCATGCCGGTGGACTCCGTAAAAGTGCTGAGCAGAGGCCAAGCATACTGCCTCGACGGGGAGGCGCAATACGCAATCCCAGCCATACTTGCTTCTGCTCTTGAAGCCTTCCCTCTGTTTTTTTACAGAACCTAAAAACAAAAAGAGACCGACTCATGAAGTTCGAACCTTTTGCCAAATCGCTGATTGCGACCTCATTGGCGCTCAGCTGCCTCAGTGCTTACGCGGCCTCCGTGGCGCCGGTTGCGGCCGAAAACGGCATGGTCGTCACCGCCCAGCATCTGGCCAGTCACGTGGGCGTCGATGTGCTCAAGAACGGCGGCAACGCCGTCGATGCCGCGGTAGCGGTCGGTTATGCGCTGGCGGTGGTTTATCCCGCGGCGGGTAATCTGGGCGGCGGCGGTTTCATGACCATTCAGTTGGCGGACGGGCGCAAGACCTTCCTCGACTTCCGTGAAAAAGCACCGCTGGCCGCCACCGCCGACATGTACCTCGATAAGGAGGGCAACGTCGTCCCTGACCTGAGCACCCGTGGCCATCTGGCCGTTGGCGTGCCGGGTACCGTGTCGGGCATGGAACTGGCGCTGAAGAAATACGGCACCAAACCGCGCAAGGAAGTGATCGCCCCGGCTATCAAGCTCGCCGAAGACGGTTTTGTGCTGGAGCAGGGCGATGTCGAGTTGCTGGAATATGCCACCGACGTGTTCAAGAAGGACATCAAGGATTCCGGCTCGATATTCCTGAGCAACGGCGAGCCGATGCAAGTCGGTCAGAAACTGGTGCAAAAAGACCTCGGCAAGACCCTGCAGGAAATCTCCGAGAAGGGCGCCGACGGCTTCTATAAAGGCTGGGTGGCCGATGCCATCGTCACCGCCAGCCAGGCCAACAAAGGCATCATCACCCAGGCCGACCTCGACAAATACAAGACCCGCGAACTGGCCCCGATCGAATGCGATTACCGCGGCTATCACGTGGTTTCAGCGCCACCGCCAAGTTCCGGCGGCGTGGTGATTTGCGAGATCATGAACATTCTCGAAGGCTATCCGATGAAAGACCTGGGCTATCACTCGGCCCAGAGCATGCACTACCAGATCGAAGCGATGCGCCACGCTTATGTGGATCGCAACAGCTACCTGGGCGACCCGGATTTCGTGAAGAACCCAATCGACCATCTGCTGGATAAAAATTACGCCACCAAAATCCGCACCGCCATCGATCCGCAAAAGGCCGGTGTGTCCCGCGAGCTCAAACCCGGCGTAGCGCCCCATGAAGGCAGCAACACCACCCATTACTCCATCGTCGATAAATGGGGCAACGCGGTCTCGGTGACCTACACCTTGAACGACTGGTTCGGCGCCGGCGTCATGGCCAGCAAAACCGGGGTCATTCTCAACGACGAAATGGATGACTTCACCTCGAAAATCGGCGTGCCAAACATGTACGGCCTGGTGCAAGGGGAGGCCAATGCCATCGCACCCGGCAAGGCGCCGCTGTCGTCCATGAGCCCGACCATCGTCACCAAGGACGGCAAAGTGGTAATGGTGGTCGGCACCCCCGGAGGCAGCCGCATCATCACCGCGACCTTGCTGACCATGCTCAACGTGATCGACTACGGCATGAACATCCAGGAAGCGGTCGATGCACCGCGTTTCCACCAGCAGTGGTTGCCGGAAGAGACCAACCTGGAGACCTTCACCACCAGCCCTGATACGGTGAAGATGCTCGAAAGTTGGGGGCACAAGTTTGCCGGGCCGCAGGACGCCAATCATGTGGCGGCGATACTGGTTGGCGCGCCTTCGCTGGAAGGCAAACCAGTGGGCAAAAACCGCTTCTATGGGGCGAACGATCCACGTCGTAATACCGGGTTGTCGCTCGGTTATTGAGGCAGATCGAGGCCATCCCGATCCTTGAGGGTGGCCCCCGATCCCGTAGCAGCTGTCGAGCCTGCGAGGCTGCGTTCGACTGCGTAGCAGTCGTAAATCGGTTGACCGTGTTCATTCAGGTAGAGCACATTCGCTGGATTACGACCGCTTCGCAGTCGAACGCAGCCTCGCAGGCTCGGCAGCTGCTACACGTTAAAAGGGGAGCGGATTCTAAATCCGTTGCCGATTCACCGACCCATCAAGGACGGGAACTCATGGCTACCGCACTGCTGATCATCGACGTCCAGCGCACCCTGTGCACTGGCGAGTACGCATGTTTTGAGATCAAGCGTGTTATCGAGAACATCAACGACCTCAGTGCCAAGGCTCGCGAAGCAGGCATCCCGGTCATCCTCATCCAGCACGAAGAAAAGGGCGACCTGCTGCAACACGGTTCCGAAGGCTGGCAACTGGCCGAAAGCCTGAAGACTTCGCCGCAAGACCTTCGCGTGCGAAAAACCAATCGAGACTCGTTCTACCAGACCCACTTGCAATCATTGCTGCAAGACCAGGGAACTGATCGACTGATCATCTGCGGGCTGCAAACCGACTATTGCGTCAACGCCACTGTCCGCCAGGCCCTGAACCTGGGCTATGACGTAGTGCTCGCCGCCGATGCGCATTCCACCGTCGACAACGGCAACCTCGCCGCCGAAGACATCATCACCGAGCACAACGCAGACCTGGCGCACTTGACGGGGCCCGTGGCGCGGATCGACGTTATCCCGACCAGCGAAATCCGCATCTGAAACGGGTGAGGGGCTTGCTCCCGTTGACGCTTACACGGCCTCGAAAATGTCGATCAATTCAGTCAAAAAAGCATGCCGGGTTTCGCGGGGACGGCCGCGATCATGGGGCCAGACCGCGAGCAAGTCGCCTCGCATTGGTTCAGCGGAGCCAACGCGATGATGCTCAACCATCTCGGTCAGGAAGCGGGCGCGATATGCTCGCGCGCGCGGGGGAAATAACGTTCCAGCAACTGCCGGCAGCCATCATGCGCGGCTCCTCGACTCTCCACCTTTCATGCACGGGAGATTGTGCCCGGGTTTTGCCGACCACCTTGTAGAAGTGCCGCACAGGTGAAAGTCAGTTGGTGACCAACAGTTCCGGGCCGAGGTAGTCGTTGATGTGGTCGATATCGTCGTCGCCCAGACTGCCCACCGAAGAGGCCAGACGCAGGCGCGACATCAAGTAGCGCAGCTTGGCCTCGAACAGATCGTGGCGCGCAACGAAGAGCAGCTCTTCGGCATTGAGGACGTCCGCATTGGTGCTGGTGCCCCCCTCTTTGAAGCCCTTGCGTGTCGAATTCAGTGAGCGTTCGTTGGACTCCACTGCCTTCTCCAGCGCGCGAATACGTTGGGCGCCGCTCTCTACGCCGCGATACTCACGGGTGGTACCGGTGATGACTTCCTGGCGCGTGGCGTCGAGTTCGTCCAGGGCCTTATAGCTATTGGCACTGGCCTGGCGTGTCAACGCGCTGGTGCCGCCACCGCTGTACAACGGGAAGTTTACTTCCAGCCCGATTGAGGCGTAGCGGTTGCGTTGATTCAGCTCGGAGATTGATTGGCTCTGACCCGCGGTGTAGCCGGCCACGAAATCCAGTGTTGGCCAGTGGCCGGCCTTGGCGCGCTTCACTTCTTCTTCGGCGAGGTCGCTGCTATGACGGCGCGCATGGATCAGCGGGCTGTCGGTCTGGGCTTTGACCAACCAGTCTTGCAGGTTGCTAGGTAGCAGCGGTGGTGTATCGAAGCTCGGACGCAAGGTGGTCAGCGATTCGGGGGTTTCACCGATAAATTCCTCAAGCTTGCGGCGCGCGTTGACCAGGTTGTCCTGCGCTTCGATCAGCTCAACCACGGCGAGGTCGCGGCGAGCGGCCGACTCGTCGATGTCGGTGACGGTACCGGCCCCCAACTCCATGCGCCGTTTCGCCGAAGCGAGTTGCTCGTCGAAGGCGTTCAGTTTGGACTTGGCAAGGGTGATGGTTTCGCTGGCGAGGAGCACGTCGAAATAGCTTTGAGCCAGGCGCACTGCGGCGTCCTGACTCTTGGCATCGAACACCGCGACGCTGTAGTCGGCACGCTGCTTGCCCTGGCGGTATTCGGCCATTTTCTGTTTGTTGAACAGCGGCTGGCGCAAGCGCACGTTAGCGCCCTTGGAGGTGTAGTCGAGATCTCTTTCGACGCCGCTCTGGCGTTGGGTGCCATTGACCTTGTTGTCGTAGGCCGAGGCATTGATCTGCGGTAGCAGGCCGGCCAAGCCGATGTCGCGGTTTTGCGCACCGGCCTCTTTTTCATGCACGGCGGCGCGATAGACGGGGCCTTGGTACTGCAACAGATCCCAGGCTTGTTTGAGGTCCATGGCGCTGGTCGGGAGGGACAGCGCCAACAGGCTGAAGAACAGGCAATGACGGTCCATTTCATTGTTCCTTGAAGGAGCTGTCAACACGCTCAAGCATTGGTTTGAGAAGATAGCTCATCATGTTGCGCTCGCCAGTCTTGATGGTGACGCTGGCGGGCATACCGGGACGAATGTGATTGCTGCCAAGAAGGCTCATGCCATCGGGCGTGACTTCTACCTGAGCCAGATAGAACGGTTGCTTGCTTTCCTCGTCGAGCAGGCGGTCGGCGGAGACGGTCTTCACGCGGCCGGGTATGTTGGGCGTGCGGGCATGGTTGAAGGCCGGGAAGGCGATGTCCACGGCCAGGCCGGGGACCATCTTGTCGATGGCCTGCACGGGAATCATCGCGTCGACCTGCAGCGGTTCGTTGTCTGGAACGATTTCCATGATCTTGAAGCCGGGCTGAATGATCCCGCCGACGGTAGCGATGCTCAGGGACTGGACCATGCCATCGATGGGCGATCGAATCACCGTGTGGGTCACTTCATAGTCCAGCGCACGCAAGCGGTCGGCCAGGGTGGTATTTTCCTTGGCGGTGTCGGTGAGCTGCGATTCGACTTCCTTCAGGTAATCGTGCTGGCGCTGCAGGATGCGCAGCTTGATTTCGGTGGTCTGGCTACGCACCCGAGCGATGTTGTTGAGGTTCTCGGCCTGGCCGGCGGAGAGGTCGGCATTGCTGCGTTCCAGCTCAAGCAGACGGTTGCGCGGGACATAGCCTTCGGCCGCCAGCGCGCGGGTGCCTGTTAGTTCCTGGCTGAGGAAGTTGATCTGCGAGGTGCGGGCGCCATAGACCTGCTGCAGACCCTTGAGCTGCACCGCCGACGCCGCGAGGTTTTCCTGCAGGATGCTGATTTCGCCAGCGAGGCCAGCACGCCGGGTGTCCAGCAGGCGTTGTTGCAGATCCATGGCGGCCACCAGGCGGTAGTCATTCCCGAAGCGCTTGATCAATTCGGGATCGTAGTTCACCACATCGCGGCCGTCACGTTCCGCTTCCAGGCGGTTTTCCACAGTCTTGCTGACGATGTACTGGGCGCTGACCGCACCCTGTTCGGCAGCGGCACGCAGCGAGTCGAGGCGGACCACCTCCTGGCCTTTTTTCACTGTATCGCCTTCGCGAACAAGAATGGCCTCCACGGTGCCGCCGCTCAGATGCTGCACGGCTTTGCGATTGCTGGTGATTTTTACCGTGCCTGTCGCGACCACGCCGGCATCCAGCGGCGCCAGCCAGGACCACAGGAGGAAGCCGCCGAAGCCAGCGACCATCAGCAACATGCCCCAGCGCACGGGTTTACCGACGTCCAGATCCACCACGTTCCTGGGGTCGGTGTGAATCATGTCGGTGTGTTGGCTCATTTGCATGATCGGTTACTCCCGTGCTTTGACGGAGGCCAGCGGAGTTGACGCGCCTGCAGGCATCACACTGGCCTTGCGCAGCGCTGCGAATACTTCGTCGCGAGTGCCGAGCATCTGCACGCCGCCGTCTCGCAGCATCAACACCTTATCGACGGCGCAAAGCACATTGGGACGGTGGGAAATCAGAATGACGGTGGCACCGCGGTTTTTGAGTTGGGCCAGCGCATCGACCAAGGCCTTTTCACCGATGTCGTCGAGGTTGGCGTTCGGCTCGTCCAGCACAATCAGATTGGGTTCTCCATACAGCGCGCGGGCCAAGGCGATGCGTTGCTTCTGGCCACCGGAAAGCGGGCTGCCATCGGTGCCCAGACGGGTCTCATAACCCTGCGCAAGACGCAGGATCATCTCGTGCACTCCAGTAGTCCTGGCGGCGCGGATGACCGCGTCGCTGTCCACTTCGCCAAAGCGCGCAATGTTGTCGGCGATGGTGCCCTCGAACAGCTCCACGTCCTGTGGCAGGTAACCGAGCCAGGGTCCAAGTTCGCCCTTGTTCCAGGTGAATATGTCCGCGCCGTCCAGGCGCACCTTGCCGGCCTGTGCCGGCCAGACGCCGACCAACAGGCGGGCGAGGGTGGATTTGCCCGAGGCGGATGGACCGATAATGCCAAGGCTTTCGCCGGGGGAAAGATTGAAGCTCACCCCGCGCAGAATCGTGTTGCCGGTGCCGGGGGCGCCAGCAAACACATTCTCCACCGCCAGCATGCCCAGCGGCCGCTGCAGTGACATGCTCGGTGGCCGGCGCGGATAGTCGTTCAGCATCTCGTTCAGCCGGCCCCAAGCCGAACGGCAGCCAAGCAGCTGCTTCCACGATGCGATGACTTGTTCCACCGGGCCCAGCGCGCGGCCGGTGAGGATCGAGCAAGCAATCATCATCCCGGGGGTGATCTTGCCTTCGATCGCCAGCAGCGCGCCGGCACCGAGGATCAGCGACTGCAAAGTGATACGCACGAAGCGCCCGGTGCTGCTGATCAGGGCGGCACGGTCGGAGGCCAGGGTCTGCATTTCCAGTATGCGCAAATGGCTTTGGTACCAGCGCTTGCCGATCGACGGCAGCATGCCCATGGCCTCGATGACCTCGGCGTTGCGCAGGTTATTGTTGGCGTAGCTGGCGGAGGAGAGGGCGGCCTGATTGGCTTCGGCCAGCGGCTTTTGCGTCGCCTTCTCGGTGAGATAAGCCAGGCCCACCAGAATCAGCGAGCCGATCAGCGTGACCAGTCCGAGCAGCGGGTGGATCAGATAGGCGACCAGCAGGTAGATCGGCGTCCATGGCGCATCAAAGAAAGCGAACAGGCCATTGCCGGTGAGGAACTGTCGCACCTGCGCGAGATCCTGCAGGGCCTGGGCCGGATTCCCACCGGCGCGGCTCAGGTTGCGCTCGAATGCTGCAGTGAAAATGCGTCGATTGAGGTCCATATCGAGGCAGTTGCCGACCCGGATCAGCACGCGGGTGCGGAACATTTCCAGCGTGGCCATCAGCAAGAACAGGCCTATCACCAGAATGGTCAACATCGTCAACGTTGTGACGTTGCGACTGACCAATGCCCGATCATAGACCTGCAGCATATATATAGCTGGCGTCAACATCATGACGTTGATGACGCCGCTGAACCCTGCCAGCGAGTAAAAACTGCGGCGAAGTCGAAAAAGTGCGTCAGCCAGTTCTGATCGAGTGCTCGATTGTTTGTGCATTTGGGTGACCCCTCTTCGAAAAGCCGTTAGCCCTTGCGGCGCAACAGCTAACAGATGTAGTCCACAGGCAGTTTGTCGATACACAGGTTGGTCGCTCTAGGGGCGCATCACCTGCAAATCACTGCGTCGCTCTCATGGCAGCAGCGTAGGTGTCGTCGAAACAATCTGAAATAACATTTCGCTCTAATGCCGCGAATGAATTCCTATAAATCTCATAAAAACAGCTAGTTAGGAGGTCAATCACCGGTCGTCTGTTTTGCGTGTCGTAAAATTGACAATTTTTCGCTATGCAACTTTAGTCTCAGTCATTGAGGGAGCCGCTCGCCTGAAGCCTGTCAACTTTTTGGCAACGCAAGGTGTGATGATTTTCCCGATGGAGCACACCATGTCGATGATTTCGTTCTACTGCGGAGTGAAGGGGCTGTTCAGGAAGTTCGCCGTTACTTCAAGTTTCCATGGCCCACCCAAGGCTCGGGTTCGCTCTGCCTAATCGCCGAGCGAGCCATTCTTTCGCGAATTCCAGGCGCGCATCCCGGGGGGCCGTGTAACGGCTTTGCCATCCCGCGCCAGCGATCGCCAAAAAAAAAGAACCAACACACTGCGCAAGCCAGCACCGGACTGGGCGCGGGAGGATTCTTATCGTCCCGTGTCCTTTCCCCAAAGAGATCGAGGGCAATTAAAATGGCCAATTTCAACAAGTCGGACCTGGAGTTCATCCTCAAGCAAATCTTCATCGCAGAAGCGCATGCCGACGGCGCCAGCCTCAGTGATTTGCTACCCAACAGCCAAGTGCCATTCGGCCTGCGTACCGTCGATGGCAGCTACAACAATCTGGTCGCCGGGCAAAGCGAGTTTGGCGCCGCGGACAATTCCTTCCTGCGCCTGCTTGATGCCCAGTATCGAGCGGCCTATGCCGCGTCAGGGACGGTGGTCGACCCGCAGCCACGGATTATCAGTAACCTGATTGTCGACCAGACCGCCAACAACCCGGCCGCAGTAGCGGCGAACGGCGGTGCAGACCCGGTGATCAGCCCCGGTCTGGATGGCGTGTTCGGCACGGCCGACGACAAGGAAGTGTTCTTCATCCCCAACGTGTCGGCGGACGCCGGTCTGACCGCCGGCTTCAACTCGTGGATGACCTTCTTCGGCCAGTTCTTCGACCACGGCCTCGACCTGGTCACCAAGAGCAGTACCGACTTCGTTTTTGTTCCGTTGCAGCCGGACGATCCGTTGTTCGTACCGGGCAGCCCGACCAACTTCATGGTGCTGCCACGTGCAGTGCATACCCCCGGCGCGGACGGAATACTCGGCACTGCCGATGATGGCCAGCCCAACACCACCTCGCCGTTCGTGGACCAAAGCCAAACTTACAGCTCGCACCCCTCGCATCAGGTGTTCCTGCGCGAGTATGTCCTCAACGCGGCAGGTGACCCTGTTGCAACGGGGCGCTTGATTACCAACCGCGATCTCGGCGCCGATGGCAAGTTCGGCACTGCCGATGATGGTGACGGCACAAATGGCGGCATGGCGACCTGGGCGGTGGTCAAGGCCCAGGCCCGTGACATTCTCGGTATCAACCTGACCGACGCCGATGTGCACAGCGTGCCGCTGCTGGCAACCGATGCGTATGGCAACTTCATCCGGGGGGCGAGCGGCATGCCGCAGGTGGTGATGCGCGTCAGCAACGGTGCTGACGGGATCGCCGGGACAGCGGATGACGTCACTCAACTGGTCGAAGGCAACCGGGATGCTCCGATCAGCCTGGCCAGCGCCGTGAGCGCCGGGCATGGCTTCCTCGACGACATCGCCCACAATGCCGCGCCGGTAGTCGTCGGCGGGGTTCTGCAGGCGGATGCTGACACTGATATCGGCAATGCTCAACCGGTTGGTGCGGGCGGCAACAACCTGACCTACGACAACGAACTGCTCGACGCTCACTACATTGCCGGCGACGGCCGGGTGAACGAGAACATCGGCCTGACCACGGTGCACCATGTGTTCCACTCCGAGCACAACCGCCTGGTCCAGCAAACCAAGGACACCCTCCTTGCCGCCGGCGATCTGGCCTTCCTCAATGAGTGGCTGGTGGACGACGTGGCCGCCATACCGACTACACCCGCTGAAATCGCGGCATTGGTGTGGGACGGCGAACGCCTGTTCCAGGCCGCCAAGTTCGGCACCGAGATGCAGTACCAGCACCTGGTGTTCGAGGAGTTCGCGCGGACCGTTCAGCCGCAGATCGACGGATTCCTTGCACCCAACGGGTATGACACCTCGATCAACCCGGCAATCCTCGCCGAGTTCGCCCACGTGGTGTACCGCTTCGGTCACTCGATGTTGACCGAGACTGTCGATCGCTTTGACCCCGAGTTCAATCCGCTCCTCACTGACCCGAACAACCCTGACTCGCAAATGGGTCTAATCGCGGCCTTCCTCAACCCGCTGGCGTTTGCCGGCAGCGGGGCGACTGCGGACGAAGCGGCAGGGGCGATCATTCGCGGTGTGACCCGCCAGCTCGGCAACGAGATCGACGAGTTCGTCACCGAAGCGTTGCGCAACAATCTGCTCGGTCTACCGCTCGATTTGCCGGCCCTGAACCTGGCGCGTGGTCGCGACACTGGCATCCCCACGTTGAATGAAGCGCGCCGTGAGATGTACACATCAACCGGCGACAGCCAACTCAAGCCGTACATCAGTTGGGCTGATTTTGCGGACCACCTCAAGCACCCCGAGTCGTTGGTCAACTTCATCGCTGCCTATGGCACGCATGACACGATTACGGCGGCGACCACATTGGCAGACAAACGCGCTGCAGCCTTGGCGCTGGTATTCGGCGGTTCTGGTTCACCGGCTGACCGCCTGGACTTCCTCAACAGCACCGGTGCTTATGCCAACGTAACGCTGGCCGGCAAGGATGGGCTGCTGGGTACTGCCGACGACGTGACGGGTGTGACGATCACCGGCCTCGACGACATCGACTTCTGGGTCGGTGGACTCGCCGAGAAGAAAATGCCGTTCGGCGGCATGCTCGGCTCGACGTTCAACTTCGTGTTTGAAACCCAGCTGGAGGCGTTGCAGAACGGCGACCGCTTCTACTACCTGTCGCGTACCGCAGGCCTGAACTTCGGCACCGAGTTGGAGAACAACTCCTTTGCCAAGCTGATCATGCTCAACAGCGATGTCACCCACCTGTCGAACACCGTGTTCCTGACGCCGACGTTCAGCCTCGAAGTGAATCAGGCCAATCAGTTCACTAACCTTGGCGCGGACGGCAAAGCCGATCCAACGGGCGGCCTCATGATCAACGGCGTGGAAATCGTGCCGCTGGTGATCCGCGACAACCCCGACACCGTGGGTGCGGACAGTAATTATCTGCAATATACCGGTGAAGACCATGTCGTCCTGGGCGGCACCGCCGGCAATGACATCATCATCTCCGGTGACGGCGATGACACTGTTTACGGCGATGCAGGCAACGACCGCCTCGAAGGCGGCGCCGGGAACGATGCGGTACTCGGTGGCGCGGGCGATGACATCATCACCGACTCGTTCGGCGACAACCGTCTGGAAGGCAATGCCGGTAACGATGTGATCGTGGCCGGTAGCATGCTTGCTTTAGGCAACCTGATCCTTGGAGGCGATGGCCAGGACTTCATCGTCACCACTGAAGACATCACCACCACCTTCGGCGGTCAGGGTGACGATTTCATCCTCGGCGCCAAGACCAACCTGCCACCTACCGGCAACGAAGGTGATGACTGGATCGAGAACGGCATGCAGGACGGTGCGCCTGGCGATAACTTCTCGCCGTTGCTCAATGACGATGTGGTCGGCAACGATATCTTTGTCGGTGGTGGTGGCTTCGACGAAATGATCGGCGAGGGTGGCGATGACATCTTTGTCGGCAGCGATGCCCAGGACAAGATGGACGGCATGTCCGGTTTCGACTGGGTGACCTACAAAAATGACAGGGTCGGCGTGACCGTTGACCTGTCCTTGGCCGCGCTAGCGCAGCCACACGGCAACGCGCCAAACCAGAACGCCGGGGTGTTCAATCCGGTCGGCGCCTCGCCGGCCTCGATTCTCGACCGTTTTGCCGAGGTCGAAGGCTTGTCCGGTTCGAAATTCGGCGATGTGCTCAAAGGCGATGATGTTGATGCGGTCACTCTCGTCAACCACGGTGGTGCCACGGGCGGTGCATTGACCAATGTGGCGTTGATCCGTGGACTGGAGCAGTTTCTGGCCGATGCCGGTTTGCCGACCACTGGCTTTGCCACTGGCAACATCATCCTCGGTGGCAATGGCAGTGACCTGATCGAGGGCCGCGGGGGCGATGATCTGATCGATGGCGACAAATGGATCAACGTCAGAATTGCGGTGTATGCCGCCGACGACGTCAACCATACCGGTCCCGAGATCGCCTCCTTCGACAGCATGGTCGATATGATCCCGCTCATGCTGGACCGCACCTATAACCCAGGTCAGCTCAAGGCGGTGCGGGAAATCATGTCCGGCACCTCGACGGGCGGGGCGGCCTTTGACACCGCCATTTTCTCCGGGCTCCAGTCCGAGTATGTGGTGACGCATGACACCCGCGGCACGGACAATGTGGCGGACGATGTGTGGACGGTGGCAGATACCGTAGCGGGTCGCGACGGCACCGATACCTTGCTGCATATCGAACGCCTGCAGTTCGCCGATACCCAGCAAGTGCTGGTGACGGGGCTGAATGCACAACCGGTGGGCAGGCCGACTGTCACGGACGGAAACGGCGGCGCGATAACAGTGGGCGACACACTGACCGTGAGCATGGCCGGTGTGCGCGATGCCAACAACATCGCGGTGGGTAATCTGCAGGGTACTGTCAACAACACCTCGGTTTCCTACTATTGGCAGTTCGAGGCAAATCCAGGCACCGGCGTATTCGAGGACATCATCCTGTTGCCGGCCGGCGACCTTGCGTTCCAAAGTGCCGACGGCACCGCGTTCAAGGTCTCCCCGGATCTTGCCGGGCTGTCACTGCGGGTCAAGGCGATCTACCAGGATGGTCATGGCACGACTGAAATAGTGTTCTCGCAGCCGACGGCCGTGGTGGTTCCCGGCGCGCCGGTTGTGCCGACGGCGCCGACACCTGTCGTCGATGCCACTGCGGGTGGCGCGGGCCTTCACATGGTCCGCTCCGACCTCAACTTCATTCTTGATCAAATCAAGATTGCCGAGGCAGACGCGGCCGGTCAGGACATCCTCTCGCTGATCCCGAATATCCGCGCACCATTGGGCCTGCGTGCGGTCGATGGCTCGAACAACAACCTGATGAACCTCAACGGCATTAATAACACCGAGTTTGGTGCCGCGGATAACACCTTTCCGCGCTTGACCGATCCGGTCTTCAATCCGGCGGAAGGTGCACCTGCCGGGTTCTTTGGCCCCGGCTCGCCGGCCATCCCGGGATCGTCGTACCAGCAGAACAGCGGCTATGTGTTTGACTCGCAGCCGCGCATCATCAGTAATCTGATCGTCGACCAGACCTCGAACAACCCGGCGGCCTATGCCACGGCTTACGACCCGGGTGCGGACGGTGAGCTCAACTTCGGCACGGTGGGTAACGACGACGTACTCAAGGATGGCGTACGGATAGTCGCCAGCCCCGGCATGGATGGTCAGTTCGGTACTGCCGACGACCACGATGTGTACCTGTTCGAGAACACCGCGGCGGATGCGGGGTTGTCCGCGCCGTTCAACGCCTGGATGACCTTCTTCGGGCAGTTCTTCGATCACGGTCTGGACCTGGTGACCAAAGGCGGTTCGGGCACCATTTTCATCCCGCTGCAAGCGGATGATCCGCTGTATGTGCCAGGCGGCAACGCCAACTTCATGGTGCTGACCCGCGCGACCAACCTGCCAGGGGCGGATGGCGTTCTCGGCACGGCCGACGACATCCATGAGCACACCAACACCACCTCGCCGTTCGTGGACCAAAACCAGACCTACAGCTCGCACCCGTCGCACCAGGTTTTCCTGCGCGGTTATGAGCTGACCGACAACGGCCCCATCGCGACCGGCAGGCTGATCACTAACCGTGACCTGGGAGCGGATGGCAAGTATGGTTCCGCGGACGACAGCGAAATCGGTGGTATGGCGACCTGGAAGGTGGTCAAGGCGCAGGCCAACGACATCCTCGGTATCCACCTTACCGATGCCGACGTCGGTAACGCCCCGTTGTTGGCGACTGACGCTTACGGCAATTTCATCAAGGGGCCGAACGGCTTCCCTATGGTCGTGATGAAGGGGGCTGACGGTCTGGGTGGCACGGCTGATGACGTCCTTGTCGAAGGCAATCCGCTTTCCCCCATTAGCCTGACCAATGCTGTGCGCACCGGTCACCAGTTCCTCATCGACATTAATAACAATGCAGCGCCGGTAATCGTCGGCGGGGTTCTGCAGGCGGATGCTGACACTGATGTCGGCAATGCGCAGCCAGCTGGCCCAGGCGGCAACAACCTGACCTATGACAACGAGCTGCTCGACGCGCACTACATCGCTGGCGATGGCCGGGTCAACGAGAACATCGGCCTGACCGCGGTGCATGCGATCTTCCACTCCGAGCATAATCGGTTGGTCGCACAGACCAAGGACACCGTGCTCGATTCGGGTGACGTGGCCTTCCTCAACGAGTGGCTGCTCAATCCGGTGAACGCGTTGCCAGCCAACCAGGCTGAGATCGATGCGCTGGTGTGGAATGGCGAGCGCTTGTTCCAGGCTGCCAAGTTCGGCACCGAGATGCAGTATCAGCACCTGGTGTTCGAGGAGTTTGCGCGGACCATCCAGCCCAGGGTCGACTTGTTCTTCGCACCGACCCAAGTCTATGACGTCGACCTCGATGCCTCGATCGTCGCCGAGTTCGCCCACACCGTGTACCGGTTTGGCCACTCGATGCTGACCGAGACCGTCGATCGTTTCGACGTCAATTTCAACGTGGTTGGCGATCCGAACAACGGTGATCCGAATCAGCAAATCGGCTTGATCGCGGCGTTCCTCAACCCGTTGGCGTACGCCGCCAGTGGTGTGACGCCAGAGGATGCGACCAGTGCGATCATACGTGGGGTGACTCGGCAAGCCGGTAACGAAATCGACGAGTTCGTCACCGAGGCGCTGCGCAATAACCTGCTCGGTCTGCCGCTTGACCTGCCGGCGATCAACATTGCCCGTGGTCGCGACGTGGGGATTCCCTCGCTCAATGCGATCCGCCGCGACATCTTCAGCCAAACCGGTGATACCCAACTCAAGCCGTACAGCAGCTGGGTTGACCTGGTGCAGCACCTGAAACATCCAGAGTCGTTGATCAACTTCATCGCGGCCTATGGCACGCATGACACGATCACGGAGGCGACCACGCTGGCAGACAAACGCGCTGCAGCGATGGCGCTGGTATTTGGTGGTGTTGATGCGCCGTCTGACCGCTTGGCCTTCCTCAATGGCAGCGGTGCCTGGGCCAACGTAACACTGGCCGGCAAGGATGGGGTGCTGGGGACTGCCGACGATCTGAGGGGTGTGACGGTCACGGGGGTCGATGCCATCGACCTCTGGATCGGCGGCCTGGCTGAAGAGAAAACCCCGTTCGGCGGCATGCTCGGCACGACCTTCAACTTCGTGTTCGAGAACCAGCTGGAAAAACTGCAGGACGGTGACCGCTTCTACTACCTGGAGCGTACCGCTGGCCTGTCGATGAACGCCGAACTGGAAAGCAACTCGTTCGCCAAACTGATCATGGCCAACACCTCGGCCACGCACTTGCCAGGCCTGGTGTTCTCGGACCCTGCGTACTATCTGGAAAGGGACCAGAGCAAGCAGTACAACGATGGCCTGGGCAACGCCGATCCGCTTTCCGACAACAACGAGCAGGTGGTATTCCGCGACAACCCGCTGACGGCGGGGCCGGACGCCAACTACATCCGGTACTCGGGTGACGAGCATATCGTGCTGGGCGGCACCAACGGCGCAGACATCCTCGTCTCGGGTGGTGGCGATGACACGGTCTGGGGTGATGCCGGCAACGATCGCATCGAAGGCGGTAACGGCAACGATCAACTGCGCGGTGGCGCCGGCGACGACATCATCACCGACCTCGGTGGCGACGATAACATCCAGGGTGGCGACGGCAACGACGTGCTGCACGGAGGCAACGGCATCAACCTGATCATTGGCGGGTTCGGCAATGACTTCATCGTGACTGGTGAGGACGCTTCCGAGGCCATTGGTGGCCAGGGCAACGACTTCATCCTGGGCAGCAAAGCCAACGAACAGGACATGGGTAACGAAGGCGACGACTGGATCGAGAAGGGCACTTCGGACGGTGCACCTGGCGACAACTTCGACCCGGCTGGCAATGACCTGGTGATCGGCAACGATGTGTTCATCGGCGGTAACGAGAACGATAAGTTCAATGCCGAAGGCGGCGACGACATCATGGTCGGCAGTCTCGGCATGGGGGACCGCTATATCGGCGGCTCCGGCTATGACTGGGCAACCTTCAAGGACCTCGCCCAGGGCGTGACCATCGATTACAGCGACCGCTTTTTCGATGTTCCACCCGTGCCGGGTTCGGGTGCTTCGGCGCTGGTGCGTTTCGACATCGTGGAAGGTCTGTCGGGTTCATCGCACGGTGACTTCCTGCGCGGTGATAACGAAGATGCCACATCGCTGCCCACTGCGGGGGCAACCGGTAGTGTGCTGACCAACATCAACCTGATCAACGGCCTGGCTGATTTGCTGCCAGCCGGAGCGACGTTCTTCGACGGCGGCAACATCATCCTCGGCGGTAGTGGTAGCGACCTGATCGAAGGTCGCGGTGGTGACGACATCATCGATGGTGACAAGTGGCTGAACGTACGCATCAGTGTTCGGGCGAACGCTGACGGCACTGGCCCGGAAATCGCCACGTTCGACAGCATGGCGCCGATGGTGCAGCTGATGCTGAACGGTACTTACAACCCAGGCCAGTTGGTCATCGTGCGGGAGATTCTGACCGGCAATGACAGCTTCGACACCGCGCTGTTCTCCGGTAATGCGGCGGAGTACAGCGTCGAGATCGATGGCAACACTGTCGTTGTGACCGACTCGGTAGCGGGGCGTGATGGCGTCGATCGCTTGACGGGCATCGAGCGTCTGCAGTTCGCTGACGTCGCGCAGTCGTCCGGAGTGGGCACCGCCCAAAACAACGGCCCATCGGGTCATCTGGCAATCCTCGATGCTGCCACCGGTGTGCGTGATGAAACGCCTGTCGCCGGCCAGTTGCTGCGCGTCAGCGATCGGGCGGTACACGACGCGGACAACCAGAGTGTGGCCAACCCGACCGGAGCTGTGACCGGTGGGGTGGCTTACTACTGGCAGGTCGAAAACATTGCCGGGTCGGGCGTCTTTGAAGACATCACCTTTATCGCCGCTGGCGAGGTATCGCGGGCGATCGGCACCACCTACCGGGTGGCGGACGATGTGGCGGGCCTGAACATCCGCGTCCGTGCGGTGTATCAGGATGCCAAGGGCACGCTGGAGATCGTCGACTCGTCGGGGAACAGTACACCGACCGAAGGGCCGACCGTCACCGGGCTTGCAGTGCAGAACCAGGTGTTGACCGCTGCCCCGTCGAGCATCATCGACCTCGATGGCCTGAGCAATCCGCAGTTCACCTACCAGTGGCAGGCGAACGACGGGCTTGGCTTCGTCAACATCGCCGGCGCTACCGGTAGCACGTTCGCGCTTGGCCAGGCTCAGGTCGGCCAGGAAATGCGCGTGGTGATCGGTTACGTGGATGACTTCGGTGTGGCCGAAAGCGCTTCGTCCAACATCCTGGGGCCGGTGGACAACGTCAACGATGCACCGACTGCAGGGCCGACCGTAACCGGGCTTGCAGTGCAGAACCAAGTGTTGACCGCTGACCCGTCGAGCATCATCGACATTGATGGCCTCAGCAATCCGCAGTTCACCTACCAATGGCAGGCGAGCAACGGGCCTGGCTTCGTCAACATCGACGGTGCTACCGGTAGCACGTTCGCGCTTGGCCAGGCTCAGGTCGGCCAGGAAGTGCGCGTGGTAATCGGCTACGTGGATGACTTCGGTGCGGCCGAAAGCGCTTCGTCCAACATCCTGGGGCCGGTGGCCAACGTCAACGATGCACCGACAGGCGCGTTGCTGATCAGCGATACCACACCGGATCAAGGGCAGGTGCTGACCGCGCTGACGGGTGGGATTGCCGATCTGGATGGGCTGGGCACATTCAGCTTCCAATGGCAGCAAGGTGTCGGCACTTCCTTCACCGACATCAACGGCGCGACTGCTGCGACCTTCACCCCTGGTGCGGCGCAGGTCAATCTGCAACTGCGAGTGATCGTGCGCTACATCGATGGCTTCGGCACGCTGGAGTCGGTGACCTCTGCGGCGACGGCGGCGGTTGTGGTACAGGGCGTGGTACTGCAGGGCAATGCTTTGGCGAACACCCTCACCGGCACCGCAGGTAACGATGTGCTGTTTGGCCTGGGCGGGAACGATACGTTGAATGGCCTCGCCGGTATGGACCAGTTGTTTGGCGGCACTGGCAACGACATCCTCAACGGCGGAGACGACAACGACGTCCTCAATGGCGAGGACGGCAACGACACCCTCAATGGTGGGCTCGGCGCAGATGCGATGAACGGCGGTGCCGGCAACGACACGTTTGTGGTCGACAACGTCGGTGACGTTGTCACCGAGGCGCTGGGTGGTGGTACCGATCTGGTGCAAACCAGCCTGACGAACTACCTGCTCGGTGCCAACGTCGAGAACCTGACCTATACGGGAGCCGGTAACTTCACCGGTACCGGTAATGCACTGGCCAACACCATCACCGGCGGGGTGGGTAACGACTTCCTCAATGGCGGTGCAGGTGCTGACCGGATGTTGGGGGGAGCCGGCAACGATACCTACGTCGTCGATGCAGCCTTGGACGTGGTGGTCGAGGTGGTGGGTGGCGGTACGGACACCGTGCAGACCTCGCTGGCCAGCTACACGCTGGGCATTGATGTCGAGAATCTGACCTACACCGGAGTCGGCAACTTCGTCGGCAACGGTAATGGGTTGAGTAACGTCATCACCGGCGGGGTGGGTAATGACACCCTCAATGGTGGCGGCGGCAACGACATCCTCACCGGCAACGGCGGCAACGACACACTGAATGGCGACGCCGGTAACGACCAACTGTTCGGTGGCATTGGTACGGATACCCTCAACGGCGGCACTGGCGATGACAGCCTCGACGGCGGTGATGGGGCGGATGTCTTGAATGGTGGAACAGGCAACGACACGCTGCTCGGTGGTGACGGTAACGACACATTGTTGGGTGGTAGCGGCAATGACTTTATCGATGGCGGTGCCGGCGACGATACGGTCACTGGCGGTGCTGGCAACGACATAATGGTTGCCAGCAGTGGCAACGATATCTTCATGTTCGCAGCGGGCTTCGGGACCGATCAGATCATCGGCTTCGATGCTAACGCAGTGGGCGGCCAGGACCTGCTCGATATTTCCGCGTTCGGCGTCACTGCTGCGACCTTTGCCGGCAGCGTCATCATCACCGATGTCGGTGCGGATACCTTGATCAGCTCCGCAGGAATAGCTGACTCCATCCGCCTGGTCGGTGTGGCCGATGCAACAACCATCACTGCCGCAGACTTCATTCTCGCCACTTGAGGTCCTGATCAGTACTGTCGCAGACGCGTGAAAAGAGGAGGGGAGGGCATGGATGCCCTCCCTTTTTTTCTTTAAAAAAACCGGCTGTTTTTTACTTCGATTGCCAGCATCGCGCTCAGCCATAGCCGGGTAGAACAAGGAGAATTGATATTCCCGGGCTGAAAAGTGTGATTAGCGCACGCTAACTTTTTTACAGCCTTGGCTACACTTCGTGTTCCGTTGGAAACCAGCGGGAACTTACGTGAAGGCGCAATACGTTGTTATTAGTTCACGAAAATACGATGAGCTGACCCGTTGGGCAGACTCACGCATTCTCGTGCATCTTGGGGAAGGAGTAAGGCGTGTATGAGTAAAGAAGGCGAGGCATTCCTACCGATGCAAACCGCGCGGCGCGCGCTGGACTGGCCAACCCTGGGCGTGGCGGTGTTGCTCCTGTTGTTGTTTTACTGGGGACTGGGGAGTTTGCCATTCCTGAGCGTCAATGAAGCCCGGCGCGCCGTTACGACACGGGAAATGCACGAGGCTGGCCAATGGCTGTTGCCGTACATGAACGGCGAGCTGTACTTGTCCAAACCGCCGCTGTTCTATTGGCTGGCCCTGGTCAGCACGTCACTGCTGGGCAGCCTCTCCGAATGGAGCGTGCGCCTGCCTTCGGCGCTGTTTGCGACGCTGTGTTGTCTGACCTTGTATCGCCAGGCATGTGCATTCGCCGGGCGACAAGTGGCGCTGCTGGCTGTGGTGTTCCTGGCGGCGAATGCCGGGTTCAGCCTGTTTGCCCGCCGGGCAGAAATTGAAATGCCTTTGACCGGCCTGTGTCTGCTGGCGCTGTTTTGTGCATGGCGCTTTCTGTTCGCGCAAGGCGGTCGCAGCTGGGTCTGGCTCAGTTACGGGCTGCTCGGCTGTGCCTTGTTGACCAAGGGGTCGGTCTGCCTGTTGTGGGTGACCGCACCGATACTGGTCTATGCCTTGATCAGCCGCGATCGTCTGGCCCGAGCTTTTCTGTGTGACAGCTGGGGTTGGATGCTTGCAGTGCTCCCTCACGCGGATCGATTCGTACCTGAAACCCAAGCGTTCGGCCCTGCTGCTCGGGCTGGGCTCTTTGTGCGCCAATCAGGGCCAGATCAAGCCTTGAAACTGCGTCATTGAAGCTCTGCATGACTGGATGTTGGCCCGGCGTGATCTTGTGCCCAGACAGGCCCTGCAAATTGCGGGGCTTGTCGTTTCTGTCCCCCGCCTGTCCATCCATGCACCAGTCTCGCCAGACACAAAGTACGCTTGCGGCCAGTTTTGCTTTGCCTAGACGTGTTTGCCGGACGCTTACGGATCTAGAGCAGCAGGCAGCGATCCAAATTGGCCAAATGCGGTCTTCGATGGATTATTAGCGAATGACTGTCGCGCAACTCAATAGCACTGCCTGCGAACAAGATCACCTTGCACCACCCGTAACCCAAACATGATGAATGCTTCCCACTGACTCTTAACTGCTGAACAAGCTGATAAGACTCCAGGCTGCCCCTATCGCAAAAATGAAGAGAATGAGTACCAGCGTGAGGATTAGCGGCTCGATGCGCATGAAAGTGACTCCTTAGAAGGGCTAGCAATGCGCGCCTGATCTGCGGCGCAGGTGTTTTTCAAGGCAACGGTTGCCTGTATAGGGAGTGCCCCAGAAAAACTGTTTTTCCAGTGGTAACAGCTTCAAACTCTCAATTAATGCGCTAGTGAACTCACAGCATTCTCTATGCCTAAAAATTTAACAGCTTATAATTCCCCGCCAGCGGGGCTGCCTGATTCTGTGGCCAGTTCTCCATCAAAAAAGTTGAAACAGGATGCGGGTAATACAGCCCATTTATGGGGGATTTCTCTCAATGTGGGTACGGCAATACCACAGGTGCTTGAGCCATTCGCGACCTGCTGATATCGACCTGATGCGGACACTGAAAAAGGAACTGCGGTTGAACGAACAGACATTGTCCATGCGCCTGGAGCGCGTGGCGGCGCATGTGCCAGCAGGTGCGCGCCTGGCCGATATCGGCTCGGATCACGGCTACCTGCCGGTGGCGTTGATGCGTCGTGGCGCCATCGCGGCGGCGGTGGCCGGCGAGGTGGCATTGACGCCGTTCCGCTCGGCCGAACGCACCGTGCGCGAGAACGGCCTGGACCAGCGGATCACCGTGCGCCTGGCCAATGGCCTGGCGGCGATCGAGCCGGGAGACGGGATCACGGCGATCAGCATCTGCGGCATGGGCGGCGAGACGATCCGCGACATTCTCGACAGCGGCAAGGCGCGCCTGAGCGGCCAGGAGCGCCTGATTCTGCAGCCCAACGGCGGCGAGCAGCCACTGCGCCAATGGCTGATGGAAAATGGCTACTGCATCCTCTGCGAGGAGCTGCTGCGGGAAAATCGCTTCGACTACGAAATCATCGTCGCCGAGCGCGTCGGGCCGGTGATGTACACCGCCGAGGAGCTTTACTTCGGCCCGCTGCAGATGCAGGCACGCAGCCCGGCGTTCCTGATCAAGTGGCAGCGCATGCTGCGCGAGAAGCAGAAGACCCTGACCCACTTCGCCCGTGCGCGGCAGGCCGTGCCCGAGGAGAAGGTGCAAGACATCGCCCGGCAGGCCCGGTGGATCACCGAGTTGCTGGCTTGAGCACTTGTACGAAAAAATCGCCGAGCGGTGATCAGGCAAGCCGAAAACAGGCGAGGAACGGCCGGGGTCGCGCCCGACTTTACTGGTTGTAAATGAGTATTCCGATCGGACTCGTGCACGAGCCTGTTTTCAACGCAGCATGATCGAGGCGTAGGCACTTTTCGTACAAAGCCCAAGCCGAAGCGAGGGCCCATTTGAATCGTCCTCAAATTCGCAGACCCAGCTGAATGACAGCTTTTGATTGTGGATTCAACCGGTCGATGCAACGCAACTAAATTCTGTGTAAGCAGAAGGAGTGTTGCAGGTGGATTGATCCCGTGGCTTCGCACTAGCGACGATAGTAGCGGTGATCGTCCTCGTAGCGGTGCCGCATGGCCCGATCTTGTTGGCGCTCCCAATCACGATGGCGTTCAGCTTCTCGGCGGGCTTGCTCTCTACGCCACTTATCTATACGCCAATCGTCTCTACGGTCGTGCCAACGGCCGTCATGCCAGTATCGGTCGTCATGGGCAAGCAACGGCCCTGGCTGCTTGCCGGCCAGACTGGCCAAGGTCGGCCAAGGGTTGCCGGCGGCCTGGACAGGAGCCTGAACGGCTAGAATAGCCAACGGCCTCAGTGTTCGGCTCCCTTTGAGGTTTGCTGTCTCGATGTCCCTTCTGGCCGATAGCAACCGGTTGCGAAGGGCAGCAATCGATCCGAAGCAGATCTCACCTCGGTCGCGCAAACGACTGAAGCAGGCCCTGTCCATCGTCATGGGCACCGAGGCTTTGATCGCCGTGCGCGATATCAGTCGCGCGAGCATCGAAAAATCACTCGACACTGCCGCCTGGGCGGCTCGGGCGCTCGTTCGTCAGGCACTGACGGAGGAAGAACAAGCGCGACGAAAGCGCGACACTTTGCAGACGAACTCGCGGTCTTCTCCTCCATAACACCGAATAGCTCACGTTTCTTCAGGCCGTTGTGAATGGCTCCTTTTGGCCGAGGCTGTGTAAAAACGTTTTCGATCTGCGGAGGTAGACGAAAACAGCCCAAAAATCGCGTCCCTACGCAAATTTCAGGTCTACTTACCAAACGGTCGACGCCAGATTTCACGTAGTAACGCTGACTTCAAAGTGACGAATGCGTTTTTACACGGCCTGGGCCGGTAACAGCCAGTCGTTCGTCGCCGAGGGTTTTCTCTCATAAACCTTGCTGGGCTTGCGTGGATCGACTGCCGGGACCGTGACCCTCCCCCTATTCAAAACAGATTCCAGGCGTTGCGGCCAAGTTATCGAGAAAGGCGGCAATCTGCCGGGTACTGCGCAAGTGCACCACAGGAATGTGCGAGCCGATGGCCAGGCGCACTGCCTCGATTCCTGGGCGATAGCCTCGATCGAAATTTCACACGAAGTTCAGAAAGGTCAGGAACGCCCGGTCGAGTTTCTCTGTACAGCCTGCTGCAAGGTCAGGGCGAGGGCGGTTCATGACGCTGCGCATGATCACCCGGGTGAAACAGGTGAGCCGCGAAGTATCGAGCCAGATGATCAGGTCGGTACGGGGCAGGCGAAGGTCGAAGGTTCGCCGCGCATAATTGCCTTCACAAATCCAGGCATC
>NZ_CP024866.1:193088-281290 GCF_004136015.1 Pseudomonas sp. ACM7 | reverse complement strand
CAGGAACGCCCGGTCGAGTTTCTCTGTACAGCCTGCTGCAAGGTCAGGGCGAGGGCGGTTCATGACGCTGCGCATGATCACCCGGGTGAAACAGGTGAGCCGCGAAGTATCGAGCCAGATGATCAGGTCGGTACGGGGCAGGCGAAGGTCGAAGGTTCGCCGCGCATAATTGCCTTCACAAATCCAGGCATCCGGTGCGATCGCTTCGCGGACCCGCGTGCGGAACTGTTCAGCGTCGGGTTCGACCCAGCCGGGCTCCCAGAACAGCGCGTCCAGGTGAACCACGGGCAGGCTCAGGCGCTTGCCGAGGGCGCGGGCGAGGGTAGATTTGCCGCTACCGGCATTGCCCAGAATGACAATCCGTTGCATGGGGACTTCCTGTCGCGAAAAAAGCCGGCAATTGTGCAGGTTTTGGAGGGGCAGTGAAAGGTGACCTCCACGAGCGACAGCTATTGAGCGATATCGATGCGGCTGCTTTAGCCTGTCCGGTTCAGCACCAACAAACGCGCCGCCAGCGTCGTCATGACGACAGCGAAGCAATAAGCACCCAAGCGCCTGGAGATTATGCCTGCGCACAGGCGCCCATGCAGCTGCCCGGCACAGACGCTGAGCAGGGAATGAAAGATCAAGGCGATCAGCGCAAGCAACACACCCAATACCGTCAGTTGCAGGGTGACACTGCTGGCTCCCAATGTGACGAATTGCGGCAGGAATACCATGAAGAACAACAGTGCCTTGGGATTCAGCAGGCTGTTGAGGGTCGCCCGGATAAAGATTTTGCGCAGCGATGCCAATGCAGGTTGAGCGTCAGCATCCGCCGGCGGAGTACTCAATGCCTTCCACGCCAGCCACATCAGATAACAAGCCCCGGCCCACCGCAGCAAATCAAATGCCGGCGTCCAACTCATCACCAACGCACCGAGCCCCGCGCTAACCATGGCGGTCATCAGCACGTCGGCCAGGGTGATTCCCAATGCTGCGGCGAAACCGGCACGCCAGCCATGGGCAACGGCATGGCTGGTGACGATGGCCATGTTCGGGCCAGGCACGATCAGCAACAGCAGGGCGGCGACAGTGAACAGGTAAAGGTTGGTGGCGTCCGGCATAGCGCAGATTTCCCTGGATGAGAGACAAGGCTATCCGTAGTCGTTGGGTTGAAGCAGATACAGTGGGGATGGATTTGATAGCTACAGTCAGGTGTGTGGAGGGGAAGAGTCGGTCAGGACGAAAGCCACGTATTCACTACCCGCCGATCCAGTTCTTCCCAATCCGCCATGCCCAGCACCCGCGTGGTATTCAACCCACGCAAATAACCGCGCAACTGATTGGCGGTGGCCCGCGCAAGCTCTGGGTCGGGCGCGTGTTCGCCCAACAATACGGTTTCGTACTGGACCAGGTACTCGGCCACCCGGTCACGAAAATCGGGCAGAACGGCGTTGCGGATCAAGTCAAAAGTTCTCAAGGAGCGATCCTCATCCATCTTTTTCGGTGGTGATTGAGTGTGTATCCGTCTGCGCGGCGCACAACTATTGCTAGAGGTAATAGTGACCATCATGAAACGCAAGTTCTACTTTGATGGCAATAGCCGGAAAGTCCCCTCCAACGACACGCCACTCACGAAAATTCGGGTGATGTGATGAACGAACCTTTTATTTTCAGGATGAGACCGATGCGTCTTTTATTTGTGCCTGCCCTGGCGTTTGGCGCTTTGTTGCTCGCCGGTTGTGCCTCCGCGCCGAACGACCCGACCCTGACCTTGCTGACCAGTAAGACCCCGGCCCAATACGCTGAGTGCGTCGTACCGAAATTGCAGGGCAGCGCGTTGAACCCGACCGTCTCGCAGACCCAGCGCAGCTACCGGATCGTGGTACCGAGCAAAGTCTCGGCGGATAACGTGCTGGAAGCCTACAAGGTCGGGAACGGCGGCAAGGTGTTCATCTACGAGCGGCACTTGCTGGCCTCGAACTTGTTGCCTTCAAGTTTTGAGCGCGCCGCACAGGAATGCATCTGACCCCGGCCCGTAAACGCTTTCTACAGAGCTCCTTTGGTTGGCCGCAACCGACCAGTTTTTTGCCCCGCACCGCATTCGGTAGCGGGGCTTTTTTTGTCTGCGTGACTCGTATCGACCCATCTTTCAATCATCTAAATTGAAAGGCCAAGCCGATACTCCTGGTCAGTCCCTGCTTGCCGGGATACATGTTCGATCAGGAAGCCACAGCGCTTGAGGACTTTTGCCGAGCCGATATTTTCAGCGTGCACGTTGGCAACCAGCTGTTTAAGGTTCCAACGCAACTGCGCCTGCTGAATCAGATGCTTCACCGCCAGCGTTGCCAGTCCTTGCCCGCAAGCACTTTGAGCAATCCGATAGCCCACTTCTGCCGACCGCGCGGACGTGTCGATGTCTTTCAGGTTCGCTCTGCCCACTATTTGTCCGCCAGCGTCTTCGATGACAAATGGGTGCCAGATGCCGGCGGCATGATCAGCTAAATAGGCAGCAATGTGCTCGGTGACACCCTGCACCGAGTAAAAAGCAGCACCACGCGCGTCAATGTGGCGCTCGAACCACTCGCGATTGTCCACTTCAAAAGTCAGCAACGCCTCGGCATCAGTGCTTTGCATGGTACGAATTGTGACGGGTTCCATAAGGACGCTCCTTTTCCTGGTGGAACTACTTGGATAATTGTGCGCAGGCACGACTTGTCAGTCGTTAGCTGAGTTGGCGCTCTTACAGGATGACCTGATGAGGAAGCAACTCACAATTCGAAAAAACCGATTGAATAAAAACTCTATAAACGTGAAGCTCACTGGCGCATTGCGAGCAACCAGTAAGTCAGTATTGCCAGTTTCTGGCTCAGGGAGCGCTGATGAGTTTTCGTCCATTGACCGACTTCCTGCGGCAATCGAGCGATTGCGACGTTGTCGCATCTTGGCTTGAAGAGAATTCGGACACTGTCTGCATGGCTTACGCTGGCAACGAGAACACGATCGATCAACTGCTGGACTCAGCGCGCAACTGGGCGCACACCACCGCGTGGGTGGTTTACCGTTCTGGTGAACAAATGCATTTGGTCGGGCAGGGCGACCCACTGGCGCAGTGGCCGTCAAGTGTTGCGAATGAAGAGTTCGACACCTTTTGCCTGACCCGGCACTTGCACAGCTGGCCGACCGGTAAAGGTGAAAGTGTGCTGGGTTGGCTACTCGCGCCAGTTGACGCTGCCGCGGAACCGGCGCTCGCCGAGTTTGCGCAGCGCCTGGGCATTCAGGTGCAGACGAATACCCTTGCCCGTGCGCAGATTACTCAACGTGTGCTGTATGAAATTACCTACCTGGCCAGCTCGACCCGCGACCGGTCAGTGTTTCTGGTGGGGGTTCACCAGCTGCTGGCTAGCCTGATCGACGCCGAGAACTTCTATCTCGCGTTGTATGATCCGCACAGCGGCAAGATTGACTACCCGTATTACGTCGACATCATTGATGTTGATGCCGTGGAGTCCTCGCACTACGAATACCTTGACCTTTCGCACCTGTCGTTGACTGGCCAGGTATTGACCACTGGCCAGCCGTTGCTGATCGACGCCGCCGGCATTCTCGCGGCTCAGGCCGAGGAGCGTTTTTACTGCGTGGGTGATCGTCCCGAGTTCTGGATGGGCGCACCGTTGAAAAGTGCCTCGGATGACGTGTTTGGCATGCTCGCGATGCAGGTCTACGACGTTTCTCGTACCTACAGCGCCGAGGACCGCGCGCTGTTTCTGGTGGTAGCCCGCCACGTGGCCATGGCGCTGGACCGGATTCTGCACCGAGAGGATCTGGAGGCGACAGTGATGCGTCGCACCCTGGAGCTGTCGGCACTCAACGACGCGTTGAGGCAGGAAGTGGCAGAGCGAGAGCGCGCCGAACATCTGCAGAGCGCGCTATTCCAGATCGCTGAGCTGTCCAGCCAGCCTGGCGACATGGCTGAGTTGTTTCAAACCTTGCATGGCATCGTCGGTGATCTGCTGTTCGCTCGGAATTTCTACATTGCGCTGTTCGACGACGCGACCCGTGAAGTGACCTTTCCGTATTACGTTGATGAGCGGCAGACGACCTGCCCGGTGGCACGGCGTGGGAGCCGGGGCTTGACCGAGTACGTGATCCGTCAGCGCCGACCTTGCCTGATTGACGCCGACGAAGCTGACCGATTGACTGCGCACGGTGAAATCGAAGTTGCCGATGTGTATTTCCGATCCTATTCCTGGCTGGGCATCCCCTTGTTCGATGGCGATGTGGTGCGTGGCGTGCTTGCGGTGCAGAGCTATACCTCGCAGGTGCGCTATACCCTGCGTGACCAGGAGCTGCTGACGTTCGTGTCGCGGCACATCGACACCGCGTTGTCGCGACGCACGGCCGCCGAAGCGATCCATGCCGCCAATCTCAAGCTGGAAGCCCGGGTGCAGAACCGCACCCGCGAGCTCGATCACGCCAATGCCAAGTTGCAACACGAAAACTCCCACGATGCGCTGACCGGGCTACCGAATCGTACCTACCTGCAACAGCGCCTCAATCTGGCCTGGTCGCAGTTCGGCAGCGAAGGCGGACCCCTGGCGGTGATGTTCATCGATCTCGACCGTTTCAAACTGGTCAACGACAGCCTCGGCCACCATTTTGGCGACCTGCTGTTGATGCAGGCCGCCCACCGTTTGCGCGGTTGTCTGCGCGATACCGACATGCTGGCGCGCCTGGGGGGCGATGAGTTTTCCGTGCTCGCTCCCGAGGCGCCGCTGGACGTGGTGATCGACATCGCTGAACGGATTCTGGTGGCGTTTGACCTGCCGTTTTTAATCAATGGCTATGAGGTTTTTTCGTCCTGCAGCATCGGGATCGTCAGCGCCGACAGTCAGTTCCATCAGGAGCCAGCCGACTTGCTGCGCGACGCCGACGCGGCGATGTACCGGGTCAAGAGCGCCGGGCGCGACAGCTACGCGGTGTTCAATCAGGAAGTACGTCGTGAAGTCTCGGACCAGGTTGAGCGGGAAGGGGCCTTGCGCAACGCGCTCAAGCGTACCGACGAATTGCTGCCATACTTCCAACCGATTGTCAGCGTCGAAAGCGGAGAACTGTTGGCCCTTGAAGCGCTGATCCGCTGGCATCAGCCGGGCGGCCGGGTGATCGCGCCGGGCGAGTTTTTGCCGGATGTCGAGGGGCTGCGTCTGATCGGTCGACTGGACCTGTACATGCTCAACAGCATTGCACTGATCCTCGCACAGCCCGAGCACGCTAACTGGCCTGCGGTGCACGTCAATTGCTCCAGCTACAGCATGACGCGTCCCGACTTCGCCAGTGATGTGCTTGCGCTGTTGGCGCGGCATGGGGTTTCGCCGTCGCGGATCTGCCTGGAGTTGACCGAAGGTGCGCTGGTGGCGGAGCCGGCGATTGCCCGACTGACTATGCAGCAATTGGCCGACAACGGCATGTCGGTGGTGCTCGATGACTTCGGTGCAGGGTTTTCATCCCTGAGCTATGTGCATCAATACCGTTTCAGCGGCTTGAAGATCGACAAGTCGTTCATCCTCGAACTGACCACCAGCGCTCGCAGTCGCGCGATCGTCCGGGCGATTGTGCGTATGGCCGAATCGCTGGACCTGAGTGTGGTGGCCGAAGGTGTCGAGGATGAAGCGACGCTGGTCTTGCTGCGCGAAATGGGCGCAGGGCAGGCTCAGGGTTATTATTTTGCCAAGCCGATGGGGTTGGAGGCGTTGTTGGCGAGTTCGCTGATGGGGCGTTAGGGTTTGTTGAGGTATTCAGGCAATGCCGGTTCGCCGAGTGACCGCGCCCTCCGTAGGACGGAAGGTCTTGGAAGACTCGTCTCTATTTCTCCAAAGCTCTTTGTATCAAGTCTTAAATGGAGTGGTGTATGGCCGAACAAGCCCTTATCGCGGTTTCCTAACCTTCACGAGCGAGTACTGCTTGTACCTCATCGGTTCCGTTTGTATTCATGCGCCGTAACAAGTGGCTATAACAATGAGTGCGAGAAAACAGACCAACTGCACGCAAAAGAAGGTAAATCGAACCGCCACGAAGATATCGGTTTGCACATGGGATACGTGAACCAGAGACTGGAACACGCGAGCGATCAGTACGATTATGGACAAGCAGCTCACTGCAGGGCCGTCGACACCAAGGGCTGAAATCACGAACACGATGACGCCAAAGACAGGCAGATTTTCCACACAGTTCGCGTGTGCTCTTGTCCCGCGCCGATACCAATCCTCGCCTTCGAGCTGATCGCTTCGGAAAGAAGCAATCGGAACATTCGAGAACAAGATTCCGACCCAGCGATACACCCCGACGGTTGCCATCAACAACAGTAAAGTCCAGGTCGTAAATCCAAGCAGCATCCACATCGGAATCGTCATGGCTGCCATCCTCAATCAATCATTTTCAGCATGTCATCCCACCATTGTGCGACCGACGCGCGGTCGGTCGCCCCTGTAGATCAGTTGCTCATGATGGGTGCCAGTGCGCTCTGAACCTTGGACATCTGTGCTGGCGTCGTCATGCGCGTAAGCAGCCGGCCAAAGTGTGGATGCTGCACGCCCGAGATAATGTATTGCCAACGGTAGGCGCTCAGCACGGAGGCTTTGATTTGCGCTGTCTCATCGACACTGAACAATCGTGAAGCATTTCGAATGAAGTAGTCGGCATCGGATGCCGACTGTGCCTGCAGGATTGCGTCGACGGCCGTCACCAGCGCAATCAGATCGTTCACTGCCTGGTCGTGCTCGGCTGGCGAGAGTTTCGCGTGCTCCGCCTTCCACTCCAGTTCATCGAGTACGACGTGCCGGCTTTCATCCTTCCAGTGAAATTTGAAGACATCCTTGAAGAGTGGGCACAACTCCTCGTGCGGGGCGATGCTTTGCACGTAGTGCGTCTGAACAAACAGCTCGATATGGCAGGTCAGCGCCAGTACCGACCAAGTGCTGGCCGCAAGTACCGCGCGCGCCACATCGTTTGGATCAGCAACTTGACAATATCCCGCTGGCAATTGAGTACCCATCATTACCTCAATGCGCCGGAACAACTCCTGATGCTTGATCTCGTCGTTGGAAAAGCGCACCAGCGCTTCGAGTGCGAGCTGATCGTCAAATACATGGGCCCGACCTTGATCGAGCATTTTGGCACTGATGAAACGCTCGACCAGGCCAATAATATACGCATAGGTTCGGCCCTGAATCTGGCTGAGCAGGCGCGCCTCCTCGGCAGCGAGAAAGGTCAGGCGATCGATCCGCGATAGTCCGTCGGGCAAGAATTTGCGCGAGAAGTCGAAGCTGCGCTCCTGTAGCAAATCGCGATCGATCTGCCATTCCGCTTTCTTCGATGATCTGACAAGTTGAGCATAACGGGCGGCGTTGCCCGAATCCGGGCTGGGTAGGGTAACTGCGGTGTTCATATTGATCTCCGGCTTCCGTGGTCGAGTTGGAATGGGTCAATTACGGTTAACGCGGGAGTCAACGACCATTGATGAAGCATCTGGGGATCGTCTCGATCACTGAGTCCACGTTGGTGCTAATCTAGGCCTCGCAGTTCAGGCGGTGAATGACCAGCGCGCCTGATTACATGCTCCGGACTCCGGAAAGGAGGGCTGGCAATTGTTGGATGCGCTATCTGATGTGTTACGTGTGATTCGGCTGTCTGGAGGGGTCTTCCTCGAGGCGGAATTCACCGCGCCCTGGTGCATCAACGGAAGAATCTCTGCGGACGATTGCAAACCGTTCCTGGCGGCACCTCGACATGTCATTGCGTCGCATTTTGTCGCCGCTGGGCACATGCAATTGCGAATCGACGATGGCGCCCCCCTCGACGTGCGGGCAGGCGAACTCATTCTGCTTCCCCGCAATGACGTTCATACTTTTGGCAGTGATCTAAGCATTGAGCCCATGTCGGGGCGCGAAGTTATTCAGCCGCCGGAAGTCGGCGGCATTTCACGAATCAAGTACGGCGGGGGCGGCGAGGCCACACAGTTATTGTGCGGATTCCTCGGCTCTGAAACACCGTTCAGTCCGTTGCTTTCGTCGCTGCCATCCTTGTTGAAGTTAGATGTCCGCGCGACGGCTTCGGGAGCCTGGATTGAAAGCTCATTCCGTTTCGCTGTCAGTGAGATCGCGGCGGGGCGCGTCGGCTCGACTACGGTCATCGCCAAATTATCCGAATTGCTGTTCGTCGAAGCCGTCAGCCAGTATGTCGCGAACCTCCCCACTGAACGGCGCGGGTGGCTGGCGGGTTTGCGAGATCCGCATATCGGGCGCGCACTGGCGCTGCTCCATGCTCGTCCAACCGAGGGCTGGACGGCTGAAGCCCTGGCGCTTGAAGTGGGCATGTCACGCTCGGTATTCGCGGAGCGATTCACGACATTGGTCGGACAGCCACCGATGCAATACCTGACGCTCTGGCGTATGCACGTGGCGGCTCAGCACCTGCGCGAAGGTCGCGGTAATGTGGCGCAAATCGGCTTTGCTGTTGGCTACGAATCCGAAGCCGCGTTCAGTCGCGCATTCAAACGCCAGTTCGGCACATCACCCGGCACCTGGCGCAGACAATCAGCATGAGAAGGCTGCGGATTCCAGGCCATCCGCAGTGGCCGTTGCAGCGGGAACTTCAGGGCACTGGTCAGGTCAACAGGGGCCCTGTATCGGAGATGCCGAGCAGCGCTGGGGCCTGTTTTACGGCAGTGCCGTCCTAGATCAGCCGAGTCCGCCCCCCTGATGCCAACCAAGAGTTTTCTGCCGGGTCTCATCCTGGTGTTCTGCGCCGTCGTGTCGCTTTGCTCGGTTGCTGCCGAGCGAAGAGCGCCCTCGCAAAGTAACAGCGCATCAACCACGCTAATCGAAACCGCCTCGCGGCAGTATGAAAATGGCCAGTGGGACCAAGCCGCTGCCACGCTGGAGCGTGCCCTGCATATCCAGCCGAACAATCCCGCGACGCTGCATTACCTTGGTGTGTTGCGTCTTCAGCAGGGGCAGTACCAGCAGGCTGAAACGTTGGCGGCGCGCTCGAACATGCGGGTTGGTAGCAACGTCGAGTTACGCAACCGCAACTTCCAATTGATCCAGGCGGCGCAGCAGGCCAAGGCTTCGAGTACCTCACCCAACGCCAAAGTGGACCTGGTCGCAGTACAGAAGGGGCTCGAAGAGGAGGCCCAAAAGCGCCGCGAAGCAGAAATGGCCGCTGCTGAACAACCCAACGCTGGCAACTTCGCTAGCGCACAGGCAGAGAGGGTATCGGATACGCCGACGGCTGGCAGGCCACAGCCCGAAGGAGAATTGCCAGTGGCTTCCGTCGAGCCAGAGCCCGCGTACGATGAGGTTGAGATTCCCCGCGGCCATTGGCCGCCTCCGGGTAAATGCCGAATCTGGTTTCCTGATCGCCCGCCCGGGCATCAGCCAAAACCCGGCAAATGCAAGAAGCTGCGATATCGGGTTCCGTCAGGAGCCTATCTGGTGCACGGTTGAGTTTCTGAGTGTCCTGCGCATGACCTCCCAGTACTAAAGGAGGTGCCAATGAAAGCTAAAGGACCATTCCAGTCTGGCGTCATAGGTTTAGGCTCAATCCCATGATCAAAAGATACCGGCTGCGATGGCCCATCCACCTCTGCATCTTAAAACACTGTTCGCCTGAACACTTGATGCAGCACGTCTCCCGCTGAACTTCGTCAATGATGACACTCAGACCCGCCTCACAGCCTGCGATATGAGTAGAAGACCTCACCTGATTTCCGGGTTTCCAGAATAAAAGAGGATTTATCATGAGCAGCACCTTCTTCATTCCATCCGTGAACATGATGGGCATTGGCAGTCTCGACGAAGCGATGCTCGCAATCCGCAAATATGGTTTCCGTAAAGCCTTGATCGTCACTGATGCAGGCTTGGCCAAAGCCGGCGTGGCCGTCAAGGTAGCCAGCCTTCTGGCCCAGCAGGACATCAACTCCACTCTGTTTGATGGCGCCAAACCGAATCCGACGGTCAGCAATGTCGAGAAAGGCCTCGAGCTGCTTGGCCGTAGCGACTGTGATTTCATTATTTCCTTGGGCGGCGGTTCACCCCATGACTGCGCCAAGGGCATTGCCCTGTGCGCCGCCAACGGCGGGCACATCAGTGATTACGAAGGCGTGGATCAATCCGCCAAGCCACAGATGCCGTTGATCGCGATCAATACCACCGCCGGAACGGCGAGTGAAATGACCCGTTTCTGCATCATTACCGACGAAGTCCGGCACGTGAAAATGGCCATCGTCGACCGTAACGTCACCCCACTGTTGTCGGTCAACGATCCTTCGCTGATGGCAGGCATGCCCAAAGGCCTGACCGCCGCCACCGGCATGGACGCGCTGACCCACGCTATCGAAGCCTACGTGTCGACTGCGGCAACGCCGATCACCGATGCCTGTGCACTCAAGGCCGTGGAATTGATCTCGGCCAACCTGCGCACTGCCGTTGCCCAGGGTGACGACATGACCGCCCGGGAAAATATGGCCTACGCGCAATTTCTTGCCGGCATGGCCTTCAACAATGCTTCGCTGGGCTATGTCCACGCCATGGCGCACCAACTGGGTGGGTTCTACGACCTGCCCCACGGCGTCTGTAATGCGATCCTGCTGCCCCATGTCGCCAGCTTCAACGCCAGCGTATGCCCGGCCCGGTTTAAAGACATCGCCAACGCAATGGGTGTCGACACCCAGCATCTGGATGCGGAAAAAGGCGCCGCCGCGGCCATCACCGCCATTCGTAAACTGTCTTCGGATGTCGGTATCCCGAGCGGCCTCGCCGAACTGGGCGCCAAGGCCGACGATATCCCGATCCTGGCAACCAATGCCATGAAGGATGCCTGCGGCTTTACCAATCCGCGTCCTGCCAATCAGGACGAGATCGAGCAGATTTTCCATACCGCGATGTAACCGATGTGAAGTGACGCCAGCCAGATCAAAAGCCCCGCCTTCGGTTGAAGTGCGGGGCTTTTTTTGGTTCTTCAGGGGTTACTCGACTTTGAACCCCGGTAAGCCCTGAGTAGCTCCACGACCGGCTGCTTGCTAGCTTTACCGCGCCGGTGGCCAGTGGTCGAGTCAGGCTGGGCATTTCCGAGGAGTACGCCGGCGCGGTACTGGGTTGTACGCTGCCGCACGTGACGGCGGATTTTCCTTACATAGAACTGGAGGTAGAAACCGGTGCCAGTGGCCGCTTGAACACCCGCCTTCAGCGTGGGCAGCTGGATATGGCACTGTTAGTGGCGCCGGTTGATGTTGCTGCGCCGCAGATGCGCTGCATAAAGACCTTCGGCATCACCCAACCCGTCTGGGTTACCGCCCACGACTACATACAGGACCTCACCAAACCGGTCCCCCTTGCATTGCACGGCAAGGGTTGCCCGTATCGAAGCGTGGCTGTTGACGCGCTGACCCAGCAAGGTCGTCGCAGGCGGGCGGTCATCATGAGCGCCGGGGTCACCGCATTGGAAACCGCCATTGAGGCCGGATTGGCCATTGGCATCGTCGACCGTGCCCAAGTGCGTCAAGGCATGCGCGTGCTGACTGTGGCTGACGGGTTTCCTGAGCTACCCGTGAATGAATTACGACTGATGTTGGCCCCGGGGGAGTTGAGTGAGGCAGTGGAGGTGTTGGTGGGATTGATCGGCCATGGCTTTGAGCGTTAACGCGTCGGAATCAGTAGCGAGCGACCGCTTTTGGCCGATAGCTGCCTGTCCCGAAGGACCGCAATCGACCCAGGCTGTGTGAAAACTCCCGCAATTGTCTAATCTTCTGATCGTCGAGATCGTAGCGGGGCGATCATGAAGCGATTTATTGAAGGTGAGGCTCGGACGCAAGTCACCTTGCTGCCGGAGTGTCTGGACGATTACGTAGCCGAAGAAAATCCAGTGCGCGTGGTCGATGTTTTCGTCGATGAACTCGACCTGGGCGCACTTGGTTTTGAGGGAGTCGATCCTGCCACTACGGGTCGTCCGGCCTATCACCCAGCGGTGTTGCTGAAGATCTATATCTACGGCTATCTCAATCGGATTCAGTCCAGCCGCCGGCTTGAGCGAGAGGCCGAGCGCAACGTCGAGTTGATGTGGCTAACGGGGCGTTTGGCTCCGGACTTCAAAACCATTGCCGACTTTCGCAAAGACAACGGCAAAGCCATTCGCAGCGTATGCCGCCAGTTCATAGTGCTTTGTCGCAACCTCAATCTCTTCTCCCAGTCGATCATCGCCATCGACGGCAGCAAATTCAAAGCCGTCAATAATCGCGACCGCAACTTCACTCAGGGCAAAGTGAAAGCTCGCATGCAGCAGATCGAGCAGAGCATTGATCGATATCTGGCGGCGATGGATTCGGCGGATCGGGCAACGCCCGAAGTGGCCGAGGCCAAAGCAGAGCGGCTTAAAGAAAAGATAGAAACACTGAAAAAGCAGATGCAGAAACTCAAGGAAATCGAGGCGCAGCTCCACGAAAGTCCAGACCAGCAGATCTCCCTCACCGATCCAGATGCACGCTCAATGGCCACGAGCGGCCGAGGCACCGGAACGGTTGGCTACAACGTACAAACCGCTGTCGACGACAAACACCATTTGATCATTGCCCATGAGGTGACCAACGTTGGCAATGATCGCGGGCAACTGAGCAATATGGCGAACCAGGCCCGTGAAGAAATCGGAGCTGAATCGCTAACGGTGGTGGCCGACCGAGGCTATTACAAAGGTCTGGAAATCCTTGCTTGCGAGCAAGCTGGCATCACTACCTTCGTACCGAAACCCCTTACATCTGGCAGCAAAGCGGAAGGCAGATTTGGCAAGCAGGACTTCATCTATCTTGCGGCGTCGGACGAGTATCGATGCCCTGCGGGGCAGTTACTAACCAGGCGACATTCGTCGACGGAAGACGGCATGTTATTGCATTGTTATTACTTCTCAGGCTGCCAGTCCTGCTCAATGCAAAAGCAATGTACGACGGGTAAGGAGCGCCGTGTGAAGCGCTGGGAACATGAGTCGGTAGTCGACGCGATGCAGGTTCGGCTAGAACATGATCCCGCGATGATGAGGGTTCGTCGACAGACCGTTGAGCATCCTTTTGGAACGCTCAAGTACTGGATGGGAAGTACCCACTTCCTGACCAAAACCCTGCCGAGGGTGAGCACTGAGATGAGCCTTCATGTGCTCGCCTACAACCTCAAACGAATGATGAGCATCTTCGGCATCGCAGGACTGCTTGAGGCAATCAGGGCGTGAACCCAGCCGCTTGGCTCGCCAGTTAGAAGCCGTTTGGGCCGCTGACGCGGCCCAAACGGAATTACGAACGTCTATGTCACTGACTAAGCTAATTCGCGCTTTCGCCCGCTGATTCCATAGGCAACCCTCGCGACTCTCAGTTTTCGAGGTGTTTAGCGCGTTTTCACACAGCCTGGACCCAAAGCAGTCAGTCATGAAGGGCAGAAAACGGCCGTTTTTGTTAATTCGACTGAGACATGGAACGGTTCTTTTCTGGTCAACGTCTGAGTCCAGGTGCCGTTGCGTGGTCTTCGTGTTGACGCTCACGCATTCGCCAAACACGGTCACGTCATGCGGCTTTAGCGACTAAGCCCCTTGCCAGTCGTTAGTCAACGGCAGGGGACTCGTTTCAAGCAACTTGAAAGAGTCGGGGATACCGGGATCAGTGAATGTGTTTCTTGACGAAGGTAGCTGTCGTCGAGATCAGTTCGTCGATCTGCTTCTCGTCTTTTTTCATGTTGAAGAAGTGATCCATGGGCCGGACAAGCAACTCATGTTTTCCAGGGTGATAGCTGATAAAGCTTTTCCCGAGGGTTGGCTGCGGAGAAACGATGTCGTCGTTAGTGCCGACCGCGACGAGCAGTGGACCCTTGTAACGGGTGATCTCGGCGGCGGCATCGAGGGTCATCAAGCTGACGAAGAACGCGGATTTAAGCTTGACCTCGCCACCAGCAGGTAATGCCAGTGCGACGGGGGTGTCACCGCTGTGCAACGCTTCCTTGATCTTCTCGGCGCCCCACAGCAGCGGGAACGCGGCTCCCATATTGGTTGCGGGGTTCCAGAGTGCGACCGCGTCGAGTTTATGCGGGGTCCGTCCTGCTACAGCAGCACCAATTGCTCCGCCCATGCTCCATCCAACAAGCGCCATGCGGTTGGCGTCGACGCGCCCGGACTTGGCCAGAAAGTCGAGCGCAGCCAGCCCATCCTCAACATCCGTATCGAGTGTGCCGTCGGTCTTTGCACCATCACTGTCGCCATCAAAACGGTAATCGATACGGAGGCTGGCAATGCCTTGTTCGGCCCAAAGACGTGCGGCCCGGGCAAAGATACCTTCATTGACGGCCGGAATGATCCCCTCATCCCTACTGCCCCCGAAACTGTGAAGTAACAGAATTACCGGGGGCTTCTTAACGCCGTCGGGCAGGTTCAGGGTGCCGACGACGTTCATTCCCTCAACTGAGAAGGTGACTTTTTCTTCAGCCGCAGACGCGAAATATGGGACTGTAGCCAGGCTTGCGAGAAGTACTATACGGGTCAATAAAGTAGGCATGGGGGCGATCCTCAGCTAGACGGATAAAGGTTTAATTCTTGGGCTGGGGGGCGTCGCCCGAAGATGCAGTCGGCGTTCCGAGTAGTCCGATAGCGCTGTACCAGAGCGGTCCTTGATTGATGCGGTCGGGGTGGAGTTCGATCATCTTGTCGAAGAACTCGCGTGGGGTCGGCTTCTCCGCGAGTAGTTCTATGGCATCCAACAGGTATTGGCGGGTCTGCTCCAGAATGACTGGATCATCGGCACGATTTTTCTGTTTGTGCCCAGCAATAACGATGCGCGGTTTCAAAGCTTCTACTTGGTCGATCGCCTTGACCCAAGCTTGGAGCCCCCCGTTGCCGCCTTCGAGGAGATATTGGTGTACACCGTTGTAGGCAACGTCGCCGGCCACCACCAGTCCCATGGACGGTACATACAGCACCGTGGTGTCGTCAGTATCTGTATGACCGACGTCTATGGCCTGGATGGTATTGCCCTCAAGCGTGAAGCCTTCAGCAGGTATCGGTTGAGCAATAACATCGGTCTTTCCAATGAGCCCGGGAAAGTCCTTGTCATATACCTTTTCGCGTCCGACAGTGGCCTGCTGGTGCATGAGCCGGATCGTGCCTTCGGTGGCATATACAGTGGCCCCAGGGAACCGCTCGAGGATCTGTTCAGTGCCGAACCAGTGATCGCCATGTCCGTGGGTCACGTAGATGTATTTCAAGTGCTTACCGGATTGCGCAACCCAGTCGCTGACCTTTTGCGTTTGCTCACGGCTCATTGGCGGATCGATCAGCACAGCGTCGGTTTTCCCGAAGATCAGGGTTGAGGTGATCGGCGATGAAACGATGCGATCACCATTGGGTAGGCGTTTATCGCTCGCCCTAGTTACCCCGTCAGTAACGAGTACTTCATAGGACAATGCCGAAGGGTGGGACATATCGTTCTCTCCTGTACTTTTCGCTGCTGTGGACTCGGCAGCGCCTGATAAGCAGGAGGCCGTGACCAAGATTGTGGTGAGCAGTGCTCGAATGGAGATGCTGGGCATAACTGACCTCTATCTAGTGAAGTGGGACGGAGGTTGGACATCTACTTGCGTTGCCGATGTCAGATGCAGCATTGATCGAGCCATTAGCCAGGAGTGTAGATTAGTGCTGGGCGCATGAGTCGGTACTCGATGCGATGCAGCTTCGACCGCTTATGTCCGGTTACTGCCTGTCGCGAAGGACTGCAATTGGCTGTGGATTCAACCGGTCGCGACGGGCTGCTACCAGCCAAGAGCTGCCACGGACGCATGTCTACTAAAGTGAGGATTCGCAGGAAACAGTGGTCTGTCGCTTCCTGCGATTATCTTGGGGGCGCTTGGTTCGGGACTACGCTAAAGCCATGCGGATCGTCGATCAATGGTGGCCCACTGTTCGCGCTGCGTCCGTCCCTGGAGCGCCCAATGTCGCCCATCACCACGCGCCTGGTGGCGCTGTTTGTTCTTTGCCTGACTCTTGACGTGTCAGCCCAGAACAACGCCTGCCCACCTGGCGAGAAACAAGTGTGCCTGGACGGCTGCATCTGCCTGCCAGACCTGGTGCCTGATGGCATCTACCAGATCGCGGCACCTGCCCTGGCGCTGTGGCTGACCCAAGCCCGCGCTGAAGCAGCCAGCGCCGGCATCCAACCCATTCCACCGCACATCCGGGAACAACTGCTGCGCTGGTACGACCCCAGCGTCCTCGACGCCGCGCGCTACAAAGTGAGCGACAACGGCCAATTCAGCGCCGCCACTGCCATGCTGCAAAATCCCGATGTCGGTGCCGTGACGCTGATCGACATCATCCTCTTCCGGGACGCTCAAACCGCACAACAGGACGTCGCGCTCTGGGCTCACGAATTAAAGCATGTGCAGCAATATCAGGAGTGGGGGGTAGAAGGATTTGCCCGGCGGTATACACAGGATTTCAATGCTGTGGAGGCGCCGGCTTATGCCATACAGGCTGAGGTCAGGCGGTTGGTGCGGGAAGGGAATTACTGAAGAGTACCGAACCCCGCTGCTCGGCCACCAACAGCAATGACTGCGGCACAGGACTTTGCGGGTGCTGCGGCTCCTGCAGGGCGGCCAGCTGAAAACCGGCCATGTCCAGCGCATTGAGCCAACTGGACAAGGAGCGGAAATACCACGGCATGGGTTGCCATTGCCCCTTGAACCCAGTGAAGGTCTCTTCCCGCCAGCCATCCTGATAGTCGCCCGCCGCCACGGTCCACGGATGCAGCGTCTGGATCACCAGCGCGCCGCCCGGGGCGAGCAGGGCGTTCATGGCCGTGAGCAGAGGGATGATGTCCTGGTGCAGCAGCGCGAAGTTGGCGCAGATCAGGTCGTAGTCGCGGCCGATGTCCACCTTCGCTTCCACCAACGCTTCATAGCTCGCCAGATGCACCTGCGCAGAGCCCGCCGCCCGCGCCGCCTCGACCAGCGTTGCATCGCCATCCACACCGGCCGCCTCGATGCCCCGTTCAGCCAGCGCGCGCAACAGCCAGCCCTCGCCGCAGCCCAGGTCGAGCACGCGCTCTGGCTGGCGGCTCAGCACCGCCAGCAGGATTGCCTGGTCGGTGACCTTGAGGCGGCTTTCGATGGCGCCGGTGCGGATGGCTTCGATCCAGGATTGGGCGTTGTGGTGCCAGCTGTCGAGGAGGGTGGATTCGGGGGCGGGCATATCGGTGACCGGAGTTGTTGGTTGGATAGAAGGATAGGACAAGTGCGGGTGGATCGCAGACGCTTTACTGGCTTCATCCCAGCTTTCAAGTCGACCGTTGATTCACCCGCTGAGTCAGTTCTTCCGCTGACTCCTTGCGTTCGGAGTAGCGGTCAACCAGATCCGGCCGCTCGCGCAGCAGCAGCGTGAACTTCACCAGTTCTTCCATGACGTCTACCACCCGGTCATACAGCGAGGACGGTTTCATGCGGTTCCCTTCGTCAAACTCCAGAAAAGCCTTCGGCACGGAAGATTGATTAGGGATCGTGAACATCCGCATCCAGCGTCCCAGCACGCGAAGCTGATTGACCACGTTAAAGGATTGGGAACCGCCGCTGACCTGCATGACGGCGAGCGTTTTCCCTTGGGTCGGGCGAACGGCGCCCAGGGCCAGCGGCACCCAGTCAATCTGGGCCTTGAATACGGCAGACATGGAGCCATGGCGCTCGGGTGAACACCAGACCTGCCCTTCAGACCATTGCATCAGCTCAAGCAATTCCTGAACTTTCGGGTGATCGTTGGGTGCGTCATCCGGTAGCGGTAGTCCCGATGGATTGAAGATCCGCGTCTCTGCACCGAAGTGTTCGAGCAGACGGGCCGCTTCTTCGACCAGCAACCGACTGAATGAACGTGCGCGGGTCGAGCCGTACAGCAACAGGATTCGCGGCTTGTGTCGGCCGTTGTCACTGGCAATGGACGAAATCAATGACGCGTCGAGATTAGGCAGTGAGTGGGTCATGGGGGCTCCCGTTACAGTGTGCTGATGCGGTCGAGTTCGCGCTTCAGTGCGTCGCGATCAAGTTGGGCGAAGGGCAGGGCGAGGAACGCCCGGCAGCGCGTTTCGATGCGCGCAAGCGTCGAGTGAAATGCAGCGGCGACGACTGTCTCATCACCCTTCACCTCTGATGGATCTTCCAGTCCCCAGTGGGCCTTAAGGGCCGGTCCGAAGTAGACCGGACACGCTTCACCGGCGGCCTTGTCGCAGACGGTGATAACAATGTCCGGCGGGTTGGCCTCGAAGGCGTCGTTTCCTTTGCTGGTTAACCCGTCGATCGCAATCCCGGCCTCTTGCAACGTGGTCAGGCTGCGCGGCAGAACCTGTCCTTTGGGGAAACTGCCGGCGCTGATCGCCTGGAAGCCTTGCGGTGCGAGATGATTGAACATCGCTTCGGACAGAATGCTGCGACAGCTATTGGCGGTACACATGAACAGAACGCGCATGACGACTCCTCTTTCCAGACGGGCAGGTGCTAAACGCCCAGGCGCAAGGCCAGGGCAGATAAGGTGATGAACAGAATCGGCAGCGTCAGAACGACACCCACCTTGAAGTAATAACCCCAGGTGATGCGGATGCCCTTGCGCTCCAGAACGTGCAGCCAGAGCAGTGTTGCCAGGCTACCGATGGGGGTGATTTTCGGGCCCAGATCAGAGCCGATGACATTGGCGTAGATCATGGCTTCACGCACCACACCGGTGGCGTCACTGGCCTGAATCGACAGCGCACCCACCAACACCGTAGGCATGTTGTTCATGCCGGATGACAGCAACGCCGTGAGAAAACCAGTCCCCAACGCGGCGCCCCAGATGCCGAATTCGGCAAAGTAGTTCAGGGCTACCGTCAGATAGGTTGTCAGGCCGTTTTTCAGCCCATAAACCACCAGGTACATGCCCAGCGAAAAGGTCACGACCTGCCATGGCGCTTCACGCAATACACGTCGGGTTGAAATCACATGCCCACGCGCCGCAACGGCGAACAGCATCGCGGCGCAGACAGCCGCAATGACACTGATCGGAATGCCCAGAGGCTCCAGCGCAAACAACCCAATCAGCAACAAACCCAGAACAATCCAGCCGACGCGAAACGTCAGCGGGTCTCGCACGGCACGTCGTGGATCTTGTAGGTCATCCAGTGAATAACGTTCGGGTATATCACGACGGAAAAACCAATACAGCACCCCCAGAGTGGCGCCTACGGCAACGAAATTGACCGGGACCATGACCGAAGCGTACTCGCTGAAACCCAGGCCGAAGTAGTCGGCTGAAACGATATTGACGAGATTCGACACCACCAGGGGCAGGCTGGCCGTGTCGGCAATAAAGCCCGCCGCCATGACAAACGCCAGGGTAGACGCGGGCGAAAAGCGTAATGCGAGCAGTATTGAAATTACGATGGGGGTCAATATCAGCGCCGCACCGTCATTGGCAAACAGGGCGGAAACGGCTGCACCCAATAGCACTGTGAAAGCGAACAGACGACGACCATCGCCCTTGGCCCAGCGTGCCACATGCAGTGCGGCCCACTGAAAGAAGCCTGCTTCATCAAGCAACAAACTAATGATGATGACCGCGATAAACGTAGCGGTGGCGTTCCAGACAATGCCCCACACCAGTGGAATATCGTCCAGCGTCACGACGCCTGCAATCAGTGCGAGAGCAGCCCCCAAGGAGGCGCTCCAGCCGACACCCAGTCCCTTGGGCTGCCAGATGACCAACACAATGGTGACGAGAAAAATGGCGAACGCAGTAATCATGAGCAGTCTCGACGGGTGATGGGTCAGCAGCAGGCGGCAGTGTTGATAGGGCGGTCGCCCATCGCTTTGAGTCGAGTGCTGTTTTCCTTAAGCCAGTCGGCGTTGGCTTCCAGGGTTGTCTCAAGAATGGTGCGAACCCACTTTGGCAGTTCGGGGTTGAGCCGGTAATACACCCACTGACCCTGGCGGCGGTCTAGCAGCAGGCCACATGCCCGGAGCTGCGCGAGGTGGCGGGAGATTTTGGGCTGACTGTCGTTCAGGGCGCAGACCAGTTCGCAAACGCATAACTCTCCCTCACGGGTGATCAGCAAGGTGGCCCGCGTGCGAGTTTCGTCGGACAGGCATTTGAATACGGCGGCAGGGTTCAGCATGGAGGCGTCTTCAGTACATGTGGTTATCCGAATATACGTTTATCCATATGTATCGAGCAAGCCAAAATCAGATCGACGTCAGTAAGACGATCTGTCGGAAGTGACTTTGCAAAGGGGCTTGAATCAGTGAATGGCTGCTTCTGGGCCTTTTGCTGTCTGTCGCGACAGTTGTATCGCGGTCGGTGCCAGCCTAGGAATGAATGCTCATCTTGAAAATGCAATTGCAAATTTGTATCATTCGTTTTCAATTCAGCGAAGCAGGGAACGCAGCGCCAAAACAATAATAAGGTCAAGGCAATGCTCAAAATGCTTCTCGTATACGGTCATCTGCTTGCTACGTGTATTGCCTTGGGGAGGGTGTTGCAGGCGGATCACAAGCTTTGGAGTTGGCGCAAGGAAATACTGGACCAGGCGAGGCTTGAGTACCTTGATGAAACTCAGAGGATCGTCAGCCTCGCACTACTGGCCCTTTGGGTAAGCGGACTGTTGCTGGTGCTTCAGGGTTATCTCAATGAAGGCGACGCGTATCTGCTCAATCAGAAACTCTGGGCCAAGGTAACTGTCGTCGCGCTGCTTAGCCTCAACGGTGCATTACTGCATCGAGTCGGCTTCCCGTTGCTGCAAAAGGCTCCATTCGTCGCACTGCGCAGTGCAGGCCGCACGCGGCTCGCCTTGTTGGGTGCGCTTTCCATGAGCGGTTGGCTATTCGCCGCTTTCCTGGGGGTGGCTCGAGCCTGGAATCACGTGTTGCCTTATCTACATGTGATGGGCGCATTCGCCGCATTCTCGTTACTGGCTTGTTGCGTGGCACTTGCAGTTGCCGGTAGGGCGGGCAGTGTCGGTGCACAAAAATCCTCGATACCGGGGTAGCTATCAATAATGTGCAGTTGGCTCTGAGGGATCGTACGGAAACCGCAGTTGCTCGTTATTGCTGCAGATTTATGGCCGTGCCGGTTGGCTGGCCGCTCCAATGGGCGGCCGCGAATTCACTGGACATTGCATTCGATACGGAGATGACTGCGCAACTCCAAGCGGAGGTGCATCATGCTGCTCAAGAAATGTTTGTGGGCTCTGGCAATTGGCGTGTTAATCAGATGCCTTCGGTCATGACGCGACTGGCGTTCGGTCAAGTGATTGACCGCGAACCGAACGGCCCGCTTTCACTGCCCCTCTATTAATTTTTGCACTCTGCCAACACCACTTTGCAGGTATCAGGCGTGCCACCGGATCGGCCGGCATAGCGTATGCAATTGTCCAGGGATTTTTTGCGAGCCATGTTCAAGGTGGAGCCCCAAGCCAGGCCGCCCTCGCCGGCAGTGGGTAGCGCTTTTGCATAGCAGCTGCCGCCTATGTTTGAGGCCGAATAGCGAGCAGTGGCAGCTTTGCCTGCACATCCCGCTGTCAGCGCCAGGTTAATGGCGAGCAGGGAGAGCAGGACCCATGACGAGCAGTGGCGCGCAGTTTTTCCGGTCATCCCATCTCCCCTGTATCAAGAGGCTAGAGGCATGTTTGTGGTCGTGTTCTATTCAGATTAGACGGTGTTGTGCCTGCCCCTGGGTCGGTTTAGCGGAATTAGCGCATTTGGGTCATTCTTGCTGACAGCCGGAGTAAACCGTACGACAGCGAGCGGCGATCCGTTTGCGCACAGCGTGGCCTTCCGGCAGCTAATGCCGAACGCTGCCAGTCACCAGAATTCTCCCGCAGCAACAGCGCTCGCTGGACGCCATAACCGCGCCTATGGCATCGTCGAAAAAATACGCCGTGTAGTAAACAGGATAAAAACCATGGAGGAGGGTGATGAGGTCGGCGCCAACACGGCGATGGCCACGCTAAAGGCGTTTAATCGTTGCGTGTTGCACCTGGGTCGCCTTGCCCGAGATCGCGGCGCCTCCCAATTTATCGCCGACGGCCTGCAGGCCTTCCGCCAACTGGTGCCCTTCGCTTCGGCATGGTGGGGCGAGATGTCTGCGTCAGGCGTCAATGCGCCTCCCAAAAGCTGGATGCACGGGCGAATCAATCTGCCCGAATCGTTTGCCACCGAATGGCACAAGAGTGCGGGTGACGACAAATTCTCCCATGACACCTTGAGTCGACCCGGTGAGGTGGTGCGCGACAGCGGGTTCACCGACCCTAATGAAGAAGTGGACGCGTTCGCTCGGCGCCACGACCTCTACCACGTGATGTGCATCACCTTCGAGTTACCCGAAAGCGGCTTGATGTTCTTCGTCTGTCTCTACCGTGGCGGTGATGCTTGTGCGTTCAATGACAGTGAGGACGGATTGTTTTCGGCGTTCTGCGACCATCTGTTGCAGTTGTGGCGCTTTCAGGTGCAGGACATGATTCGCTGCGACACGGGCAACGGGGCGAGTGACTTCGGGGTCGCCCGGATGGACGGCAGTCTGCTGTATGTGGGCGCAAGTCTGTGCGCCGCCATTCAGCGCGAGTTGCCCGGGTGGAGCGGTTCAATGCTTCCCTTTGATGTCATCGCACAACTGCAAAAGGCGCCCTGCGTGATTCGCCTGGGTCGCACTGCAATGACGCTTAGCCCCAACGCCGAGCACGTCATCCTGTCACTCGAAACACAGTCGCGCGGGGCGGTGCTGGCGCCACGAGAGCGTACTGCTGCGATGCTGTTCGCCGCCGGCCATTCCTATAAGGAAATTGCCAAAATCCTTTCTCTGAGTCCGGCCACAGTGCGCACCTATCTGCGCAACTGCTACTTGCAGCTCGGCGTGAAGAGCAAAGTGGAGCTGGGTTCTGTCCTGCGCTCATCGACCTCGCTTGCGGAAACTGCACGTCGTAATTAAGCAGCGCCATAACGCATACCTTGTAGCAGCTGCCGAAGGCTGCGTGCGGCTGCGCAGCAGTCGTGAAGTCAGACTATGCGGTGCACCAGACTCACCGCGCACTCAAGGTTTACGACTGCTGCGCAGCCGCACGCAGCCTTCGGCAGCAGCTACAAAGTATGCGTTGCTGCTCAACTGACCGGTATTTGCCTTACCCCTCCTCATTTGTGGAGGTCCATCCGACCGTCGTGCTCTATAGGGTATGCCCTGCATATCAGGGGCTTGCGACCGTCCGTTCGGGCCACTTCCAAAACTATAAAAATAGAGGTGAGGCAGTTGAAATTTTCCAGGCTATTTATCGCCGTTGCCGCGACAACGGCATTTTCCTGTATGGCGCTGGTAGGGTGTCAGACACACGCTTCGACAGGCGCCGACATGGTCATGCGCAACGGCTATGTCTACACCGTCGATGGCAAAAATTCCGTGCAGCAGGCGATCGCCGTCACGGGCGGGAAGATTGTTTACGTCGGCAGTGATGCAGAGGTTTCCTCTTACATCGGCATTCAGACACAGCTGATCGATCTGGCCGGCCGCATGGTTATGCCGGGCTTCATTGATGCACACATGCATCCGGGAGACGGCGGTCGCGCCATGACCTTGTGCGACCTGAAATACCAGACGATGACCCGCAAGGTTTTCCAGGAAACCATTCAGGCGTGCCTGGATGCCGACAAGGACAAAGGCCCCGATGTCTGGCTCGAAGTGGGCAGCTGGGACCGCATTGGCATGACCGGACTCGACGGTGACCCCGACAAATCGACACTGGATGCGCTCAAGACCAACCGTCCAATTCAAGTCCGTTCCACCGACTTCCATACGGTGCTGACCAACTCTCGCGGCCTGGCGGTCGCCGGCATCAACAAGCACACGGCCAATCCCGGTGATGGCAAGTACGTGCGCGACAGCGCCGGCAACCCGAACGGCATCTGCGAAGACGGAGCCGCCGAGGCCATGGCCGCCGTGGTGCCACCCGCCACCGACGCAGAGAAACTCAATCAGACCCGCGCGGCGCTCGACGCCATGCGCCAGCAAGGCATCACCAGTTTCTTCGATGCCTTGTCGGGGCCGGAAAACGGCAAAGCGTTTACCACCCTGCAACAGTCCGGTGAGCTGACGGCCCGGGCCTTGTTGGCGATCAAACTGGACCCTGCCGCCGCCGCTGCCGACCCGGACAAAACCATCGCCGAGGCCAAGGTAATGGCCACTACCTACGACCAGGGCGAAGCGAAACCGGCGCCGGGCGTGAGCATGCGTCACGTCAAATTGTTCATGGACGGTATCATCAACGCGCCGGCGGACACGGGTGCAATGTTGACGCCGTACCTGCGCAATGCCGGCACCGATAAGGCGCCGAAGTGGACACCCGGCAAGAACACCGGCGAGCTTTACTTCCCGCCACAAGTGCTCAACCCGCTGCTGCTGAAGGCCGTTCAGGCCGGCCTCGATCCGCACCTTCACGCCACCGGAGACCGCGCGGTGCGTGACTCACTGAACGGTATCGAATACGTGCGCCAGCAACTGCCTGGCAATGGCTTCCGCCCAGCCATTACTCACAACGAGTCGGTGGACCCTGCCGACTATGCGCGCTTCAAGGCGCTCGACGTGACCGCCAACATGTCCTTCCAGTGGGCCCAGCAGGCACCGTCTACGGTTGACGGTACCAACGAACATCTGGGGCCTGCGCGTTTTGCCCGCATGGAGCCCTCCGGCAGCATCGCTCGTGCTGGCGGCCGTGTGGCGTATGGCAGTGACTGGCCGGTTGACCCGCTCGACGAGTTCCTGGCGCTGAAGATCGGTGTCACCCGCTCAGGTGATCCACTGAACCCGCACAGCTACGGCCCCAAGTATGCAGGGAGGCTGAATGCCGACCCGGCGCTGTCGCGCACTGAAGTGCTGCGCACCATCACCATGAACGCTGCCGAGCAGCTGAAACTGGACGCTGTCGTCGGTTCGGTCGAGGTCGGCAAGTTCGCCGACTTGATCGTACTGGACAAGAACTTCATGCAGGTCCCCGAGGAGGAGTTGGCTCGAAATAACGTGCTGCTGACGGTAGTGGGCGGCCAGGTCGTGTGGGCCAAGGCGCCGTTCGTTGGCCTTGATCCGAAGGCGTTGTCCCAGGCATCAGCCTCCCGTCCTGCCCAATAAAAACAAGAGAGTGTTCCGATGCAGCGATTTATTCCAAACCTGTTGGCCGCAGCCCTGGCCTTTTCTTCGGTGCAAGCCATGGCCGCCGCTGACCTTGTGTTGTTCAACGGCAAGGTCTTCACCGCCGAACCCGGTCAGGGATTGGTCCAGGCAGTGGCCGTGCAAGACGGCAAGATTCTCAAAGTGGGCAGTAATGCCGAAATCAACGCCCTGACCGACACCCGCACGCAACGGATCGATCTGGCGGGCAAGGTGCTGATGCCGGGAATGATTGATACCCACAGTCACCCGGTGGTTGCGGCCTTCGACAGCATGGGGGCCAACCTGCTGGATGAAGTCAAGCCGTTGGCGGAGCTTGAACAGTGGATTATCGAACAGGATCAGGCGGGTATTGCGCGGGCCGGTGGCGTGATCAGCATCGCCGGGGTCAGTTCGGCCTATTGGGGCAAGAGCCGTGAGTTGGGGGAGCGCTTCAATCAGGGACGCTGGGTGGATCAACCGGTGGTCCTCAGCGGGATCGACGGGCACACCGGCTGGGCCAACAACGCCATGCTCAAGCGTCTGAAAATCGACGCGACACTGGTAAAAGGCCTGTCGGAACAGGATCGTAGCTATGTGGGGCACGACGCGGCTTTCACCCCCAATGGTTATTTTGCCGAGTCTCGCTGGGACCTGGTACGCAGCCAGATCCCCGCGCCCAGCGACGAGGTTATGTTGAAAGCCGCCCGCGAGGCAGTAAGGGTCAACAATCAATACGGCGTCACCGCCTGGATGGACGCCGCGGCGAATGCCGGCAGTGGCGATTCGCTGTTCGACTTCAAGGCAACCGAGCAGAGTTACGGCGTGCTGCCGCTTTACCGCGAACTGGCAGAGAAGGGCGAACTCAATGCCCACGTCGCCGCGCTGCTGTTGACCAACCCAAAAAGCCGACCGGCCGACCTGGAAGTGTTGGCCAAGGTCATGAAGAAATTTGAGGGCGTACCCAACCTGAGTTTTCCTGGCATCAAGGTATTCGCTGACGGCGTTCTCGAGTTTCCGGGGCAGACGGCAGCGGTCATCGTTCCCTTCAAGAACAGCCATAAAAGCGGTCAACTGCTGATCGATCCCGCGCACTTCGGTGAGTTGGTCGTGGCAGCGGAGAAGCGCGACTGGATCGTGCACATGCACGCGGTTGGCGACCGTGCTGTGCGTGAATCACTCAATGGTTTTGCCTACGCGCGCAAACTCAACCCGACACCCGTGGCTCATAGCATCAGCCACCTGCAACTGGTCAACCCGAAAGAGTTTGCGCGCTTCAAGCAACTTGGCGTGATCGCCTCCATGCAATTGCTGTGGGCCACCGGCGAGAGTTACACCGTCGAGCTCGTCAAACCCTATATCAGCGCGTTTGCTTACGGTTATCAGTATCCCGCCAGGTCCCTGCATAACGCCGGTGCGGTCATTGCCGGTGGCAGTGACTGGCCGGTATCCAGCCCCAATCCATGGAATGCCATCGCTCAGGCCAGCACGCGCAAAGGGCCGCTGGGCGTGTTGAATGCCAAGGAAAGCATCGATCGCCAGACCATGTTCTACGCCTACACGCTCAATGCCGCCAAGGCCCTGCGCCTTGAACAGCAGATTGGTTCGCTGACACCCGGCAAACAGGCCGATCTGATCATCCTCGACCGCGATGTCTTCAAGGTCAGCGATGACGAACTGTTCGACACCAAGGTCCTGAAGACCTTCTTCGCCGGCAAAGAGGTGTACGCGCCCGCGTCCTGACCCTCCGTTCACCCGCACCACGCAAAAGACGCCCGGCTCCTCGTCCGACGAGGGGCTCGGCATCGCCATGCCTGAAACAACCCGCACCTCCATAACAATAAGAGACTTGTATGAACGCGCGCTCAGTATTGACCCTTGCCACGCTTGTATTGGCACCCCTGACCACCCAGGCACTGACACTCAACGATGAGTTCAGCCTGGACATGACCCTGGGAGTTTTCAGCGACTACCGCACCCGTGGCATTTCGCAAACCCTGGGTGATCCGGCGGCTCAGGCCGGCGCCACGCTGATGCACAGCAGCGGCCTGTACGTTGGTGCCTGGACCTCGAATGTCGATTTCGGCGGCGAGTTCAAGACGCGGCAGGAACTTGAGTATTACGCGGGATACTACTGGCAGGCGACCGAGGCCATCAGCCTCGATCTGGGGTACATCAAGTACGACTATCCAAAAGAGGGCCAATTCAACCTGAGTGAGGTCTACGCCGTCCTTGACGTTTATGGCGTGAAGCTTGGCGCTTACTACTCAAACGATACGCCGAACTTCTTTGGCGAGGACCAGGACACCCTTTACACCTACCTCAGCTACAAAATCGAATTGCCGGCCGAGATCGGCCTGGACCTGCGCGTGGGTCGAAACGATGTCAAAGACCCGGCTTTCTGGTCCGCCAGCGGCGAAAGCCGTGATGCCTACAGCGAGTGGGAAGCCAAGTTGACCCGTGACTTCGTGGGCGTGACCTGGGGCCTTAGCTACATTGATACCGACCTGTCGAAAAGCGAATGCACGAGCTGGTACGGCTATGGTGATCTGTGCACCGCCACTGTGGTTGCCAGTGCCAGCAAGGCGTTCTAAGCGTTCGAGTTCGCACCATAAAAACAAGCGCCTCAAAGGAAAACACCGTAATGACCAAGGTCAGCGATAGTCAGCAGCGAAGTCCCCTGATCGAGACACGATCGATCGATTACATTCCCGAGGCCGAGCGGCATGGCAGCCTCTACAGCCAGTTCTCCCTGTGGCTCGGCGCCAACCTGCAAATCACGGCGATCGTCACCGGCGCCCTGGCCGTGGTGCTGGGCGGCGATGTGTTCTGGTCGCTAATCGGCTTGCTGATCGGCCAGGTGCTCGGCGGTGCAGTGGTTGCCCTGCACGCGGCGCAAGGACCGAAGCTTGGGTTGCCGCAGATGATCTCCAGTCGTGTGCAGTTCGGGGTCTATGGGGCGGCCATCCCGATTGTGCTGGTGTGCCTGATGTACCTCGGTTTCAGCGCCACCGGCGCGGTACTCTCGGGGCAGGCCATTGCCCAGTTGATCCATGTCAGCGACAGCGCGGGCATTCTGATTTTTGCCTCGTGCATCGCGTTTCTGACGATCTTCGGTTACCGGGTCATCCACCTGGTCGGCCGGGTGGCCAGCGTGCTGGGCATCATCGCCTTCGTCTATCTGTTTACCCGGTTGATGACCCTCAACGATATCGGCCAGTTGCTGGAAAACCGTCACTTCGGCTGGAGTACTTTCCTGCTGGCGGTGTCGTTATCCGCGTCCTGGCAGATCGCCTTTGGCCCTTATGTGGCTGACTATTCACGCTACCTGCCGAGCAAGACCTCGTCGTGGAAGACGTTCGCTGCCGTCGGTCTTGGAACAGTGCTGGGTGCCCAGGCGTCCATGGTGCTGGGGGTGTTCGCCGCGGCGTTGGCCGGTGCGAACTTCCGCGGTCACGAGGTGGCGACCATCGTCGGGTTGGGCAGTACCGGTGTGATGGCGTCCCTGCTGTACTTGAGCGTGGTGTTCGGCAAGGTCACGGTGTCCACGCTCAACGCTTATGGCAGCTTCATGTGCGTGGCCACCATCATCAGTGGTTTTCGCAGTCGTCTGGAGATTTCCGCCCGCCAGCGGATGGTGTTTGTGTTGTTGATTGTCGCGGCGTCCACCACGCTCGCACTGCTGGGGCAGTACTCGTTTCTCAACACCTTCAAGTACTTCATCCTGTTTTTGCTGACCTTCTTCACACCGTGGAGCGCGATCAATCTGGTGGATTACTACTTCATCAACAAAGAGCGCTATGACATCCCGGCATTGTCCGACCCGGCGGGTCGCTATGGCCGCTGGAACACGCGCGGGATCAGCGTGTATGTCGTGGGTGTATTGATCCAGTTGCCCTTCGTCGATACGCACTTCTACTCCGGGCCGATGGTCGCGCAGCTCGGCGGTGTCGATATTTCCTGGATCGTTGGTCTGGTGGTCCCGGGGATTCTTTATTACGGCCTGGCCAGGACATCAATGCCGGCGGTGGCCCTGAGCGGAGCTGAAAGGCCTTAAGGATTGGGTGAACCCCAAAAGATCGCTGCCTGCGGCAGCTACAGGTGTACGCCGTCCCTTGTAGGAGCTGCCGCAGGCTGCGATCTTTTGATCTACATTTCCCTTTTTCCGCTCATCAAATCAATCCGTAAGGAGACGATCAACATGGACATCCAGGCCCAGCGCGCCGACGCATCCCACATCGATAAAATCGCCAGCCTGTTCGACGCCTATCGAGGCTTCTACGGCCAGCCGTCGAACCTGCCGCAGTCTCGCGAGTTCATCGCCGAGCGCATTGCCCGGGACGAATCCGCGATCTTCTTCGCCCAGGCCCCCAACGGCGAGGCGCTGGGTTTCGTCCAGTTGTTCCCGACGTTCTCTTCCATCGACGCGCACCGCACCTGGCTGCTCGGCGACCTCTTCACAACACCCGCCGCGCGAGGGCAAGGGGTCGGCACGTTGCTGATGAACACCGCGCGAGCCTTCGCATTGTTGACCGGCGCCAAAGGCATGGTGCTGGAAACATCCACGGACAATGTCGGCGCGCAACGGTTGTATGAATCCTTGGGCTATGTGCGCGATACGGGTTACTACACCTACTGCCTCGACTTGAAGCAAGGCTGAGCCAACCGCTACCGGTTACATCAACTCGTGCAGGAATGCAGCTTGGGCCTTGGGGCAGGTGAGGATGCGGTAACGCGTGCTCCGGGAAACATCACGGTCCCGAAAGCGCTCATACACCGCCTGGAAAACCTCACGGTTCAATTGCGGGTGCTGATGCTTCAGGTAGCGTTCACAGCACGCGTTGTAGTGTTCAACCGATATGAACGTGTTGAACCAGTAGCGATAGAAGTAACCCAGCAGAAAACCCAGGCTGAAGTCGTGATCCAGCACCGAATGCGCGCAGCATTCGAAATCGATCAGGCGCAGCCTGCCATCGGGGCCAATCAGGATGTTCTTGGGGTGTGGGTCCATGTGAACAAACCCCTCGACCAGCGTCTGCCCAAACAGTTGGAAAATGTCCAACAGCAGCGTTTGCGCCTGTTCGGGCTGGGCGATCAGTCGATCATCGACGCTGCAATGGTTGTCGAAAAAACTGACCAGCAAATACTCTTCCTTGAGAAACGGAAAGCGCCCGACATGGCCGAATGCAGCCACTCTGGGCGACGACTCTGACTTGGCAGACACAACGGACAGATTGATGAATTCGTTGGTCAGGTCATGCAGTCCGAACACACGCTTGAGGCCGAGGAAATTCTGCAGCTGCTTTTTCCAGTGGGTCAGGCGGTTGTGTTTCAACACCCATTTTCGTTCACCTTCGAGCAGGAACACGCGGCGGGTTTCCTCGGGAATATCCAGCAACGCATGTTGATCCGGCTCGGCAAAAAAACGCTGAAGCACAGTCACCAGTTCGTTCTGATCAGACGGATCGAAATGGAAGGTGACGTCAGCAATCTTTTGCTGATTCAGAGGGGAAGTAAGGTGTCTGAGGTGTCGCATGTAAAGTCCCGGCTAATGCTTTCTGGTCCGTAAAACGCCGGCAATCGAGCGCGACGCTTTGTCGTTATCGGCAGGACGCTGCAGACCCCTACTCACAGGGTTTATTTTTTATCGCTGGGTTGGCTGCACGTACGCTGCATCGGTGCTTTCCGAGACGCCAAAGGTTGACTTGCCGTAGGCCAACAGGACGGCACCGCGTGGGTGGTTGAAGCGGTATTTACCGGCGACTTTGGCCTGCATCTGGCCCAGCGAGTTGTCGGTGCCGGCCAGCGGCGTGGCCTTGGAGCGGGGCCAGCCGGGGCTAACTTCGACCTGCAGCAAGTCGCCCAGGTCTTTGGGTTGGGTGAATGTGGCCATGGGCTGTTCTGGTTGGCGGGCGGTGTCGGCGAGGCTGTCGATGGCCCACGACGGGGCGACCTGGTCGGCGGTGTCTTTGTTGAATTGGCTGATGAGCCATTCGCGGAAGCGGCGCCAGAGGTCGGCGCTGAGGTAGTGGCCGTGGTCGCTGAATTCGATGACGCCTTGTTCGTCGTCAGCGAGTTCGATGGGGCGTAGGCCTTTTACTGATGGCGGTTGGGCGCCGAGGAACCCGACGTGGCGCAGGTAGTAAACGCCGGGCACGGGGTTGTTGGCGGCGTCTGGGTGGTAGAAGGAGGTGGAGATTTTTTTGTAGCTGCCTTTGGCGCTTTGCTCGGCGAAGGTGGCGTCGACTTGTTGGGGTTCGGCGATCAGGCCTTGGGGGGTGGCGGATAAGGATTTGACCCAGCCGGCGGCCGGGGCGTCGTGCTGGGGGTGGCCGATGACCATGGGGGCTTCGTGGATCGATGGGTTGTAGGCGGCGACAGTGGCGGTTAGGTCGGATTCGGTGAAGTTGAAGCTGGCGCCGCACATGGCGGTGTGGGTTTGAAGATGTGGAGGGGTTTCATGGTTGAGCACTGCACTGGAGTAATGAGCAGAGCGTGGGCTTGAAAGTGGCTTGGGGCTTTTAATCGGGTTTAAAGGGTTTGGGTGGGAGTGCCAGGCGAGATTCGCGGCGGGTGTGATGGTTTTGATGAGCGAGATGAGATGGGAAGTGATGATGAGGGGAGCCAGTGCTGCGCAATGCGGCAGGCTGGCTTTATAAAGCATTTACGTCGTGTTCTTTGCTCAACCGTGACCCGCGACACGCAGTGTACCGTTGCTTGTGCCTTCTAAGACGACAGTGTAAAGCCTTCGGGTCTGGTCTTGGTCTGAGCTATAGCTAACGGGGAGAGCCATTGGTTTCAGTGGTGGAAACTGGGCGATTACTGCTGGTTACAATGGACGGCTGTTGACCCGAAGCGGGCCGTGATGGAGGGCACGAGTCGGCCTAATAGTTGCCGGTCAGCACGGGCAGAAATCGGCCGGAAATAGGCCATGCGAGCGTCATCCCTTTTAAGCGGAGAAGACAGAAATCAAATGAGCCGACGGTCCTGCCGGCAAAGCATAGTAAAGCGCGAGAAAATTACGAGACGAAACTGCACAAACAAGGCATTATGCCATCATTTTGTTGCGCATATTGAGAAAAACGCTTTTCGAACATTAGAGCAACGCTCCTCAAAGAAATTAATGAAATTGTTCGGCAGGCTAGGAAGCGATGGCACTCATTGCCCTAAATGCACCGCCAGCACACGGGATCCCAAAGAGATTTTTATGCCAGAAATTAAAAAATTTACAATTCGAAATTATAAAGGTATCGAGCAAACCTCTATATCTCTAGATGATAGAACAAACAATCCAATCATAACGCTTATTGGCTTAAATGAAAGTGGTAAAACAACCATATTGGAAGCTTTGTCTCATTTTGTAAGTAGCGACAAATTAGTCTCCAGCCTCTTCAAGGGGAGTCGAGCAAAAAACAATACAAATGAAATTATCCCAATAAATAGACGCTCAGCATTCACCGGAAGCATTGAAATAGAAGCTGTAGTCGAGCTAAATGAATCTGATATTAGGAAAGTTTGCGAGTTCGCAAAAAGTAAAAAACTCGACATTGATAAAAATCGTCTATCCACACCATTTAGCCTAATCAAAGAATTAACTTTTGAAGATAGCATCCTAAAAACCAGTTCTCACATTTGGGATGCCGATCTCTGGGTGCGTGAAAAAGGTGATTCTGAATACATAGAGTGCGTGCCAGAAAGTGAAACAGGGGTTTTTTGGAGTGACACTATGGATCTCCTTAATAAAGAACTACCTAGTCTGGAGTATTTTCCGACCTTTCTAGTTGATATCCCAAATAAAATTTACCTACAAGAACATGATGGTGAAAGCACAACAAATCGGCATTATCGTTCAATCTTTCAGTCTATAATGGAGGGGATAGACGATGGGTTGGATCTTGAAAAACATGTCACCCTTAGAATCAGCGCTTACGCAAACAGGAATCCTGATCCCAACTGGCTTGCCAAGTTTGTAACAAGTGCCGAAAAGTCTTTAATAGATGCCGTATTCAAGAAGGTTTCTAATTCAGTCACGAAGGAGGTTATCGGAGGGTGGAGGCGGGTGTTCTCCAAGGATTCCTCGGCCAAGCAGATATCAATAACATGGAATATTGATACTAGCAAAGGCAATATTCCTTATGCCTCTTTCATGGTGTCGGATGGCGAATACGACTACGAAATCAGTGAGCGCTCGCTAGGCTTTCGTTGGTTTTTTTCTTTTCTTTTATTTACTACCTTCAAGGGCGAGAGCAACAAGCCTTCAATATTAATATTCGATGAGCCTGCTGCAAATCTCCACGCAAAAGCACAAGCTGAATTATTAAAAAGCTTTGAAAAGATCGCCACCAATGGGACTAAAATAATATATTCAACACACAGCCATCATATGATAAATCCGCGATGGCTGGGAGGGGCCTATATAGTCGAAAATACCGCGCTAAACCCAGATGACGGAGATAGCTTCGAGTTTGTTTCTAATCCAACCAACATTAAAGCTACAAAATACAAAGAATTTCTTTCGAATTACCCCTCTAGATCTAGCTATTTCCAGCCAGTTATTGAAAGCCTCGATTATGTGGTGCCGGAACTTATTGGCTCGCCCCCCTTTATCTTGGTTGAAGGTATATCAGATTATTATGCTTTGACCATTGCGCAAAAAATTAGCAAAATCAATCTGCATTTCCGAATCTTACCCGGCGTAGGCTCAGGCGCTAGTGGCCCTCTAATCAGCCTTATGATGGGCCGCGGAGAGCATTTTATGATTCTGCTTGACGATGACTCGGCAGGAAAGAAAGAGTCTGCACGATATAAGGAAGGTTGGTTTCTCCCGACGACAACAGTATTCACCTTGTCTGAAATTAATGACAAGTTTACGGGGATGGCTTTAGAGGGATTACTTGATTCAAGCACGATCGACTTAGTTAAGAAGCACTACGATATTTCCACCGCCCCGTCAAAAAAGCAAATAGGCTGGTATCTATCCGAAGCTTGTGCAAAAACAGAAGTTAATCGAGCAGCCATATCAGCAAGCACACTAAACGATCTTGTAGAATTACTTGAGTCGCTAAATTCCAGGGTTAGACCTGATACAAACTGAATAGTACCTTGATTCGTAGACACATTCGAGAGGCCGCTTCTGGCCGTTTTCTGCCTCTCGCGACGGACAGAAAACGGCCAAGAGCTGTCACCCAGCGACTACAAAACCAGGGCCGATTCAGCTATAGCAAAACATCTCTGTCATTCAACGCGATTTCTATCACCTGCTCTGGCGATAATCTCTGCGAGTAACTGACATCGTTGAAGCATTCGCCTGGCCAGAAAATCAAATCGGAGATGCGTTCACTGGGTATATTGATTGCCAGCATGTTCAGCCAAAAATCGATGTCTTGTTCAGCCCCATCGCTCTCCATTACCCTTCGAGCCAGCTCTATAAGTTCACCCCTCGTTACATCTGCTACTGGCCGCTCAAACGGTGCTGCTAAGATCTTGCGAACCCAAGCCTCATGGCCTTGGCCGCCATAAATACCCTGAAAGTCGATGAACCCAAGCTCTGTCATCGCCTCTCGGTTGAATTCCGACAACTGGCTCAGCGTCTGCTCAGGATGTCCGCAATCAATTTCTTCAGCGAGTTTCGTTAGTCGAACAACCATGGATTCATCAAGTGCAGGCGGCGTTAACTCAGTACGAAGCTCCATTTCATCTCCCAATTCGCTTGCTGTTCCTTGAATCTCTGCGAAGCCGAAAACGTTCAGACAAAGACATTGGCGTGATCACATATTACGTATTGCTTCGTCCGCTTTAAGCTCGAATTCAAAACCGATGCCCACTTCTTCTAGAGTCTCTGTGACACGGCCAATGAAGAGCTCTGCTTGCTCTGGTAACTCATACAGGCCAAGAACACGAATGATGGGATGTTTACCCAGTGCACCGGGAATTTCGGTGTAAATCTCACCGCTTTCGATGAAGGCGATGTACGTGTTGATTTTCTCTTGCAGCAAGAGCAAGTGTTCGCCTTGTTCAGCTTTACCACCCCATTCAAGGTGGTCAGTGATAACGAGCACCAGGTCGTGTAGCTCTCGCTTGGGAATTGCCCAGAAATCGATCACACGTGGATTTGTTATGGACATTTATGCCCCCTATGGCTTGGCTAAATCCTACTTACAAACTTTCAATCGCTCTCCATCAGTGCCACTGCCTTCACTGGTGTCAATCTCGCCGTTACGGTCAATATGAATTTCCGTTGTCGGCCATTGGGGCGTAATGCTGACGCAACGGTTCAGGCCCTTCGCATTCCACCAGTCGAGACGCATGAAGAACTCATCGTCAGGAAAGATATGTCCTACATCACCCGTGGTCTTTCCGGGCAGCAGTTCACCGCGAACGATTGTGTGCTGTGTGTTCAGGACGTAACTAATTTTCTTGGTGCCGTCTTTTGAGTAGAAAACGACAACTCGCGGTATAGCTACGTACCAGCACACCACAGCACCAATGAGAAACAGCCCTATCCACCGCCCAATATGTCGTGGTCGCTTTTCACTTGCAGGCATGTTTTTGAACCCCTGTACCCCAGTCAGCAATTGGCACTGCCAACACCTTGTCCATGATGATTTGTGCAGTGACACCGCCGTTCGGATACTCCTTGTAGAGTTCCATTCCGAGGATAATCGACACCCTATCAGGAGCATCGTCCCATGCTCGCATCCCTTCGACGCCTTCCGTCCTTCGTGGGCCATCAAACCTCTTAGGGTCTTTGAGGAAGCGCCAACTGTCTGAGCCTATTTGCTCAACTCCAGCGCCGTCCAATTGCACGCTGTCAGAGAGTCCACCGGCTAAGCCGACATACCCATAATGGATGTTCGACCAGATGTCGTAGTAGAAGTCATACGCCCCTTGTTTGTGCCAAGGTACACCAAACAGTTTGGCCAATTTGGGCTTGTGATCCCAATCCTGACCCTGACCCACCTGTTTCGTCCAGATGGCGAAAGCCATCGCCTTTTTTCCAAGTTCCATGTTGTAAAACTGGGGGTCTTGCCCTAGGCGCAGGTAGAGCGGAAGCTCCATAAATTTCTTGGTTTCCGCCTCAGGATCGAAGCTGTTTAGTTCTTTCATTTCCAAGACTGCTGGGTCTTTGATATTGCGGTTCATCTCATCGGCGATGTAATCGGCCAGTTGCTCCATCATGTCAGGGTCTTTGCACGTAGTAGGTGCTTCCGGCTCTGTCTTCGCTTCGGGTTTTTCGGTGCTGGCTTGCGGATCTACCAAGGCATTCGCCGCCAGAGCCTTCTCTTTCAAATTTGGATCAGCGAGCAAGGTCGCCATCTTTTCATCGTCCACGGTGCCATCTGGGCGGAAAGCTCCCAGTGCCATGAAGTTGATGATGGTTGCACCGCCAGCATCGCCCATGACAAACCCGCCACCTACATCGCCTGACCCGGTGATGATGGTTCCGCCATGGCTGGTAGGACTGCCAAGGTGGGCCATAGGACGGCCATTCACTTGAATCGATGGAAACCCTGTGGTGATTACGGTGCCACAACCACATGTATCGCCAACACGTGCGGAGCCCATAAAGTTGATATTTACGTCGCCACTGGCGGAGGCAATCGGGGTGGTGCCATGGCCGGGCAAAGGGCAGACATGCTTGTCACCCAGTCGTGCAGAAGAAATCATGTATCGTCCTTGAGTCGTTGCGAGGAGTTCCAGCTTGGGGCTGGGGTAGTCTGACTTTATCGGGAAGCTCAAACAATGGCTGCAAGACAAATCCCAAAAGTCTTGCTGAAAACCTTCCGTGTTCCGTGTCAGTTGCTTTCTATAAACGATACCGGGTCGTGGTGAATCGCCCCTAGTTTCGTAGACACATCCGACTGACTCCTTTTGGCCGGAATCAGACTGATTCAAGAGTTCACACTACCCACTACACCTGCGACGCTTAGACTTAAAAAATGTGTAGGATGCGTCCATGATTTTCTCAAGGTTTCACCTCGCGCAAGAAGCGTGCGTCAGATTATTAAACATCTCCACAGGGTGTTTGTTTAAGCGCCATCAAGGTTACGTCCTGAAAGCTACAAAACCTTGCGCCGTTGCCTACGGCTGCGCCAGAATCCGCCGGCTTGTGTGACGTGAGCCTTGGTTCTATCGTTTCCGTGTCGCTGATAATTCAGCGGTCGGGCTTGGAAACTCGACGGGTAAACGACACGAAGGCACCTCTTCATAACGTACTTTTTCGCACTATGTGCATTCCGTTATGGCGGCTGTGCGCGGGAGACCTTATAGGTCTGCCGGGCTCGTTTACCCTGGTTTTCCAACCTGCGTACAGCTGCCACCCCTTCGCTTGGAAACGAACGTGGCAGCTCCACCAGTAAACGAGGATTTACCATGTTCAAGGTCACACCCAACCCACCGGACACCGATCCGGTCTCCCCGTACGAACCCGATTCAAAAAAACTCAACGAAGCCGCCGAGCGGGCTCTCAATTACCACTTCCCGTCGATTGCCGACATCAAAGCCACCCCGCGAACACGCAGCACCCTGTTTTACGTGGACCCAGAGGCCACGACCGAAACCCTGGCGGTTTTTCTGGTCGAAACCCTGGCCGCGATTGATGTGATGGTCCACGAGTTGGTGGACCGCTTGGATGGTGGCTCGCGCTATTCCCTGTTGGGCATTTCCAACAGCGTCATGGTGGCTGAAATCACGGCAAACCGATTGCTGGATAAAATTGAGCCACCTGCGTAAGTGCGGTCTGCTGTGGTGAGTGGGTAACTGACGTTGGGTTGGGCAGTTGTCCCCTTTGGGGGGCCGCTGCGCGGCCCGACGGAAGCCCGCTCCCTCGCCACAGGTTTCTCGGTTGCCGTTGCTGACCGGTGATTGGTTTTTGTGTCAGGCCTGGGATGCCGCGTCATCGTTCATCGCGAGCAAGCTCGCTCCCACAGGTATTGCGGCGACTTCATGCCCGAGTACAAGCCCTACATCTTCGACGGCAAAACCATCATTGCTTCACCGCACAAGGTTTACGGCCCGGAAACCAATGACCTGGCGCTGCAGCTGCGCAAGTACGGTGTGTCGCAAATCATATTGGCGGGCATGGCGGCGAACCTGTGGAGTTTCTAAAGGCCAAATAGGTCAGGCGCGACCAGGCTGTGCCTCGCGATACGGGGTGCAGCCTTGCCAATGCGAGACGGTCTTCGATTCTATGTAAACCCGAGAAACGACAGGATAACCACGACAATCACAACTACCCCGACGATGTAGATGATGTTGTTCATGAATTCCACCTCTCAACCTGAATTGGATTGCGACGCGAGGGTGTACAAATATAAGGTAGTGCACCTTTGCTCCCACTTCCATTAGGCAGCACAGTTCCCGCGCCACTCGACTTAAAGCCAGTATTCCCAAAGTCGCGCCATCTGCTCCTTGGCTCTTACTGCGAGCGAGCGGCGCTGCCACGTTTCCAGCTTGATTTCGTTCGACTTGGCCAGATCAGCCATGAATGCCGCCTGCATCTTTTTTCCAAATCCGGTGCCCAGCACAACGGCGTTGACTTCATCGTTGTGCACGAAGCTGCGCCAGTCGAGGTTGGTGGAGCCGACACTCGACCACACGCCATCGATTGCGGCAGTCTTGACGTGGAGTAGCGCATCACGGCGTTCGTAAAGCTTGACGTTGGCCTCCAGCAGCTCGCTGTAGTAGGCGCGTCCGGCATGGAACACCAGCCACGAATCGGTGCTACTGGGCAACACCAGCTTGACGTCTACGCCACGTGCTGCCGCCTCCTTGAGTGCCGCCAGCAACTGCGGGTCGGGCACGAAGTAGGCGTTGGTCAGCCATATCTCGGTCTGCGCGCTATGCAGCGCCGAAATCAGCGTGGCATAGATCAGGCTGAACGGCTCATCTGGCGAGCTGCCGATGGCGCGAATCACCTCGGTGCCTTTGCGCTCCTGTGGCGGAAAGTAGTGGCGAGGCGCGAGTGGTTCACCTTTCTGGGCAGTCCAGGTTCCGATGAACAGCTTCTGCAGGTCTGCAACCACGGGTCCCTCGATGCGCAAGTCGGTATCGCGCCAGGGCAAATCACCCGTTGGGCGAGTCTTCGAGTGAGTGCTGAACGAGCCCCCTGAATAGACACTGCTGATGTTGATCCCGCCGAGAAAGGCAATCCGGCCGTCCACTATCAGCAGCTTTCGGTGGTCGCGCTGGTTCACGTCCCAGCCCGCTTTGGCCGTCACCGGATTGATGGGGTGGTACTCCAGCACTTTGATGCCCGCTTCGGTCAATCGAGAGAAAAACGCTGAGGGTGTTCCAAGGGTTCCGACGCTGTCACGGATCAGATTGACCTGTACGCCTTTGTGTTGCTGAGCGATCAGTGCGGCGGCGAAACGCTGGCCGACTTCATCGTCGTCGAGGATGTAGGTCTCCATGTTGATGTGGTCGCGCGCAGCTTCAATGGCTTTGATCATCGACTGGTAGGTGGTGGGACCGTCCTGCAGCAAGTCGACCTTGTTTCCTTCCGTTAGCGGGCTACCGGCGACTGATTCTTCGATTGCGAGGTGCGCATCGAAGATGTTGGTTTCTGCGCCGGTGGACTTAAGTCGGTCGAGAATGGCTTTGCTGTGCTCGGCTGACAGAGGTCCGTGTATTCCGTCGAGTTGCACTGGCGCAGAGGGAGCGCGAGCCATGTCCGGCACTATCCTAGGCAAAGCACTGGAGCCAATCACAAATGTCAGGAGCACAACCACGCATAGCACCAGAGCAATACATGCACCCTTACATCGGGTTAGAAGATTCATTAGGCCCCCTCTTGGCGAGGACGGTGATAGCGCTCAACAATTCAAGAATTTCGCCGTGCATCCTGTCCCAAAGGGGCGTCTTGCCTGGTACACAAGACGCCTTGGTAGAGGGGGCACCCACGCGGCACGCCTCAAAAGACAGACCCCTTGAAGGGCAGGCTTTCAGCGCTTGATCAGGGAAATCTTCGTTCCCTCGATGCTGACCCCGGCCATTAACCCTTGCTGGTCGAATATGAACGCGTAGGCATCGTCCTTGAGTGTCGAACTCGACAGATTCTTCGCGACGCCTGCGTCAACCACGACAACGGTTGGCCCCACGCCGACTTCCCAGCCCTTGGTTTCACGAACATAATTCACGGCTTTGTCAGTCATCAGGAACACCGCATAACCGTACGATTGGGCGCCTGCCTGCAGCCCCCATGACCCCGTTACGGAGTTGTAGTAACTATCCACTTTCGAGCCCTTCATCAGCACGCCTTCGCCATAGCTGCCACCAAACACAAGGCCGGCCTTGATGATTTTCGGGAAGACCAGCACCGCTTTGGCATTCTGCGAAATGGTTTTGGCAAAGGGTGTGGACTTGTAAAGCGTTTGCAACGCTTGCTTGGAGTCGGCATTCAGGTCCTCGGCGGTTGCCGCACCTGCAGTGTTCAGGAGGCTCGCTGATGCCAATGAGGCTGTCGCGAGGAAGATCGATAGGAAGAAGCGCATTGACTGAGTCATTTTCGTACTCCGGTAAGGGAGCAGGGGATGGGAGCAGCAGTCAGCGCCTGCACCAGACAGGATCCGAACCTACTGAACGTTATCCGGCGCACCCTGATGTGTGTGAATTGCAAAACGTCGCTTTTGAATGAACCAGGCCCAAGGCCTTTGATCAGTCGCGACGCCATCAGATGTTTGGACCACTGCGCAAGGGCCGGGTTCGTCGTCAGAGGCAAAGTGGTCGATGACCCCAAAGAAACGCCAGGTAACGACAGGCTCAAACGCCCCATCCCTCCCGCACAGCCCTTCGAATGCCATCCAGCAACATCGCAAATGCCGGGTTGTCATTGTTCTCGCGCCAGATCAAATGCAGCTCGCTCTGCACACCTTCGCCCAAATCGATATCGCGAAACACCACGTTCTTGAACACCACGCTGGTGGCGCAGCGCGGCACCAGGGCCAGGCCCATTCCGGCGTTGACCAAGGCCAGAATGGTCAAGGATGAACCGAGCCATTGCACGTATTCCGGGGCGACGCGGGCAGAGCGGAGCATGCCGGTCAGCAGTTCGTTGAACGGCGGGTAGGCGGCGTGGGAGTACATCAGGAACGGTTGCGCATTGAGGTCTTTGACCGACACGGTTTCTGCGCTCGCCAGCCGATGACTGCTCGGCACCGCCAATACAAACGGTTCACGCACCAGGCATTCGGTGGCGTACCCCGGCTCCAGCAAAGGCGCGCGAACAATGCCCAAGTCGATACGACGGGCACGCAGGGCTTCATGCTGCTGGTAGGTGTTCATCTCCGTCAGGTCGATTTTCACATGCGGCTGTTTGAGCCGTGCTTCGGCGATGACTTTGGGCAGGAATTCATACACCGCGCTGCCGACGAAACTGATGTTGACCGAGCCGATGTCGCCCTCGGCAAAACGGCGAGCGGTAACGGCGGCTTGCTGGGCGCGCTCCAGCAGGTTCTGCGCTTCGATGAAGAAGGCGCGGCCGGCGGCGGTCAGGGCGACGCTGCGGGTGGTGCGGGTGAACAGCTCGACACCCAGGTGATGTTCCAGCAGTTGAATCTGTCGACTGAGGGGCGGTTGAGTCATGTTCAACCGTTCGGCGGCACGGCGGAAATTCAGTTCGGTCGCCACCGTTGTGAAACAGCGCAGTTGAGTCAGTTCGAACATTGATCTAAATCCGGTATCAATCGAATGCCAAGTTAGATTAGACGGGATCAATGTGCGCGTCCATGATCGGCTCGTCCCTAAAAAAACAATGAACGGGAGTCGCCCCTTGAATACCCTCCAGAGTCCGCCGGACCCGAACGTGCTCGCCCGCGCAGCGGCCAAGGTCAAGCGCCATGTGCTGCCGCTGTTTGTGGTGATGTTCATCGTCAACTACATCGACCGCGTCAATATCGGCTTCGTGCGCAGCCACATGGAAACCGACCTCGGTATCGGCGCAGCAGCCTACGGCCTGGGCGCCGGGTTGTTCTTTATCGGTTACGCGATCTTCGAAGTCCCCTCCAACATGCTGTTGCAACGCTACGGCGCTCGCGCCTGGCTGACGCGGATCATGTTCACCTGGGGCGCGGCGGCGATGGCCATGGCGTTTGTGCGCGGCGAAACCAGCTTCTATGTACTGCGTTTTGTCCTCGGTGCAGCCGAAGCGGGCTTCTTTCCCGGCATCATTTACTACTTCACCCAATGGCTGCCGTCGACTGAACGCGGCAAGGCCATGGCGATTTTCCTCAGCGGTTCGGCCATTGCCTCGGTGATCTCCGGTCCCGTCTCCGGCGCGCTGTTGAATGTCAGTGGTTTCAGCCTGCATGGCTGGCAGTGGATGTTCCTGATCGAAGGCTTTGCCTCGATCGTGCTCTGTGGATTTGTGTGGTTCTGGCTGCAATCCCATCCGCGCGAGGCGAAATGGCTGAGCGCCGAAGAAAAGGACGCACTGGTTGATGCCATCGTGCTGGAACAACAGGCCCGCGAAGCCACACAGACCGTCAAGCCGTCGATGTTCAAGCTGCTGGCCGACAAGCAGATCGCGCTGTTCTGCTTCATCTACTTTTCCATCGCCCTGACCATCTACGGCGTCACGTTCTGGCTGCCGAGCATGATCAAGAAAATGGGCAACCTCGGCGACTTCCAGGTGGGCCTGTTCAACTCGATTCCGTGGATCATTTCGATCATCGCGATGTATGGCTTCGCCGCCATGGCCAGCAAATGGAAACACCAGCAAGCCTGGGTGGCCTTGACCCTGGTGATCGCCGCGTTCGGCATGTTCATGTCCACCACCGGCGGGCCGATCTTCGCCTTCGTCGCCATCTGTTTTGCCGCCATTGGTTTCAAGGCCGCCTCGGCATTGTTCTGGCCGATTCCGCAAGGCTATCTGGACGCTCGCATCGCCGCCGCGGTGATCGCCTTGATCAACTCCATCGGCAACCTCGGCGGTTTCGTCGCCCCGACGGCGTTCGGTTTCCTGGAGCAAAAAACCGGCTCCATCGAAGGCGGCCTCTACGGTTTGGCGGCCACGTCACTGGTTGCGGCGGTGGTGATCTTCTTCGCCCGCACGGCAGCTCGGGGCGATGCACGCCACTTGCTGACCGGCAAACCTGCCGCCGACGCGGCACCACAAAAATCTATAAGTCACCCAGCTTTGAAACCTGATCCAAAGGGAGCCGCTTCTTGAAAATCAAACGAGTCACCGTCACCCCAATCGCCTTTCGTGATCCGCCGCTGCTCAACGCCAGTGGTATCCATGAACCTTTTGCGCTGCGCTCAATCATCGAGATTGAAAGCGACAACGGCTACATTGGCCTGGGTGAGAGCTACGGCGACGCCCCGGCGCTGCTAATCCAGCAACAACTGCAAGACCAGCTGATCGGCCTCGATCCGTTCAACCTCAATCAGCTGCGCCGCATCGTGCAGGCCACAGTGGCAGCGAACAAACCGGCAAGCATTGCCGGTGCGGAACTGGCGCCGGGCTCCCACGCCAGCAAAGCGGTGAGCAATGCGTATTCGGCGTTCGAAGTGGCGTTCCTGGATTTGCAGGCACACTCGTTGAACGTGCCGTTGGTGGATTTGCTGGGCGGGGCGATTCGCGACGAGATTCCGTTCAGCGCCTACTTGTTCTTCAAGTACGCCCAGCATGTCGACTCACCCTACAAACCCGACAGTTGGGGCGAAGCCCTGAACGAAGAACAAATCGTCGCCCAGGCCCGGCGCATGATCGAGGCCAACGGTTTCAAGAGCATCAAGCTCAAGGCCGGCACGCTGCCATCGGAGCACGAAGTGTCGTGCATCAAGGCGCTGAAAAAGGCTTTCCCCGGTTACCCGTTGCGCATCGACCCGAACGGCAACTGGTCGCTGGAAACTTCGATCCGCATGGCCGAACTGTTGGGCGATGACCTGGAATATTACGAAGACCCGACGCCGGGCCTCGACGGCATGTCCGAACTGCACAAGCGCACCGGCCTGCCGCTGGCGACCAACATGGTGGTCACCGACTTCGATGAGTTCCGCCGCAGTATTGCTTTGAACAGCGTGCAGATCGTCCTCGCCGACCACCACTACTGGGGCGGCCTGCGCGACACCCAGGCGCTGGCGAAAATGTGCGACACCTTTGGCCTTGGCGTATCGATGCATTCCAACTCCCATTTGGGCATCAGCCTGATGGCGATGGCCCATGTCGCCGCCGCGGTGCCCAATCTGGATTACGCCTGCGATACGCATTACCCGTGGCAGGAACCGGATGAAGAGGTGATCAAGGGCGGCAAAATACCCATCGTCGATGGCTGCGTGAAGATCACCCGCGCACCCGGATTGGGCCTGGAGCTGGATCACGATCAATTGGGCAAGCTGCATGACCAGTACCTGACTTGCGGCATTCGTCAGCGCGATGACGTGAAACAGATGCAGCGTTACAAGCCGGAGTGGAAGGCGGTCAAACCGCGTTTTTGAGTTCAGTCAGCAAACGCTCTATCTGCGCCAACTCCCAGGTGCTGAGCAAACTGACCGGGTCCGTGCCGTAACGTTGCCAACTGTCGAACACGCCCTCGCGGCCGTCCGGGCCTTGGCAACGTTGGCAGTGACGAAGGCGATTGCCATCGAAGTCGAGGGTCAGACGCCAGCCCTCGATATCGACTTGTACCTGGCCGGGCTCGGGTTGTTCGTCGAGGCTCTTCAGAAGCCGAACTTCCAGCGCGGCGTCGCGCAATTGCTGGTAAACCTCGCGGGCGGTCAGGGGCGGCACTGATGTCTCCGGTGAAATCGTGGCAAGCGTAGATTCGGGGTGCACAGGATAGAGTGTGCGCTTGAGGCTGTCAGCGGATAGCGGGAGCGCCGAATTTATTCGACGGTCTGCGGGCGCCGGGCAGGCTGACCCTCTTCCTCTCGAAGCTCACGGCTCATGTCATTGCAGCTTTGCGACCAGTCTGTCAGCCACGTCGGCATCGACGGCGACTGTTCAGCCAAGCCCAGTTCCCGGGCGTACTCGCCAGGTGGAACGGTGCCTTTGGCAGAGCGGAACAGACCCCGCATCACCAGGACACCGACCACGCGTCCCTTGCTCACGAAGCGGTGCTCCATAAAGCTCCACTTGTTGTCCCAGCCCAGCATCCTGGTGTGAATCTCGAACGCTTCAAACAGCTTCAGTTCACGCCGAAACTTGCCCCAGGTGTCGCCAACGATAGGCACGGCCTTATTGCGCAGCGCCACCCGGAATGCACCGCTGCGCAACACGTAGTCCATGCGTCCTATATCAGCCAGGGTGAAATACCGGCCATTGGTCACGTGTCGGTTGAGGTCGAGATCAAGCGGCCAGACGCGCATGTGGACGACGGTGGTGGCCAAGGCGTCAACCGGCTTGCGCCACGGACAACGGAACAGCATGAGGAAAAGTCGGAACCAGAGATTCATAAGTACGCGATGATTGAGTGACGCGTGCACTTTAGGGAGGAAGGATTGGGTAAGGTAGGTGCGCAAATGACTTTTTTCATGCGAAAAGCGCAATTGGATCATTTATGCACATCACGCTTTTACTGGCGGATCAATGTTCAGCCGCCAGCGCCACGATGGCCCTGGAAGTGCTCAGCGCCGCCAACCTGTTCGCCGACACGGCCGGCGCGCCTTTTGACGTGGTCATCGCCTCGCTTGATGGTGGTGATGTCGCCGCGTGGGGAGGGCAGACACTGCGCGTGGACCGGTCCACCGTCGAGATCCCGCGAACCGATCTGGTGCTGATCCCCGGATTCCTCTTCACCTTGAAGGATGCCTTGCCGGCCTTTTCAGCCTATGGGCCATGGCTGCGTCAACAGCATGCGCAGGGGGCCGTGCTGGCTTCAATGTGCACGGCGGCATTCATGCTGGCCGAAACGGGCCTGCTGGATGGCGTTCGTGCTACCACGCACTGGGCCTTTGCAGACTTCTTTCGTCGTCGGTATGCCGAGGTCTGTCTGGAGGAGTCGCAGATCCTCTGTGAGGACAATCGCGTGATCACGTGCGGGGGCGCGAGTGCCGCCATGGATCTTTTGCTGCACCTCGTGCGCCGGTTCGCTTCACTGGAACTGGCGCAAAAGTGCAGCAAATACTTGCTGGTCGACGCTGTGCGCAGCGAGCAATCGGTGTATGTCATGTGGTCATTGCCGAAGAACCATGGGGATGGCGACATCCTGCAGGTTCAACACTGGCTAGAGGAGCGCTTCGATCAGCCGCTGTTGATCGATGACGTCGCTCAGCGATTCGGGTTCGGTGTCAGGAACTTCAAACGGCGTTTCAAGGAAGCCACCGGTTACACGCCCATTACCTACCTGCAAACCATGCGTCTGGAGAAGGCAAAACAGCTTCTTGAATCCACCCGCATGACACTCGACAGCATCACTTACGCCGTAGGCTACGAAGACGGTAATTCGTTCCGTAGACTGTTCCGCCAGCGAGTGGGTTTGCTGCCGGCGGCGTACAGGAAGAAGTTTCAAGCGGGTGCGAGTTGATTCACTGGCGCCAAGCCACAGATGATTGGGAGCAGAACATGCAGAAAACCGCCGTACTCACCTTCGCCCTGGTGCTCAATGCAGGATTATTCAGCGCGCAAGCTCAAGCGGCCGGCGATGCTGAAGCGGGTGCGACACTGTTCAAGCGGATATGCGGCGGCTGCCATCAGGTCGGGGAGTCGGCGCGCGGTTCATTCGGGCCGCAGCTCAATGGTATTTTTGGACGCCCTTCGGGCAGCACCACGGATTATCAATATTCCGATGCGATGAAATCAGCCGGCATTGTCTGGAACCGCGAAACGCTGACCGCGTACCTCGAAGCTCCAAAAAAAGTGGTACCTGGCACCCGCATGATTTTCTGGGGGCTCAGCGACCCGGAAAAGATCGACAACCTGTTGGCGTACCTTCAGACGTTTCAGCCGCAATAGGGCTTTGTGATTTTCGAAAGGTATTCGCTCGGCTCGGAACACCCGGTGGTTACGATCTGAATTACAATCCCCCCTTTTGACGGAGGGGAGCCGTTAATGGATGTTTTCGCGCTTCTGTATGACTACCTGATCAAGTGGGTGATCGAGCCTGTTGCAGACGAGTTTCTTGGCATTTTCGATCTGAACGGCCGCTTCAGCGTCGTGTTTCTCTGCTTGTCCTACAGCATCGCCTATAGCCTGTACCGATTCAGAAAATATCGTGGACTGACCGACGCACGTTCTTTCTGGCAGTTCATCGGCGGGCACCGGGTTCATTTTCATCCCTCGGCGTTGCTGGATTACCGGTACTACTTCGTGCGGGCCATCCTGAAGGTCGCGCTGGTGCTGCCCATTGTTGGCCTGGTCGATCCGTACGTCCTGCGCTCCGGTGACTACATTTCGTTTTTCAACAATCTTTGGGGCGCGCGCGTGCAGGTGGGGGAGAACCTCTCACTTTCCTTGCTCTACGGGCTGGGCGTGTTTCTGGTGCAAGACTTTATCCATTACTGGGCCCATCGCGCCTTTCATTCCCGGCATCTATGGGCGTTCCACAAAGTCCATCATTCCGCGCCCGTCCTGGTGCCGGCGACGGCGAGCCGGATTCACTTTGTGGAAAAAATCGTCGAAAAACTGACTGACACCGTCTGCCTCGGCGCTTTCGCCGGTGTCTTCTGGTACGCCTGTGGCGGGGAGATCAGCCGGTACACCTTGTTCGGCGTGACCTACATGGTCTTGATCCTCAATGCCTTGGCGGCCAATTTGCGTCACAGCCATGTCTGGTTTTCATTCGGCCCCGTGGTCGAGCATGTACTGAACAGCCCGGCGCAGCACCAGATTCACCACAGTGACGCGCCCCGACACTTCAACAAGAATTTCGGTATCAACCTGTCACTCTGGGACTGGATGTTCGGGACGCTCTACGTCACGCACTCGACGCCCGAGCCTATTCAGTTCGGCACCGGCAAACAGGATCATGACCGTTACCTGACGCTCTATAGCCTGATCGTCACACCCTTTGTGGACATCGCCCGCAAGATCTCCACCAGGCGTGCCATGGAATGGCCGTCGCGTTTTGCCGAAAAACTCTCGTTGATGCTCTTCCGTCGACGTTGGCGCTGAATTCCGGGGCGACGGTCAACCAGTGGACGGGATCGGAGCGTGTAAAGCCCCAATCCCGCCCTTTCTAGTGTTTGCCAACCGGCAAGGGTGGGGTTCGAGGCGGAATCAATCGTTTTGTCCCGATCGATTCGAACGCCGAAGCCAGGCGCAGTAGCGTCGAATCGTCATAGGCACGACCGGCGAATGTCAGCCCGACGGGCATGCCGATGTCCGGCACGACGCCCATCGGTACAGTGACCGTGGGAACGCCCAGGTGCCGGATGGCGAGGTTGCCGTTGGCGACCCAGATGCCGTTGCTCCACGCGATATCCGCAGACTTCGGATCGACATCGGCATTCGCCGGACCCACGTCGGCAACCGTCGGGAATAGCACCGCATCGAGCCCCAGCCGATCCATCCAGTCCTCAAGATCGATTCGACGCGTTTGTTCAAGTCCGCGCAGTCCGTCAGGAACGGTGGTGATCTGGTCCCATGGTGTGATGCCGCGCGCGGCCATCTTCACGTACTCGTCCATGCCTGCGGCAAGGTCGTCCTCCCGGTTGGGGAGCGTGCCCGGGTCGTGAGGGAATATCAGCGGTCCGTCGACATCGGCCAGGCGGTTCAACTTGGGATCGCCATTGGCCCGCAGAAAATCATCGAAGGCCCAGGCCGACAGGTCCCACAATTCGTGATGCAGGAACTCTTTGGACACCAGGCCCCGCGTAAACACCGTCGGCGCACCCGGGCGATCACCTTCGCAATTGGAGACCAGCGGGAAATCGACTTCGATCACTTCTGCGCCAGCGGCTTCGAGTGCTTTGCGAGCCTCTTCCCAGAGCCCGATCACGGAAGGGCGGGTGATGATTCGCTGCCCCGTCGGACCACCGATGCCAGGCGCATCGCTCGTGCCGGCATCCGGATCCGCGTTGATGTACATGCGCGGAATACCAAAGCGCTTTCCTGCCAGTGCATCGGACTTCACGGCCAACTCGGCATAGGAAGCGGGACGCACCGAAGCGACACTCGGAATCGGCACCCAGGGTTGCATCCGCCACAGATCGCCACGGGTGTCGGGATCATTCGCCACCACCACGTCGAGCACTTCGAGCAGGTCGGCCATCGTTCTGGCAAACGGCACGACAACGTCCATCGTCGGCGTCAACGGCCAGTTGCCGCGCACCGAGATCACCCCGCGCGAAGGCGTATAGGCACACAAACCATTGTTTGATGCAGGACCGCGTCCGCTCGACCAGGTTTCTTCCGCGAGGCCGAATGCCGCGAAGCTGGCGGCAGTTGCCGTACCGGCGCCGTTCGATGAACCCGAGGCGAAGGGGGCGGTGAGATAGTCAGCGTTGTACGGGCTCTCCGCGCGGCCGTAGACCCCTCGCTGCATGCCGCCGTTTGCCATCGGCGGCATATTGGTCTTGCCCAGGCAGATCGCGCCAGCAGCGCGAAGCCGTTCGATCGTGAATGCATCGCGATAAGCAATCAGGTTCGCGAAGGCGGGACTGCCGGAGGCGGCAGTGAGCCCTTTCACCAGGTAACTGTCCTTGGCCGTATAGGGAATGCCATCGAGCGGACCCAGCGTCTCGCCCTTGGCCCGACGGGCATCGGACGCCTGCGCTTCGTTCAGTGCCTCGGTGTTTCGAACCACCACCGCGTTGAGGGCGGTGGGCGTGTCGGGTCCGTCGTAGGCATCGATCCTGTCGAGATAGGCCTGGACCAGTTCAACCGCAGTGGTTCGGCCTGACTCGAGCGCAGCACGCAGTTCGGCAATGGAAACTTCGGTGACCTCGATCATGCTGTTACCACCGTCTGCTGATGGGCGACGCGATGAATATTTCCATCGCGCTGAATGTTGGGCTCAGGGACATCACTAATCTCAAAATGGGTATTCATCGGTGTTCTCGTTGCGCTGCTTTACGCGCTCTATTTAACACCAAGCCGGGAGCAGAGGCATCGCCCAAGGCGATGCAACGTCTTCAGGCTTTGCTGGCCGCCAGGTAAGCGCCAAGGCGTTGTCCCATTTGCTCGCCCAAGGCTTGCAGGCCACTCAAGGGACGAACCATCACCTCAAACTCAACGATTTTTCCTTGTTCGTTGAACCGGATCATGTCGATGCCCTTTAACGCTTTCCCGCCGACGTTGGCGCTGAACTCCAGGACGACGCTCAACCCGTCTGCGGTCGACAGTTCCCGGCGGTAGACAAAATCCTCAAATACCTCGATGACCGTGTTGAGAATCATCGATACCACGGCCGCACCCGGGTAAGGCGTGTGAGCCATCGGGGAGCGGAATATCGCCTGTGGGTCCAACAAACCGGGCAAGGCGCTCAAGTCACCCTTGCTGATCATGTCGTGCCACTGGTTCAGGGATTCTGCGGCTTTGGGATGCAGTTTCAGTTCAGACATTTTCAACTCCTGTATTTTTGTTGGTTGGCAAACGCTTCGGTGTTGCTCATGCAATGGTTCACGGCTGCGGATTTCTTAAGAGAACTTCAGTGCGTTAATGGTGACCATTGACGCAAGCAGGGATGCTAGAACGTGATTTACCCTGTCATCGATCTGCGATGCACAGTTCCCCGGTGGCGCGTATCAGTGCCTGACCATGCAGACCGTCCTTGATTAGGCTGGATCGTTCTTTGGCTAGCCAGTTCGCGCATTGCGGGTCATTGCGATAGGGCGCGAAGGCGGCGTATTGCTGTAACAAACGGTTTTGCAGCTCATCGAGCTGTGGCCGGATTTGATTGGCGAGGTCTGGCCGCGGCGTGTCAGGCGCCTTGCCAGCCGCTCGCCATTGGGCCACCAGTCCGTACTGCACCAGCTTGTTGGCTTCAATCTGTGCGGCGATCAATTCGGCTACTTCATCCGGGTCCAGTTTGCGGTCAACGGCCAGCTTCCTGGCGTTGGCGATGACTTGCGCTTCCCGGGCACTGTCCTGGATCGGTTTGCCACTGTCCCACTTAGTCAGCGCCACAAGATCAGCAATGCTCAGGCGTTCGTTCAACGTCATCAGCAGCGGTTGCAAGCTATCGGGTGCCGGGGAGGGCGCACCGGCCTGCGCGCTGCAGGCGAGTAAACCGAGGACGGCGCAGGTCAACAGTTGCGGTAAGCGTGGGGAGTGGAGCATGGGCAAACCTCATGGGTACGGGACTCACAATCAAGTGTTATGTATCACAGGTGCGGCGGAGGCATTAAGCAGGGATCGATTTATTTTGTGCACGAAAAAGCCCGGCTTGTCAGGCCGGGCTTTTCGTTGAGTGCTTCGGTAAAGCCATTCATTTATGCAGCGCGGTTTTCGATCAGACGATCCGAGCCGCCTTCAGCGACAACCGGGTGAGCAGAGGTAGCGGCGAAAGCGTTAACTGCAAAAACCGAGAAAGCGATGCTGAGGAGGATTTGGCGTTTCATGATGGTGTGCTCCGGGGTGTAGTTGTTGGGTATGGCGCTGATGTTACGCCGCGGATTTTTTATGAGAACTTCATTGAGTTGATGGTGACTATCGACGCCGGCAATGATCCTCCTGTCGTCGGCTCTGCCGCTCAGCCAGAACCGCAGGGGTATGCTGGACCTCTTGAACTGTCGAGGCTCTCCAGGTCCGCAAAGATTTCCTGCGAGGTTCCCTGCTCTGGTCGAGAGGATAAATCGATGCACGACTATTACGATTTGGGCACCTACAGCCGCCCGGTGACGACCCACTCGTCCCAGGCCCAGCGCTGGTTCGATCGTGGCTTGGTATGGTGCTACGGCTACAACCACGACGAATCCATACGCTGTTTCCAAAAGGCGATCGAACACGACCGCGATTGCGCGATGGCCTACTGGGGCATCGCCTACGCTTCGGGCCCCAACTACAACAAGCGTTGGGATGCCTTCATCGAACAGGAGTTGAAAGAGGCCGTGGCCCAGGCCCGACTGGCGACGCAAACCGCGCTGGGACATATCGACGGCGCAACACCGGTGGAACAGGCGCTGATCCGGGCGCTGGAGCAACGCTACCAGGCCGATCAGGCCTCCAGCCTCGACCAACTCTTCGCCTGGAACGATGCCTATGCGGCGTCCATGCGCGATGTCTACAAAGCCTTTCCCGAAGATCCCGATGTCGTTGCGCTGTTTGCCGAAGCGTTGATCGACCGCACACCCTGGCAATTGTGGGATCTGAAAACCGGTAAACCGGCGCCGGGCGCCGACACGCTTGAAACGGTAGACGTGCTGGAACGGGCGCTACGGCGGATGGCGCAGCACGGCGATGCGCCGCACCCCGGCGTGCTGCACATGTACGTCCACACCCTGGAAATGTCGCCCTACCCGGAGCGGGCGTTGCGAGCCGGCGATGTCCTGCGTGACCTGGTGCCGGATGCGGGACATTTGCGCCATATGCCGTCGCACATCGACGTGCTCTGCGGTGACTACCGTGGGGCCATGGTCACCAATAGCCGGGCGATTCTGGCCGACAGCAAATACCTGGAACAGGAAGGGCCGCTCAACTTCTACACCTTGTATCGATGCCACAACTACCACTTCAAACTCTATTCGGCGATGTTCCTCGGGCAATACCAACCGGCCCTGGAAGCCGCCGATCAACTGATGTCGACCATCAGGGAAGAACTGCTGCGCGTGGAGCAACCGCCCATGGCCGACTGGCTGGAAGGCTTCGTGTCGATGAAGGTCCACGTGCAGATACGCTTCGGCAAATGGCAGGACATCCTCGCCACCCCGCTGCCGAACGACCAGGCGCTGTACTGCGTGACCACGGCGATGCTGCATTACGCCAGAGGCGTGGCGCATGCGGCCACCGAGTATATCGCCGCCGCAGAAGCCGAACAGCGACTACTCCTCGAAGCCTGGACCCGAGTGCCGGACACACGCTACCTTTTCAACAATAAATGCACCGACATTCTGGCGGTTGCCGCAGGCATGCTGCGCGGGGAAATCGAGTACCGTAAAGGCAATTACGACGACGCCTTCGCCCACTTGCGCCAGGCGCTGTCACTGGACGACAACCTGCCTTACGACGAGCCATGGGGCTGGATGCAACCGGTCCGGCATGCGTTGGGCGCGTTGCTTTTGGAGCAGGGCAGGGTAGAAGAAGCGTTGCAGGCCTATCGAGCCGATCTGGGACTGGACAACACCCTCAGCCGTGCGTCCTGGCATCTGGACAATGTGTGGAGCCTGCACGGCTATGTGGAATGCCTGAGACGACTGGGGCTGGATGCCGAAGCTGCTGCCGCCCAGACGCGCCTTGATCTGGCCATGGCCCGGGCGGATGTGGAGATTAAGGCCTCGTGTTTTTGCCGTGTTGGGGCGGGGGGCTGCCAGTGATGCCCGAAAGCGCCGGAGATTGCCTATGGACCGATTGTCTACGTTGTTGTCGCAGTTCGGCGTGCGCGCAAACCTGTTTTACTGCGGCAAGCTGTGCGGAATGGCGTCATACGATGGCGCTGACCCGCGCGGGCATATTCACCTGCTGCAGGCAGGCACCGTCACGTTGCAGGGGCTTGATCGCAAGGACTTGCTGCTTACCCAACCCAGTCTGATTTTTTTGCCGCGCCCAAGCCGGCATCGTGTCGAAGCGCAGTTCGACATCAAGCCGGAGCGCCTCATCGGCGATACAGCCTACGGTACAGCGCCGATGCTGGCCTGGATGGTGGAGGAAAAAGACATCGAGCCGCATGTGCCGGTATGGGACAAAACCGAGCGCAAGAACGACAGTTTCTCGAGCAACGATTTCCACTGGAATGAGGAGACTGAGGAATACCGCTGCCCAGCCGGCAATGCATTGCGCAGCGAATGGCGAGCCTTCAAGAATGAGCGTTCGCACGTCACCAAAGCCAACACCATCATCTTCCGATCCCGGCAGACCGACTGCGCGACATGCCCGATGAAAGCCAAGTGCTGCCCGAACACTGCGTTTCGCAAGATCGATCGCAGCATTCATGAAGCGGCTCGAGAGGTGGCTCGTGGAATCGCGGCGACGCCGGAATACGTGCGCTCTCGTCACCAACGCAAGAAGGTCGAAATGTTGTTTGCCCACCTCAAGCGCATCTTGAAACTGGATCGCTTGCGACTACGTGGCATGAGTGGCGCGACCGATGAGTTCACACTGGCGGCAGCGGTACAGAACCTGCGTCGATTGGCCAAACTTACATCTCAAGGGCCACCCGCCACGGGATAGGTGCGCCTGCTTCATCAAAAAACCTCAAATCAACCCACTGACAAAGCAGCAACGATCAACGAAGGACCGAAAAGCCACTTAACAGTGGTGAATAGGTTCTCTGTTGAAGGCCAAGTTCAGTGTCGCGTTTCCTGAAAAACCGACTTTTTCAACACAATCGGCCGATAGCTGCCCATCGCGAAATGGTGCAATCGACCGGCCCCCTTAAGGTTAGTTAACTCAATCCAGCACCGGGCGCAGGAAAGAGCGTTCATAATTCAGGATAACTCTTCACTGGGAAGCCTCCGCCACCAATCTGATGCATTCCTCGTCCCGCTCGCCTTTTTTGCGATAGTGAACGTGATGGCACCATGTAAGGATGCGTGCCGCCACCTTCGACACCCGCCTGCGATAGCAGCGTATCCCACTGGATGCGCACGCAATGGTTTTGAAAGGCTTCGAGGGCATCTGCGGCCTGCGCGGTTGAGTTCACTGACAGCTAGCCACTTGGTAGCCGATCGACGAGGAAATCCACTAAAGTCTTCACCCTTCGGATCGGCGTGCCGACGGTAGTGACCCAATGAAGCGACTAAATTTTGTGATGGATCTCCAGCATCCTGAACGTCACTTTTCCACCCTCGCTGGGATAGCCGGTGTTGTCCTGCACATACGCACCGGCTTTGAAATACAGTGGTTTGGTCTTCCAGCTCGGGTCGATGGTGGTTCTCCAGTTGTATCCTGCTGCGCTGATGCCCAGCGCGCCCTTCGGGCTGAGGTGGATCTGGTAGGAAAAGTCGCGGTTGAGCGGCACACCCGTCGCAATGGTAATGACCTGGCCTTCTTCATCGTCGGGACGCATGCGCACCTTGGCGACAATGTTTCCCGTCGAAGTCGACGTTTTGTACTGGTACTCCAGCTTCACCATGGGGCTGTTGCTGTCCTTGTTGTGAATCTGGCCAATCACGATCTTGCCGGTGCTCGGAACCTGATTGACGGCCAGACTCGCGCGCAGGGTGTTATCCGCCGCTGAATACTGCCAGTTGCGCAGCGTTCCATCGCTATAGGTTTCCCGCAACTCGCTACGCGGGTAAATAGCGTTGGCCGTCCTGGAACCGGTCACAGGTGCCCAGAAGGAAAGGGTAGCGGCTTCAGAACTGAAATACTGGTCCTTGAACCCTTGCGCCAGTCGAGGCGTTTCTATGGTGGCCGGTGGGCTGCCTTCAGGGATGCTTAAATTCCAGGTGGCGAGGTCGATCATGTCAAGAATCCTGTATGCGGAGAATGTTGCGGCCACAGTTGCGCTCGAACCTGCGCTATTGAGCTGTGTCAGTTGGGTCTGCTGATTAGGAAATTCGTATGGCGGTAGATTGACGTCAAATGTTCGTCGATGGAGTTATTGCAGGCTTTGTGCCCACGGGCGTAACCGTTAGTCGGCTATTTTGGAAGTTGACGGAACTATTGTGGGTTGGCTTGCGGAAGCGAAGGAACCAAACCATCAGCGGTGGACCGGTCGGCCAGGACGAGTGCATGCACTGGACGAAGAACACGCGCAGAATCTGGTTCTGAATAACCGGCGCGCCGCGCCATAAAGACAGGAGACCGCTCATGAGCGACCGAAGCAATTTTGCGCTGTTGAGCTTTGATCCGGCGTTTGCGTCGTTGCGCGATGGCCTTTCGGTCGCTCAGCAGATTGACGACACACTCTGGGTGGCGAACGACGAAACCACGAGCCTGGAACGCCTGAAAATCCAGAATGCTACGCCCGGCGGCGGCGTAAGGTGCGACGAGCACCAATCATTTCCACTCCTGGAATATCTGGATTTGCCCCTACCGAAACAAGACGCCGAGATCGATATCGAGGGCTTGGCCTATGTCCATGACAGTGGTTACCTCTGGGTGGTGGGCTCCCATAGCCTGAAGCGCAAGAAGGCCGAGACCGGCACTTCTGCACAGAAGAATATCAAGCGCCTGTCGACGGTAGAGGCGGACGGCAATCGCTTTCTGCTGGCCCGCATCCCTGTGGTGCAGAACGACAGCTATGTACTCGCCAGGAAAGTGGATGCCGATGGACGTACGGCGGCGCAGTTGCAGGGCAACGAAGTCGGTAACGACCTGACCGCGGCGATTGCTGAAGATCCTCAGCTACGCGACTTCCTGCGTATCCCGGGTAAGGACAACGGCTTCGATATCGAAGGGTTGGTGGTGATCGGCTCGCGCCTTCTGCTGGGGCTGCGTGGACCGGTTCTACGCGGCTGGGCCGTGTTGTTGGAGATCGAACCCGAGTTGAACGACGCCTCGTCTGACACGCTGGTGCTGAAGAAGATCGGTCCGGATGGGCGCCGCTACCGTAAGCACTTCTTCGCGCTCAATGGCCTGGGCTTGCGTGACCTGTGCACCCGCGGTGACGATCTGCTGATCCTGGCGGGCCCCACCATGGAGCAGGACGGTCCGGTAACGGTCTTCCGCTGGCGCGGCGGTTTCGCGTCCGACGAGGAACGCGTGGTCTTCACCGATCAATTGGAGAAGGTGCTGGAGGTGCCTTTCGGGCAAGGCAACGATCACGCTGAGGGCATGTGTCTGTTCCAATCGGGCGAGCAGCCTGGGGAGGCTCTGCTGATCGTCTACGACTCTGCGGCGGAGAGTCGTAAACACGGCGATACGGATGTGGAAGGGGACCTGTTCATCCTGGATTAGCCACGCACATCGACATCAACGCGGCCTGTAGATCAGTTTGCCTGGGCTGCTGGTCGCCACCCTCGGACTTGCCGCACTGACCCAGCAGTTCGAGTCGGTCTTCATCGCGGTGAAATGGCTCGGCGTTGCCTTTATCCTGTTCATCGCCTGGAACTTATGGTCAAAGAACACCGAACAAATGCAGGCACCTCCAAAGCGCTCAGCAGGCGCGGGCCTTCTCGCCGCAGCCGTGCTGACTCTGAGTAATCCAAAAGCCGTCGTATTTTTCGGCACGGTGTTGCCCCATGCATTTGATCTGACGGCTCTGTCCTATCCAGAAGTCATCTTCATTACCGCGCTCGGCATTGTGATCGAACTCACCGTCCAATTGACTTACCTCGTTACCGCGTCGCGAATCAAGCGGGCCATCCAGTCACCGAAGGCAATGAAGCGCCTGAATAGAACGTCAGCAGGCGTCATGACGGGTTGTGCGGGTTGGGTGGACGTTTGCTGATGGCGGATTTGAGACGCAACCAGTGACCGCTGATGGCCGATTCTGTCGAAAAAGTCGGTCCGCCCAAACGACCTGATCATTGCCTGGTGAAAACGCCTTTTTTGCACGCTGCTACGTGAAATCTGAGTCCCGATGCCTCTGCCGAGAGTAAAGATTTCAATCTCGGACGCATACTTTTCTGCCGCGGAAACCATGGCCGACTTTTTCAACAGAATCGGCCGATTCCAGCCTTTAAGAAAGAGAGGCTACTTGATCTGAAACAGGCGTGAAATCGTGACCAACGCTTTCTCCCCGTCAGCCTCATAGAGGCCAAACAAGGACGCTTGGTCGGTGAGGCGATGCAGGCGGAAATAGTTATAGAAGGCTTGACCCAGGCGCTGCTTCTCGAACATTCCCTGGTTCCAAAGGCCGAAGAATTCGTTATAGGCGGCCTCCTCGATTTCCAGCCCCGGTGGCTGTCCATTTGAACCTCACTTGATGGTGAACTCTGGCGGGTCCTGCCAAACCGCCAATGGGTGGTGCTTGGGTGGAGGCAACCTACCGACTATGAGCGACGGCTGCCAGTTGCTCGGTATCTACGCGAACAAAAATGGAGTCTCCGATAGCCGTCAGCACAAGATCCTTGGGCCGTTGGATGGGCAGCCAGTCCTTCAGGTTGGAGACGCGCAACGATGGTAGTCGCCGCCCCCATCCTGGTTGGCATCAAGATCGGACTCTCGCGATACGCGAAAGTACGCGCTGCGCGAACCGTGGGGTGAGGGCTTCACTCAGTCATCGGGTCTGCCGCTTCCAGGTTACCCAGCAGCCACTCACTGAAGCTTCGCGCCAGCGCATTGTTCTCACTGTCACGATGGGTCAGCATGGCCCAGTTCGGGCCGCGAATGGTTTGCTCAACCAAGGGTTGCAACAATCCTTGGGCGCGCGCCTGCCGACTCAATAACTGGCTGACCAGGGCGATACCGAGCCCCGCGCACGCGGCGTCCAGCAGCAGGCCGGGGTCGGAGAAATTCAGCCCCTGATCTTTCTGGCCGACATCGATGCCAGCCTCCACCGCCCAGTGACTCCAATCCATTTCCCGCTCGCCGTGAAGGGTTGTGCGCTGTTCGCGTGGTGTGCCGGGGTGGTGTTGAGGACCAGTTGGTTGGGTTTCTGGTACTGCCCAAGGCGGCGAATGCCGACGGCCAGTTGTTGCAGCAACGCTTGGGTGGTGCTGAGCAGGTCGTGACCGGCATCGGTCAGGCTGACGCTGCGTCCACTGCGAAAGAACAAGGGTTGTTCAAGGTATGCCTCAAGGCTACGGTTATGCACGGCTGATCCCTGGCAAAGACATTCCCCAGCCCGATATGCGGGCGCGCATGCGCACCTGGACCAAGTTCAAGACTGCCACCGCGAAATGACTTCATCAGGCGACGATAAATATGAGTCAGGCCTTGACCCAGCGTTGACGGCTCCAGCTGCTCAAAGTATCGACGGCAAATACCAGCAACAGCATCGCCAGAATAACCGTGCTGGCTTGAGCTTCCTGGAACAGGCTGAGGCTGACATAGAGCATTTGCCCCAAACCACCGGCGCCGACGAAGCCGAGCACACTGGCCATGCGGATATTGTTTTCCCAGCGGTACAGGATGTAGGCCAGTAGCTGTGGCACCAGGTTGGGCAGTGATCCGTAACAGAACGCCCATATGGCATTGCCGCCCTGCAAGCGGATGGCTTCGGCCGGTTCGGGTGGGGTGTTTTCCAGCGCTTCGGCGAACAGCCGGCCGAGCACGCCGGTGGTGTGCAAGGCCAAGGCCAGGGTGCCGGCATTGGGGCCGAGCCCGGCGGCCAGGACCATCAGCGCAGCCCACACCAGTTCCGGAACCGCGCGCAAAGCGTTGAGCACCAGACGCGAAGCGCTCTGCAAAGGCCAGCCGAAGCGTCCCGCCGCGGGCAATGCCAACAGCAGACCGAGTACCGCCGCGAGCAGGGTGCCAAGGGCGGACATGGCGATGGTTTCCAGGGCGCCGTGGCCGATGGCTTGTAGATGGCCCGCGCTCAGGTCCGGGCTGAGAAAACGCTGCGCATAAGCGCCCATCTGCTTCAGGTTACCGCTGCCACCGAGCTCGCCGAGGTCGATGCCCAGGTAGATGAACGAGGCGACCACCGCTGCGCCGATACACAGGAGCAGCACCAGGTTGATCAGGCGATTCATGCCAGCCTCCAGCGCAGCAGACGGCTGAGTTGATCGGCGAGCAGTACCAGGACGAGAAACGTTAGTAACAAACTGGCCACTTCACCGCCGGCGAACATGCGCAGCGACAAATCCATTTGCTGGCCCAGACCGCCCGCACCGACGAAGCCCATCACCACCGAGGCGCGGATTGCGCATTCCCAGCGGTACACCGTGTACGACAGCAGCTCCGCAGCGACATTGGGCAGGATCCCGTAGAAAAAGGCTGCCAGCCGACCGCTGCCAGCTTGCAGCAGCGCGTGGGCCGGGCGCTGATCGACCGACTCGAAAATTTCCGCGTAGACCTTGCCCAACATGCCGCTGTAGGTAATGGCGATGGCCAGCACCCCGGCCGTCGGACCGAGGCCGACGGCGCGCACGAACAAAAGCGCCCAGACGATTTCCGGCACGCTGCGCAGGAAGATCAGTAAGCCGCGTACCGGCCAACGCAGCAGTTGACCCCAATAGCCCGGGTGGCCGGCACGGGAGGCGGCAGACAGCGATAGAGCCCGACTGGCCAGCAGGCTGGCGGGGACGGCCAACAGCAACGCCAGGGCCATGCCGGCCGTGGCGATGGCCAGGGTCTGCAAGGTGGCTTGCACTAACAGCTCAATGAATTCCTCGCCATGGGCCGGTGGCCAGAAGGCTGAGACAAACCGGCCCATCTCGCTCTGACTGTCACTCGCCACCAGCACACTGAGGTCCAGCTCGCTGAAATGGATGCCCGGCCACAGCAAGGCAAGGGCCAGCAAGGTGAGCAGCAGGCGGGGTCGGGTGGCCGGATCTCGGGTATCACGGGTCAGCATCGGGGAATCTGCACACTCAAGGGCGCCGGAGCAATCGGTGGAGATTGCAGTTGTTCGTTGGCGTAGAGCTTGTCGAGCAGCTCGCGGTCGACTTCGCTGGCCGCAAGGTCGAACAGGATCTGTCCGTCACGCAAGCCGATGATCCGCGAAAAGTGCGCCAGGGCCAGCTCCACCGCATGCAGGCTGGCGACCAGTGTGACGTTGTGCTGCCGGGCATGGCGGCAGAGCACCGACAGCGTGTGCTCGGCCAACACCGGATCCATGGCCGATACCGGCTCATCGGCCAGCAACACCTCGGGCGCTTGATACAACACGCGGGCAATGCCCACGCGCTGTAGCTGTCCACCGGACAGTTGCTGACATTGCGCGAACAACTTGTCGCTGAGGTCCAGCCTGGCCAATGCCGCGCGTGCGCCCGGAATATCCACCGGATGCAGCAAGTTCAGCAGACTTTTGCCCAGACCCCACTGCCCCAGCTTTCCAGCCAGAACCGCGGTGACCACGCGCTGGCGCGGTGGCAGCGGGGGCGCTTGATGGATCAGGCCGATGCGCGCGCGCAGACGCTGACGCTGACGGGCAGACAGCTGCCAGGCGCGCGCGCCGAGCACCTGCAGCTCACCGTTGTCCGGTCGCAGGGCGGTGGCCAGCAGGTTGAGCAGGCTCGACTTGCCCGCGCCGGACGGACCGATGATGGCGACCTGTTCGCTGGCACCGATGTGCAGGTCCACACCACGCAGCGCTTGGACGCCGTTGGCGTGGGTAAGGCTGACCTGGGTCAGATGCAACGTCATTTGAGCAGTTCGGCGGCGCGTGCGGCTTCCTCGATGCCCTTGTAGTTCTCGGGTTTGGTTTCGATGAATCGGCTGGCGGCCTGCAAATCCAGAATCTCCTTGTCCTTCGGCTTCGCCGGATCGAGAGCCAGAAAGGCTGCCTTTATCTTGGCTGCCAACGCCGGGTCGAGGGTCCCGCGTACCGTCCAGTTGTAGTCGTAGTAGGCCGGGGTGGTCGCAAACACTCTGACCTTGGTGGTGTCGACCTTGCCGGCGGCGACCAGTTTTTCCCACACGCTGGCGTTCAGTACCCCGGCGTCTACCTTGCCGGCCTGGACCCAGGCGACAGTGGCGTCATGGGCGCCGGAATAGCCCACGCGACTGAAGTACGTTTCCGGTTTGATGCCATCCTTCAGCATAAAATAGCGCGGCATGAGACTGCCTGACGTGGAGGACACCGAGCCGAAGGCAAAGGTCTTGCCCTTGAGGTCGGCGAGGGATTTGACGGCTGGGTCGGCGGTGATGAATTTACTGGTGAACTGGGCGTCCTGTTCACGCTGTACCAGCGGAATGGCATTGCCGGTTTTCAGGCGGGCCTGCACGAACGTGAAGCCGCCCAGCCAGGCCATATCGATCCGGTCAGTGGCCAGCGCCTCGACCACGGCCGGATAGTCGCTCACGGGTACGAACTCGACCTTCATGCCCAATTGCTGTTCCAGATAGGCACCAAGCGGCTTGAACTTGCGCAGCAGTTCGGTCGGGGCTTCATCGGGAATCGCGCTGACTTTCAGGGTGTCGGCGGCCTGCGCCAACAGGGTGCAAAAAGACAGCGTCAAGCCGACAGCCAATGCCAGGGTACGGTTGAGCATGAAAATTCTCCGGTGCATTAAGTGAGGGTAGACGAAATGGAGTGAAATTGACCACTTTTGGCCCCATCGTTAGTGTGAAAAGCCTGAAGTTGATCCGGCCAGGATGATCCTTGGGTTAGCGCTTTTAGCTGCCCGGAATCGCCATGTTTCATGACCGCCCGTAACCCTGCATGAGGGTTGGCTCACGCTTCGCTATTCTTGATGACACTACAGGGTTGCAAGTTGAACAGAGGATTGACTGATGAAGATGTTACTGATGGTCGAGTGCCCTAATGAACCCTTCAACTCCCTTGTCAAAGCCGGGAAAGTGGGCGAGGTTATTGAGCGCATCCTGAACAGCATCAAACCGGAGGCGGCGTACTTTACCGAGCAAGATGGCATGCGTGGTGGGATTTTTGTGGTCGACGTACAAGACCCCTCCGACATCCCCGCATTGGCGGAGCCCTTTTTTCTCAACTTCAACGCCAGCTGCAAATTCCGTATTGTGATGAGCGCACAGGATCTGAAAAAGGCCGGTCTGGAGACACTCGGGCAAACGTGGGCGTGCTGAGAGGCCATTTGGGGTCGGTACTGACGGCCCAGATCCGCCCGTTGGTCAGGTCCGTACAGTCCAAAGCATGGTCTGAACCGTGATATGCGGATGACTGACCAAAGGTTCCCATTCATCGATGAAAGAGAAACCCTGCTTTAGATAGAAGTTCGAGGCTCTTGCATTGTCCGGGGAGACATCCAGAAAAACGCGATCATGCCCTTTGCCGATCGCGCGAGATTTCACCGCCTCAACAAGCTGAGCTGCCACACCAGAACCACGTGCAGCGGGTTCAACCCACATTCCGATCAGGTTATAGCGATTCGCTTGGCTGACTCCCGCACCGATCATCCCCACCGGTTTATCGTCCTTGATGGCCAACCAGAATTCCGGTCCGGCCGCTGATGAGGCGCGTTCTTTCCACTGCTCGTCACTGTAATTCGCGGCAGTTTGGTAACTCACACCAAACGCTGTCGGCGTGTCCAAAAGCGCAGCGAGACGGACTTGCTTCAAAAACATCCAGTCTTTGGCTTCCGTCAATCGAATGTCCATGATCTTCCTTAACGATGGCGAAACTTTATCGTCCCATAAGCATGTCGAGGGAAGAAACACCTTGTCGTTGCGCAATGGCTGCTTTTGGCTGTGGATTCAACCGGTCGATGCAACAGACTGGCTAAATCTTTCAGCGGGTGTTTCGTAGTTTAGTTTTTCTTCTTGATTAGTTTGCCCATGTAGTACTTTAGACTGAAACGATCTTTGGGCCTTGGCTTGTAGTGGGTTTTGTTTCTTTGTGCGGGATCGATCACCATGGTCCCTGCGGTGTAGTAATAAAGCGCTATAGATCTGCGCGTGACGTGCTCTGGCGTTGTTAAAGGCTCTGGATGCCCATGATTGCTGTCTTTGTCAGTGTTGAAAATGACACATCGATTGTAAATGGGCAGAACTTTTTTAAGACAGGTTTTCATGTCGACATCCCAAAGTTCAAGGTTACCGCCGTACTCCTCTCGCCAGTCTTCATTCAGATAAATGATGATATTCAGTCTGCGCTCAACATTAAGCTTTTTGTTGAGCCTGAAGTCCGAGTGCACCCCCAGGAAACCACCACTTTTCGTTTCATGCAGACCGCCACCAGCAAAGTAGGGGTCGGGTATCAGACCTTCGATGCCTGTGAGCTTTTCAAGAAATTGCAACATGGGGGCCGAGTTAAAGGCGTTGAAAACAGTCTTCAAAAAGGGGGGGCATTCGTTGGGACTGATTTGACGTTTTAGTTGGCCTTTATAGCCGCGCTCATAGAGCGTTTCGTTGTTGGTTGGCTCGATTGGGAAGTGCGAGCAGATACTCGCAATCAGCTCTTCATCCAGGAAATTATCGATGACAATGTGCGGAAATGGCGTGGCCTGAATATAGCGACTGGTCAATGAGGAACCCAAGGCGCTGGCGGCGTTCTGGTCGAAATCAAGCTCCGGGGAGAGGGTCATAGGTAGTGCTTGAGTGATGGGTGCCATTACCGCTCCAATAACTAAATATAAAGACTTGTGGGTGACTTGAAGCAGAGTCCAGTGCCCTGCTCGTTGCGTCTCTTCGTAGCTTAGCTTTTGCTGTCGTCTTTCTTCAGGCGCTTAAGGATATTGTTGTACATTTTGGTTCGTCTATGAGTCTTTTCATAGCCGCCAGCCGCTGCGACAGTGCCAGCCTGGATGTGATCCAGATAGCTGAAAATTTTACGCGGCGATAACATTTCAACGACATAGCCAAGCTCGGTCATGCGGTCTTGGAGGGTGTAGCCAGGCACGCGATCATCCATCGAAAAATGCATGTTGTGCTGTTTGATAAGTTTGCAGTTCCACAATGTGCAGAAGCTCTTCAAGTAGACTTCTCTGTACGGTCTCGGTTCTCTGGAACGTAATCCCATGGAGATTTTCATACGTCTGAAATGATGTTGGAACAGGCGTGAGCTAAAGCGCCAAAGTGTTCTGGTAGTGCCGCGATTTATTTGCTCAACACAACCGACGGCTACGGTTTTTTGGTTTTTCAAGCATTTATTCAGCATCATCGGAAAAACATTTTTATCAAAAACAAATGTATCGGTGTGCATTAGAAATAAATAATCAGTTTCAACTCGCTCCAAAACCAGATCAAGTGCTTTGCCATGCGCGATATGCCCAGGCTCTGGTTCGGAAACAGATCGCTCGATTAAATTGATCCAGTCAAGAGTTCGTAAATACTCAGTGCTTTCATCGGCGGAATAGTTATCAACTACCCATATTGGGACGCTAAGGCTGCCCACATGCTGGTGCAATAAGTCTAAGCATATCTTGGTGATTTCTGGTGTTTTGTAATTGACTATAACTATGCTGAAGTTTTTGGAACTGTCAGCCAGGTAACTAGTGTTGTTCATTGTTCGGGCGCCCATTGATATTGCATGTAATTTTATTGCATGTGCAGCTTTCGCTTATTTGTCTGCGCAAAATTTTGCGTGACTGTAAAGCACAATTTGTTAAGCCGCTTTGTTGTACGTAATAACCATAGCTTACCCGGACCTGATGGAGAGCAGTATATACGGACTTCATCGTATAAGGATCTGCGCTGTAGGTAAACATCCGTGACTTAATTCGTTACACGTCCCGCTAGCTATCTCCCGCACACGCAGCCTGGTCGCAGGCACGTAGATTACTGTCGATGGACAAATTTAAGAGCGCCAGATATCTCTGACTCGGAGTGGGGCTTTCTGCCCGAACTGGCTCAGTGAACATCTTTGTGTCCTGACAGCCTTGCGATCGGTCCCTCTGATGACCCTGGGACCTATCTTTCATGGTTATGAGGGAAATGCACTGTGTGGGACATTTTCTAAGCGGTGATGACAGAGGCGGTGCCACAGGAAACAACCGTTGATGCAGATGCCGTGGCGCCAACGGTTACTCAGCATTGAGCCTTACTGATGAAACGTGCGGCCCGGTGCATCCAGGCGAACCGCGATGGGGGGCAAGCGCTGGCTGCTCAGGGCACGGGTTTCGACATCGTCTGCGGTGTTTTGCGCGATGCTCTGCACAGACTGCAAGCGCCCGACCACTTCGCGGCTTGCCGTGGTTTGTTCGCGGGTGGTGGTGACAATGCGCCCATTGAGTTCATCGATATGGGAGATGTCGCTGCCCACCGCCTGCAACACCGCGGCCGCCAGCTGACTGTCTTCGACACAGCGCTCCACGCCTTCACGGCTGTCATGCATGGCCTCGACGGCTTTGCGGCTGCCTTGCTGCAAGGCCTCGATGATCGTCCTGATTTCCTTCGTGGAGAGGGCGGTGCGCTGCGCCAGGCTGCGTACTTCATCGGCCACAACGGCAAAACCTCGGCCTTGCTCGCCGGCGCGAGCGGCCTCGATGGCGGCGTTGAGGGCCAGCAGGTTGGTTTGTTCAGCAATACTGCTGATGACCTCCAGGACGGTACCGATTTGCTCCGCCTGTCCCGCCAGAACCTGCACGGTTGAGTGCGTGCCTTTCAGGCGAAACGCCAACTGAGTGATTTCCTGCTGCGCGCGGTTCACACTTTCCTGTCCTCGGGTGATTTGCACGCTGGCCTGGCCGGCATGTTCAACGGCATGCTCGACGTGAACGGCTATATGCCCCATCGCATCGCCGATCCGCTGCATCGAACCCGTCATCTGGGCAATTTCCGTCAGCTGATGCTTCGCCCCTTTCTCTAGCGTGTTGCTCGCCTTGGCAAGCTCCTGGCCCAGCTCACCCAGGCCGTGAGAGTCGCGAACAACCCCGTCAACCAGGGCGGTAATCTGCATCAGGAATTGGTCGAAACGATCCGCGAGCGATACATGCACCGTGGCCTTGTCTCCCTTGCCAGCATCGACGGCGAGCTGGGACGTGGCTGCGAGCATCTTGTCCAGCATGTCCTGGCTCTCCACCGCTTCGGCTTGACTGTGCACGGCCAGATAGAGCAGAGCGACCGTCTCCATGACCACATAGAAGGCGTGAACGAACACCATCGTCCACCCACCGTGATGCGCCATGACGTAGACCGGAAAACCTTGGTGTTGCAGTGCATGGAAGACCACGTGATGAACGGCGATCGTGGCAGCGGCGACCAGAATCGGTAGCCAGTCGCGATAAAAAGTCAGTACCGCCAGCAACGCGAAAATACCAAAGTGGGATTCAATGACGCCCTCGGCCTGATTGATATGCAACGCGGCCATGACCATCAAACCAATGCCCAGGCAACACCGCATCAACCGCGTGCCGCCCATTGCGCGATAAAGCACCGTCAGCAGCAGACTCGTACCGCCACCCACCAAAAACGCCTGAATAAACGTGTCGTGCCAGTAAGCCAGACCCAACGCGAAGAGGAACATCAGCCAGATCAGGCCCAGCATGATTCGGTCGGCTTTGCGGTAGTGGTCAAGAAAACGAGGGGGCAAAGGCATTCACTTTTACTCCACGTAATTGAGCCGGAATAAAGCAGGTCATTTCGGCATGTCGGGGCATACATGAGAAACCGTGAAGAGCGTAGCCGTTTGCCATCACCCCTCCCGTGTTCGACGGTGAACACGGGAAACAATGTCAGAAATAGAGGCAAGTAATGCTGAAGTGACGCGCGGTGGGGCTTGGGTGTCGATGGGAGGAAATGGAACCCACATCACCGATAGCGTCTAAATTACAGAGAGATGTCCCGCCACCCTGAAGGAACGACTCATGCTCAGATCTCGCTCATTGATTGCAGCAATTACATGCCTTGCGCTGGTTTCCGGTCCAGTGACTGCATTGGCCGATCCTGGTAATGGAAAGGGCCAGGGAAACGGCAAGGGACATCCGCAAAACAGCCAGGTTCACGGCAACCAGGGAGGTCAGGGAGGCAAAGGCAAAAATGCCGGAGGCGGCGATTGGGATAATGGCCCAAGCATCAACCGCGGCAGCGTTCTCGGGATTATTGGCGGGTATCGGGACTACTGGAGCCCCGGACCTGCATTGCCACCCGGCATCCAAAAGAACCTCGCGCGAGGCAAGCCGCTTCCACCGGGGATTGCCAAAAAACTGGACGGACGGTTGATCGGCAGGCTGCCTAATTATGATGGGTATGAATGGCAGCAAGTTGGCACCGACTTGATATTGGTCGCGCTGGCAACCGGGCTCATCTACGAAGTGCTCAACGGTGCTTTTGATTAATGGGCATGATCCATATGCCCATTTGAAGGATGTTCCGGCGCGGCTGCCTATGAAATTGCCGGACTGCTGCCGAACAGGTGGCAACCGGCGTAACCCGCGCTATTCGTCCATGCTGATGCCCGATCCCCCTAATTCGTTGGGGACATCCTTCAGCTTGGGCAATCCATCCTTGATGCGCAGCACGGTCTCCTGATAGTGGACGTGAACGCCTGGCGAATACGCGAGATCCGGGATGACCGCGGCATATACATCGATCAGCCCCATCCCCGGGTGTTCAGTGAAGATGTGCCCGCCGCAAGTCTTGCACCACTTGCGGAAACTCTGCGGTGTCTTGTTGTAGGTGCCGATATTGTCAGCCCCCCGAGTCACTTGCACCGCCTCGGGTTTCCACAGCGTGAAGGCATTGACCGGTCCTGCTGACCAATGCCGACACGACTCGCAATGGCAGTAGCCCATCGCGGCCGGCTCGCCACTGACGGTGAACTCGACTGCGCCGCAAAAACAACTGCCCTTGTAAGACCGTTCAATGCTCATGGCATGACTCCTTGATCAATTGCCAGGCGATACCGCCGGACGTCATTCGTCAATGTAGCGCACCGCAGTCGCCGGCGTGCGCCGCACCTGCAGTTCGAAAATGTCAGGGCGCGCGTAGTGCCCGGTGACGTCGAGCGCCCGCCGCGCTGGCGCCACGAGTGTGACGTCGATGTCCGCATACAGAATGCCTGCCTCTCGGTGTAATGGACCGGCCACGATCCGGCCTTGAGGACTGACCACCACCGAGTCGCCGTCGTTGATCCATTCGTCCGGATCGGGAAACAGTTGCGCACGCGCCGGGAAGTCGTCGGGGATGTCACTGCCGCGCAGCACGGTGCCGCTGCCGAGCACCCAACAGCGGCCTTCGAGCGCAATGTGACGCATCGTGCTGATCCAGCCATCGCCACAGTCGTACGTGGGGGCGACGTAGATTTCCACCCCTTGGGCATACAGAGAATAGCGTGCCAGCGGCATGTAGTTTTCCCAGCAGATGAGCGTGCCCACGCGGCCGACGGGTGTATCGACCGTGCGCAACCCGCAGGCATCACCGAAGCCATGCACCATGCGCTCGGGATTGGTTGGCATCAGCTTGCGGTGTCGGTTGAGCACTGCGCCGTTCGTGCCGATAAGGACTACGCTGTTGTAGAGCGTGCCGCCACCATTGCGCCGGTCGCATTCATCAATGCCGCACACGATCGTCACCGCGTGAGTTCTGGCGGCCTCGCACAATTCGCTCAGGTCACCGTTCGCGATATCGACGGCATTGGCCAGCAGCCGCGTGTGCAACTGGCCCATTACAGCCCCGTCCTTTCCCGCCGCCAGCCGCCAGATCCATGACGGGTAACCGGGAATGTACGATTCGGGCAAAACGATCAGCGAGGCTCCCGCCGCCGCTGCCTCAGCGACCGATTGCACGGCCCGGGCGATCGTCGCGCTGCGATCGAGCAGCACGGGCGGGCGCTGAATGATGGCTACCTTGGTCATGGCGTGCTCCTTTGGCGGTTAGCTTTCGAGGTTTCAGCGTGCGCGTGGCGAGGTGGCGGGGCTAGTTCAGAATCTGAAGCGTTGTAATTGCGGAGCCAAGGCAATGGACGAAAGCTACGGTCAGTTCTGCACGGTCGCGCGAGGTGCTGAAGCCCTGTGCGAGCGTTGGACACCTTTGGTCGTGCGCGAGCTGTTGTGCGGCAGCAAGCGCTTCAATGAACTGCACCGCGGCGTGCCCCGAATGTCCACCAACCTGCTGGCACAGCGGCTGCGGCATTTGGAAGAAATCGGCGTCGTGCGCCGCACGGCCACCGGTAAAGTCTGGGAGTACAGCCTGACCGAGGCAGGCGAGGAATTGCGCCCCATCATCATGGCGCTAGGGCATTGGGGCGCGCGCTGGATCGGCAGTCGCCTTCGCGATGACGAACTCGACGCGGGCCTGCTCATGTGGGACGTGCGCCGGTTCGTGCGCATCGAAACGTTCCCGTCCCGACCGGTGGTCATCCAGTTCAAATTTCGCGACGCGCGGCCCGGCGAACAAGCGTGGTGGCTCGTGGTTGAACAGGGCGTGGCAGACCTGTGTCGCGACGACCCCGGACGCGAACTGACGCTCGTCGTGGACTCCAGCGTGCGCGCGTTGACCGAGGTTTGGACGGGCGACCGCACACCGCGCGAGGTTCTGCAGTCGCGAGAGCTGCGTGTAGATGGCGCGGTGAAGGATGCGGAAAGTTTGTGGCGCTGGCTTGGCACGAGTGCGTTCGCGGGTACCCGGAGCGCTGCACGCTAGCGCTGGCAACATCCGTCGGTCGCAGGACTTGAACTGTCTGGGGCTTAATGCGTCATAAGACTCGCGATATCAACCAACCTTACGGAAGCAATCATGCTTTTAAAGAATAAGAGTCTCATTGCTGTAATGTCCTGCGCCCTGATGCTTGCGGCCGCCCCATTACTCCCTGCTGACCTGTCCATCATGAACTCTGCCTATGCGAAAGACGGTGGTGGTGGTGGTGGTGGTGGTGGTGGTGGTGGTGGTGGTGGTGGTGGTGGCGGTAATGGCGGTGGTAATGGGGGAGGTAATGGCGGTGGCCAGGGCGGCGGTATAGGCGGCGGTCACAGTGGTTCAGATCACTCCGGCGGCGCTAACAGTAACGGCCGCGGCAATGGACTGGCCAGCGATCACGCCGGTAAGGCTGTTCGCGACCATGGTGAAAGCGGAAACCACTACGGCAGTGAACGCAATAGTGATCGCGGTCATGGCCCAACGACTTCAGGCATCGCCCATTCCAAAGACACTCGCGGCGTAGCCAAAGCCAGTGCAATCTCGACCTCAACGCCAGGCGATCACAACACGAAAGGGTTGAGCAAAGCCGGGACATCGGTTTCGAAAAAATCGCACTGATCAGCCATAACGGCTGATAGGGAAGTACAACAGACTCAACAAAACGGGCGCCCGACAAGGCGCCCGTTTTCGTTTGTTCCGCTGCTTGAACCCGTAAGCGTCGGCCGATCACATCCAACAAGTCACAAGGAGTGATTTCCGAGGTAAGCCAAACGGATCACCTCGCATTTTGCTTCGTCCCTCACCTGTGCTTTCTAGCGCAGCAGATGCACCGCCAAGCCGACAAGCGCGCAAGCCATCAGCACCTGAATGACGCCCCGTTTGAAGCGGAACAAGGCAATTGCCGCCAAAATGGCGATCAGCGCAGAAGGCCAGTCGAGGTTGCCGCTGAAGCCCCGCGGCCACAGCACGTGATAGCCGAAAAAACATGCCAGATTGAGGATCACTCCCACCACCGCCGCTGTGATTGCGGTAAGCGGTGCGGTGAATTTGAGTTCGTTGTGAGTCGATTCCACCAGTGGGCCGCCGGCAAGGATGAACAGGAACGAGGGCAGGAAGGTGAACCATGTCACCAGGGTGGCTGCGACAGCGCCGGCCAGAAATACATGATCGGCGCCGAACACTTGTGAGACGTACGCTCCAACAAAGCCGACGAAGGCCACTACCATGATCAGCGGCCCTGGTGTGGTTTCTCCCAGTGCCAAACCGTCGATCATCTGGGTCGGGGTAAGCCAGCCATAGTGACCGACCGCACCTTGATAGACATACGGGAGGACGGCATAGGCCCCGCCAAAAGTCAGCAACGCGGCCTTGGTAAAGAACCAGCCCATCTGGGTCAAGGTACCTTCCCAGCCAAAAAGCGCGGTCAGGATTCCCATCGGCAACGCCCACAGCGCTGCGCCGATGAGGGCCAGCAGCGCCAGTTTCATCCAGCTGAACCGGGCATGTTCCGGGGACGGGGTGTCGTCATCGATCAAGGCCGGGCCGAAGGACTTTTTGGCAGCGCTATGGCCCCCGGTTCTGAACTTCTCAGGCGCCAGACGCCCTCCGACATAGCCGATTAACGCTGCCCCCAATACGATCAGCGGGAAAGGAACATTGAACGCGAAGATCGCGGCAAATGAAGCGGCTGCTATCGCCCACAGCCAATTATTCTTCAGCGCCCTAGAGCCGATCCTGTGTGCCGCCTGCACCACGATGGCCGTCACGGCAGGCTTGATCCCATAGAAGAGGCCGGCCACCACAGGCACTTCGCCGAACGCGATGTACATCCACGATAAAGCGATCAGGATGAACAGTGAGGGCAGCACAAACAGCACTCCGGCGATCACTCCGCCCCAGGTCCGATGCATCAGCCAGCCGATGTAGGTCGCCAATTGCTGAGCCTCTGGCCCAGGCAGCAACATGCAATAGTTGAGCGCATGGAGAAAGCGTCGTTCGGAGATCCAGCGCCGACGTTCCACCAGTTCCTGGTGCATGATCGAAATCTGTCCTGCTGGCCCGCCGAAACTGATGAAGCCGAGCTTCAACCAGAACCAGAATGCTTCACGCAAGCTGATGGCCTCCGGCCTCGATAGATCCTCTCCAGCCGTTGATGCCCGCACCTTACTCATTGGGTTGTTCCTCTTTCACAAACTCGGTGAGCAGGCCGTCGAAGATGGCGCTGGCAGCAGCCAGCAAGTGGTCGTCATGGGTAATGGTTTCGCGCAGTCCTGCCAGCACGCGTTCGATGCCGGCAGCCTCCAAAGGCTGAATACCGCCGATATCGAGGTAGTGCACCAAGGCCGCAATGCGGTTCAGGCCGGGTTCTTGAAGCTCAAAACTGGCTTGCAGGGTTTCGAAGGTCACGCGATTGCCGACATGACTGAAGGTCGCATCATCGAAGTCGAAGCCCAGCGCGTCTGCCGGACAGTCATGTGGAGTATTCAGCCAGAGGATCTGAGCTTGAGGATCAATGAAGCGCCGAATCAACCAGGCACAAGCCAGACGATCAACCCACGGACGCTTACGTGTTGCCCAGACACGACTTTGATAATCACCACGGTTGAGTGCCGTTATGGGCTCGTCGCGGCTATGGGGTTCATCCGCAGACAACGCTCTGCTAGCAGCCGTCTCAAGCTCCTGCAAGGCTGAATCCATCTGCTCCTTGGGCTTGCCTGGGAAATAATCGATGTGAGTGAGCTGATCGTAGTTTTTGCGCAGCTTGCGAATTTGTTTGGTGGTGACCAATGCGTTTTCAGGCTTGAGCTGCCCACGGCACTCTTCAATCTCTGCGCGTAGCTTGCTGTAGTCATCGCTACGGTCGAACAACTCGACAAAGCGCTCACCCTCCGGATCGACCACGGGCAGGATGTAAACAGTGCCATTGATAGAAAGGATATCGCGCTCGACAGACGCCAGAGCTTCACGACAGACACCGGTATCAGGCAACAGATAGGCACCATCGCGCAGAACCGCCGCACCTGAGGCTTTCAGGGCACGCCAGGCTCGCATGCGCTCGGTGGCATTCGCGGTGGGTAACGCGAGAATCAGTGTCAGCCAGGTTTTCATGTAGTTGGCGCTATTTATTTTGTAGTTGTTATTACATTAACTGTGGTTTTGGCGTTTGGAAAGCCATCCTTAAAATCTGGGATTTTGGCGGTGTATTAAATGGGGACCGATTTATTTAGTGTGGCCGAAGAGATCAATCGGCATATCCAGCAGATCTACGACGAGGCGCGGCTGGTCGAAAGCCTGGCCAGCTCTGCGCAAGAAGACTCAGGCCGGCTTTCGCACCTCTCGAATGAACTGAACGGGCTGGTGGGGCGCTTCAAGTCGTAGAGGCGGGCCGATGCGCTCGGCTATCGGTCCAGCAGAGGTGCCAGCAGTGCACACATGCCGCGCCAGTGCGAACCCTCCCAGTAAACCCGCTGGCAGGCGTCGCAGCGCAAGAAGTGCGAATAGAGGATGCCTACGCGTGGCGGCACCTGCGACCGGGCCAGTTCCGGGCTGATCTCGTGCAGCGGCAGGTTGCAATGAAGGCACAGACTGAATGGCCGCGCGCTACGCGCCAGGTCGAGGCGCTCGTACAATTCGCGCAGCTGCAGCGAAGGTTTCAGGGCATGCACGTAACAGCCGTGGCTGATGATCCGGCGCTTGAGCAGTTCGCGGTCACGGGTTAGCACGATGCGTCCTTGTTGCGCAGCGATCTCGGCGATCTCGCCATCCTCGAAGCTATTTTCGTAGAGGGTGTCGAAGCCGCTCATGCGCAGCAGGTTGGCCAGCCCGCCAAGGTGCGCATCAGCGACGAAGCGCAGCACCCGTAAAGGTTGCGCACGAACCTTGAGCAGCGGGCTGATGTCCAGCGCTTCGAACTTGGGATACACCGCCAGCCGGTCACCGTCGAAAATCACCCGCTCGAAGCCCACCGACTCGCCGTTGAGCAGCACCAGCTCGACCTCCGTGTGCGGTATCCCGAGCGCCTCGATCATGTGCTTGACCGTCGCCGCTCGCGCGCACTCACAAGTGAAGGACTGCCGCCGCCGTTCGGCCGGCAGGAAATCGTTGAGCTCCTCGTAGAAGCGGAAGGTTGCTCTGGTCATGTTGAACAGTATGGCAGGGCTGCAAGGATGAGCGAGTCTAGTCCGGACATCTTCTCCGGCAGGCTCCAAACTACGATTTGCCAACCGATTTTACTACCTGCACCCCGAACGTCTACGCTCCGTTTCTATCGGTGCACCACGCAACCTTGAGGCCTATGACATTCGTGTTCAACAAGACATTGTTCCCAACACCGCCCACGCCGGAATGTCGGTCGTGCCCTACGTCCAGGACTTTCTATTGCAACTAGGCGATTGAATAAAAACGCCGTCGAGGCCACATGAATTTATGAGCACTAATTCACAGCAAACCTTTTATGAAACCACGGCCGACATCACCACCTATCCCGCTCAATCGGGTCGTGTAGATACTAAAGTGTGCATCCTCGGTGGTGGGCTGGCAGGCCTATCGACCGCACTCGGGTTGGCGGAGCGTGGTATCAATGACGTCGTTGTTCTGGAGTCTCATAGCCTCGGTCATGGTGCCTCGGGTCGTAATGGCGGCTTCGTCTTCGGAGGCTACAGCCTGGGAAACGCTGACCTTCTCGCCACCCTTGGCGTTCAAGAGGCGCAACGCCTTTACAGGCTAACGTTGGATGCCGTTGAGTTGATCCGTAATCGTGTCAAACAATACGGTATCGATTGTGACCTGGCTGACAAGGGTGTGATTCTCGCTAATTGGTTCAACGCCCCGTCAAGACTTGAAACACCGCGAAAACTCATGAGTGACGTCTACGGGGTTGATTGGGAATACATACCGCCAGGCCAGTTAAAAGAGATGCTCAAGACTGAGCGCTATTTCGGCGGCCTGCTGGAGCGTAACGCTTTCCACTTTCATCCTCTCAAGTACGTGTACGGCATTGCTCGCACGGTGGCTGAATTCGGTGTGCGTATCCATGAGCAATCATCCGCCCTGAACATCGAGAAGCGTGGAAAGCAATATGTTGTGCAAACCGATGGCGGGGAAGTGCATGCCGAGCATGTCATCTTTTCCTGTGGCGGATACGCACGCGGCGTCTATCGCCCGGTCGAACGTGCTGTATTACCCATTGCCACCTATGTCGTAGCAACCGAACCCCTCGGGGCTCGCTTGAAAGAAGTTATTGACTGTGAATCAGCGGTCTACGACACGCGGTTCGCGTTTGATTACTACCGGCCGCTTCGCGACAGCAGGATTCTATGGGGAGGGCGGATTTCGGTGCTCAATCGGAGCCCGGAAGCGATCGCCAGTCTGCTCAAAAAAGATCTTTTAGCCGTATATCCTCAGCTGGAAGGTGTAGAAATCCAATATTCCTGGGGCGGCTTGATGAGCTATGGCCGGCATCAAATGGCCCAGATTGGCCAGGATGAAGCGGGCGTCTGGCACGCCGTTGGTTTTGGTGGTCATGGCATGGCGCCCACGACGGTGGCGGGCGAGGTTCTGGCTGACGCTATCGCCAAGTCCATTCCGATTCCCGACGGTTTCCGCAAATTCGGGTTGACCCGTACTTTTGGTCTGGCCGGTCTGGTCGCCGCGCAAATGACCTATACCGCATGCGAAGCGCGAGATGCTTTCGACGCTATGCGCCTTAACAAGTAAGTGCTTCCTGCCAGGATTCAACCGACCGATGTAACAGATTGGCTAGCTACTTTCTTGGCAAATCTCTTACCAAAAGCAATCCACCATTTTTCATAATAGAAGGTCGAGATATGCGCGGTGAGAAAAATGGCGGCGAACAACAAAGGGCGCTTCAAATATTTTATGACGGTATCTCCGCTACCCAGCCAAGTATGTATTAGCAGCGGATGAACAACGTAGAGCGCGTACGAGATGGTGGCGATATAAAATAGAACGCGATTATTCAGAATCTGGGCAACTCGTGTCCGGCTATTGAGCAACGTGCTCCCCACCATTGCTGCAGCAAGATAGGGGCGGAAGTAGTTCATGAAGCCCGCATCGGGATGACAGGACAAGACAAACAGGAGGAATAAAAATATTTGTGCGATCCCCGTTTGTGTCGGAAGTTTGGCAAGGATGTTGCCCAGTCTATTGTTGTATATCAGTGCAAGTATGCATCCAGAAAGTATTTCATCAATGCGGTAATAAGTGTTGATTGCGACATGGACATCATTCATGACTCGGTACATTGTGACGGCGATGCAGAGACAAGGGATTAGCACTACCCACTTGTTTCTCATCAGAACTACCAGCAAAGCGATGGCGAAATAGAACTGGACCTCCATGCACAAACTCCATAGGTGGCCGTTTACACTGCCAAGCCACATAGGCGGCCAGTTGGCAATGAACAGAAAGTTTGCGATGTAGAAATCCGAAGTGCTGTTCATGACAGGTAAAGCAATGAGCATGTACAACCAGGCGAGAGGCACAACCCGAAAGATTCTGCGAATTAAAAAATCAACGACGCTGCTGTTGTTGAGCAGAAAATTTGTTATCAGGAAACCCGAGAGCGTAAAAAATATAGCCATTCCCATAACGCCTGCGGCGGCATTAAATTGCCAAGGCTTTGGGCCAAGTGGTAGCAGGTGGCACGCCAAGACAAGCAAGATGCTTATGCCGCGCCATCCATCAAGTACGCTGAATCGAGAGCCCTCTACGGAACTACTATTCATATTTGCATCCCGCTCTTGGGTCGATAGAGGGCATTCGATAAAGGCAGTGCCACGTCTGAAGACTGTCTGAATTCATATAAAAATCCAGTAGTTACAGCGGTGAAAAATTCATGAGTTCAGACCATTTAAGCCTGTAGTCTAGGACACCTTTTGCACTTTACACTTCACGCCATGAAAAAATTCCAGTCGGGAGGAATTCGCTAAATGACTGGTTTTTTGACGTTACTTGTTTGACGTTGCTCGATAGCTTGGCGCTAAGTGAATCGCCCCCTTTTGGTAGTTACCCTGACCGGCGGCTTTTGGCCGATTGATGCAGCTGGGTACGGCACCGCTATCGACCAAAAGCGGTCACGATCTCATCGCTGAGTCCGCTTACTACTCGTATTCAGCGAAAGATCAGTGATTGGTGTGCCGCGCCGCCCGTGCGTGCGCCATCACCGACTGCGATTGCCACATTACCGGCGGCTATTGCCGCATCCCCGCAGGCAAATACGCCGGGTACACTTGTTTGGCGCATCGCATCGACCTTGATGAACTCACCCGTCGGTCCGGCTTCAAACTCGCACCCCAGTTGCGCTGCCAGTGGGCTGCCCATGCGTGTTCGAGGCTGAGTGAACAACCCTGCAAGTTTGATCACACGACCGCTGGCGAGGGTCACATCGGCTTGTTCTCCTACAACCGACAGCACGGGTTCGCGCTCCACCGCCACCCCACGCCTGGCCAGCTTCGCCACCTGGTCGGCATCAGGCTCGAGTATCTCGTTGAGGAATAGGGTTGTGGGGCCCCAGTCGGGCAACATCAGCGCTTGGTGGATGGCCATTGGTGACGCCGCCAATACTCCAATCGGCTCGCCGTCCAACTCATATCCGTGGCAATACGGACAATGAAACACTCGCTGCCCCCAGCGCTCCGACAGCCCGGGAACCTCAGGCAACTCATCCACCACCCCTGTGGCCAGGATCAAATGCCACGCTGCGAATTGCTCCCCGTTCGCGGCTGTTATCACATATCCACCAACGTCCGCCCTTGCCTGGATGGCGGGTTGCGAAAGCCATTCTACTGTGGGATATGCCAGCAACTGAACACGTGCCTCGCTGACAATCGTGCCGGGATTACGACCGTCCTGCCCAAGAAATCCATGTGAGCTGTGAGCAAACCGGTTACGGCGTTGACCTGCATCGATTACCAACACCTTCCGGCGCGCCCGTGCCAGTTGCAAACCTGCGGAAATGCCGGAATAGCTGCCGCCAACGATGATCACGTCATAAACCATGGATCAGTCTCCCTGGTTCTTCGACCTGCTCGAAGAACTCTAGATACAACGTAAGTTACATGATGTTGAGGTGTCAACAGTCTCGTAACTTATGCTGTATCGAGCGATACTCACTGCCAGTAATTCAGGAATCCGCCATTCATGAGAAATGACACTCGCTTGTCCCGCATGCTGCACGTGCTGATCCACATGGCTCGCCATGAAAAACCTGCCACGTCCGATACCATCGCGCAGATGCTCGGTACCAACCCCGTAGTGGTCCGGCGGACCATGGCGCTGCTCAAGGAAGAGGGTTACGTGCGCTCAGAAAAGGGTCACCGTGGAGGGTGGACGCTGGCGAAACCGCTAGCGGAGATGACTCTGTTGAACATCCATCAGGCCTTGGGCTCGTCCTCGCTTTTCGCCATCGGGTTGTCGACTGATCATCCAGAATGCCTGGTCGAACAAGCGGTGAATGCTGCGCTAACCGAAGCGTTTGATGCGGCGCAGGCATTGCTTATAGATCGCTTGGGGAGCGTCACGCTTGAACAGCTGGCCAGTGATTTCGAACGGCGCTATCAAAGTCTGTAAAACCGTGATCTACAGAGCCGCGATTTAGAAGCACCTAGCCGAACCGCATATGCGGAAGCCTGCTTTTGGCCGATTCCTGCCTGTCCCATTGGTAGCAGCGACCCAGTCTTCAGCCGGCCGGTGGCGCAAAGCCAACTCTTGCAACTGAAACACTGGCGAAACATTCGGGCCGTATGATTCGCGTCAACGGAAACCGAGGGGTGCTAGAGATGAATCGGCCATCAAGAAGCATGCGCAAACTGCTCGACTCCGTCGCCACCAACAACGAGGTCGCGGCGTTGGATGTTATGCGCGCAGCTGAGCTGCTCGAAGACGAGGTATTGCGCCAGCGGTTGTTCAACCTGATTCACCAGCTCAATCAGGACGCCGATGACTTGCGATTGGCGCGCGACGACATCCAGGGCAGTGTCATCAAATTCGCGTGATCGGCCGCCAGCGACCCAAAGCTGACAGTTGGTGCGCTCTAAAGCCTATTGAGGTTCACCTCGCCCCGAAATATCGCCCGTGCACAGAGCTTGTTCAGTCGAGTGATGTGTACGTCGCAACCTTTAGCTAGCGCTGACAGCTTAGGGATGGTGGACACATACGTCGGTCACTACTAGGCAATGGTCACCTGCTTGCCGTTATGGCTATCCGCCCCGTTAATCAGGGACGATGTGGAATGGGACAATGCGCCGATCACAAAGACTTTTGCGGCATTTGAGCGATATACATTTCGCCCCAAACCTTCATGGCCTCCAAGGTAGGGGCGAGTGAATGCCCGAGAGGTGTGAGGGTGTATTCCACTCGAGGGGGCACCTCGGCGAATACTTTTCGGGTGACGATCCCGGTCGATTCAAGTTCTCGCAGTTGCAACGTCAGCGAGCGTTGAGTGACTCCGCCAATGAGGCGGCCAAGCTCGCCGAAGCGTTTGGTGCCACTGAGTAGGTAATGAACGATTAGCGGTTTCCATTTTCCGCCCGCGATGTTTACGGTCATTTCGACGGCGCAGCGGTAATCACTGGCAAGCTTAAGAGTCATGGGTAAATCTCATTAGTATACTTTTTATAGTTATATGCCATGTGTGTGCCTACTTGTAAAAAAGCCTTCATGATTTCACTCTGTTGCTTCGAAGCAAATTGCTGAGCCCATGGGCGGAGAATCACGAATGAAGGCGGCGTACTACGAACAACAGGGCAGTGCTCGCGATGTATTGGTGATAGGCGATGTGGCTGAACTGACTGCTGGCCTCGATGAGGTGCGAGTGCGTATTCATGTCTCGGGACTGAATCCGAGTGATATCAAGGCGCGAATGGGTTTCTCGGCTCAAATGCCCTACACGCGTGTCATACCCCACCAAGATGGTGCCGGCATGATCGATGCTGTGGGTGAGGGTGTTTCATCGGAGCGGATCGGAGAGCGTGTATGGGTCTACGAGACCCAACAAGGCAGTCCGAATGGCACGGCCGCCGAATACGTCGTAGTGCCAGCACATAAAGCAGTCGTGTTGCCCGATGAAATTACCATGGAGGTGGGCGCATCACTGGGTATCCCTGCTCTGACTGCACACCGCTGTCTGCTCTCGGATGGCAGTATCAGGGGTAAGCGTGTCTTGGTGCATGGCGGAGCGGGGAGTGTCGGTACGGCGGCCATTTTGCTCGCGAAGTGGGCCGGTGCCTGGGTGGCAACCACTATTTCAAGCGCCTCGCAAGCGGCAATCGCACTGTCCGCAGGCGCAGACTTGATCATCGACCGCTACCACGAGGACACTGCGGACGTTGTGTTGCGAACTACCGGCGGCGAGGGTGTAGATCGGATCGTTGATGTGGACCTGCTGGCAAATCTGAGCACAAATCTGAAATGTGCAGCTCAAGGCGCAGTGGTGAGTTCCTATGCTCTTAAGCAATCCACGGACGCGGTGTCAGTGCCCATGCTTGACGCGATGAAACGAGGATGTGTATTTCGCTTCGTCTTTATTTACAGCGTGGCCCAAGCGGAAAAGCAGGATGCGATCAGGGACATCACTGCTTGTTTGGCAGCAGGAGCATATATTCCGGCAGTGGGTATGCGCGTTGATTTGAATCACATCGTCGAGGCCCACGAGGCGATGGAGTCGTCCTGTGTAGTAGGCAAGATTCTCATAGTCATTTAATGCCTAAACCCATCGTAATTAGCGCTCCACTCCAACCTTTTTACAACGCTAGGTGTGGTGCCGAGTTGGCATTCCGGAGGGGACGGTCGTTGAAGGAATGACCGCTTTTGGCCGTTTTCTGCCTGTCACGAAGGGCAGCAGTCACTAACTCTCGCAGATCGAAGTCGTTCAACTGATTAATTTCATCACGGGTGATGTTGAACATTTTTCCTCGTCTAAGTGGCCACGGATCATATGCACGCCAGACGCTGTCTTAACAACAGGCCAAGGGGGGGAAACCATGACAACGCAAAAATTAACCATTGAAGACTTGCAGTTGAACGTTTCAATCCGCGGCCAAGGCTCACCGCTGCTGTTGCTCAACGGCCTGGGTGGTTTGATCCGTACCTTCGATCCCCTGCGCGATGAACTGGCGGATTTCAGGACCATAACGTTGGACGTGCCCGGGGTCGGAAAATCGCAAATGCCGCGCTGGCCGATGCGTCTGCCACGCCATGCCGACCTGATCGCCGAGATGCTCAAGCAATTGGGAGTCGACCAGGTCGATGTGTTCGGCGTGAGTTGGGGCGGTGCATTGGCGCAGGAATTCACCCTGCGTTACCCGAGCATGGTGCGCCGGCTCATCCTCGCAGCGACCTCGGCCGGCCCGGCGATGCTGGTGAAGCCCGCCGACATACTGGATTTTTTTGGCAGGAATAAAAGCGCCAAACTGCGCAAGCAGGAAGGCTCGCGCAATTCGATACAGACGCTGCTGCGCTTCGGTGTGGTGAACGGCATGCTCACGGCCAACCCGCGAACCTATTACTACCAGCTCGCCGCCTTGGTCGGCTGGACCAGCCTGCTGCGGCTGTTCCGTCTGCACCAGCGCACGCTGATCCTCACCGGCGAACGCGACACCCTGGTGCGGCTGTACAACGCGCACATCCTGCGCCGCACCATTCGCCGTGCCGAACTGTACGTCCTGCAGGGCGAGGGGCATTTTTTCGTGGTGACCAGCGCCAGGCGAACCGCCGAAGCGATACGCGAATTCCTCTGCCAGCAGCACGGGGATGAAGAATCCGCGTCTGAGCTCAGATTGAAAAGGCCGGCCGTTCGCCCAAACGCTCGACCAATCTTACGAGGTACCCATCGGGATCCTGGACGATGAATTCGCGCTGGCCCACTTCAACACTTTCGGCTCGATACCAAGTGTCTTTGCACTCTCGAAACAGTGGACATCCCATCTCGCCCAGTTTCCGGATGACGGGTGCGACTGCCTTCACGTCAATTTGCAGATTGATTCCTCTTCCAAATGGCTTGCTCAAGGGGGCAGTCAGCCATTGGCCTGCCTTTGGATCAACCTGCTCAAGCATGACTTGGGCACCATCCAGGTCCAGGTATGCGAATCCATCTTCCGGGCGTTGATAAGCCACTGTGAATCCCAGGCAGGACACCCAAAAAGCCAGGCTCCTGTCCAGGTCGGTAATCATTAATTCTGGAACCGGTTTATTACGCTCAAACATGAGATGACTTCCATTTCAATAGCTCATTCGCCAAAGGGGGCAGTATAAGTACGTGTGTGGGCAATCAATATTACTGCTTTGCATATTTTGTAATTGCACCACTCATGTATTGATTCAAATCGCGCAGATCCTTAATCCTCCAAGCGTACGGCGACAGCTTTATACCATTCTCTCGCAAAGTTTTTGGAATCAAGTCCCCGTTTGGACGAAGTATTATCGATCAGACAATAACGCCCGGATAATCATTTAATCGTTTTTTGAAAGCGGTTGTTGTAAGGTCAGGTGCAGGAGGATTGCTTTTATTAGCCAATGGTCCTGTTCCTTTGAGATCTGTTCCGTGGCACATGCTACATCTCTGTAAATATAGATTCTTCCCATTATCATTATCCGCGAAGGATGGTGATGTTTGAATTAGCGATAAAATTCCTAGCGAAGCGATGAATAATATTTTCATTGTTTTTATCTTCCTTGATGGGATCAGCGTCGATCAAACGCGATCAGGTGCGCGGGAAAGGTATCAGACATCGTGTCGATACACACACACACACACACACAGTCATTTCTAATGCTCATTGAATCAACTCGTTTTCCAGGCGCTCCATTTAATGATTTTCTGCCTCGGGCGCACGGAAGGCCTTACTGTAGTAGCCGGACTGGTCGAAACAGCAAACCTGCTTCTTGCCGGATGCAAGCATATCGCAGGCATCACCAATTCGTTTTGCGCGCGTCTTGAGTTGCTTGGCTGAAGTAAGCCAGTGTATCCAGTCTACTCGTGCGATGGTCGTCGTATTCTTCCAGACTTCAAGAGCCTCAGGAGTGGCTGCCAGTGCCTCCTGAAAATCTGCCGGGATGTCAGGCTCGGGTTCCTTCTTCACAGGGGTAAGCTCTAGTGTAACGACATCCCCAACGACCGCGCCTGCGGCTTCGCGTAACTCTCTACTTACCTGCAGCCAATGGCTCAGCTGACCATCCGGTTCAAGGGTTGCCTGGAAATGGTGCCCATTGATTGTGCCTTCAACTGTCGTCCTTCCTCGCCTCGGAAGCTGTTCACTTGCGTCTCTTGGCAGTACTACGAACGCCCACGACGTATCATTACCAGGCTTTGTCGGACGAAGTAGCTTTGCTTCGAATCGGGATTTCACATCGATTTTTGTCATTGCGACTCCTCCAACTAATACGGCTAACTACTATCTGGCGACATCACTGTCGGTTTTAACCACGACGCTACCTATTAGACTAGTCTGTCCAGCGGCTGCTTTTGGCCGTTCTCTGCCGGTTATATCCACGAAGCGTGCTGGTCAAATCCGATGCAAATGACTGGTCGAGTCAGGGGTACTCCTGCCTGGCATGCAAAACGGTCACGATCTCGATTCGATCCGTCACCCGGTAGACCACCAGGTAATTGGGGTGCACAACAATTTCCCGCGTACCGGGTACACGACCAAATCGATAAAGGTAGGGATGTTGCGGAAGGGCTGAGGTAGCAGCCTCGATGGCTTGGTACAGTTCACTCGCCGCAACAAGGTGGCGGTCGCCAATATAATCAATTATTTGCCACAGTTCAGCCCGAGCTTCGGGCCGCCCTCAACCAGCATCGCGCTTATTGCGCTTGGCTTCGAGAAGGGATCGCACATCAGCCATTACCTGATCGTGCGGGACATTCGGGCGCGGATCATCGAGCGACGCCTGCACTTTGGCACGGAACCAACGGTCGTAGCTGGCGGCCTGCTCTTCGGTTTCAAACTCTGAAACGATGGGGGAAAGTTCGGCGCTCATCGTGACCTCCGGGATCAATACCTAGCAATCTCATCGGTATGTGGCTCGCTGTCGTGGGTGTCAATATGAAGTGCACCCTGCCAAGCACCACGTGGCCCCATATCTCTACCTGATGGGAGCAACCACACTAAACCTCTCGCTTGCGACAGCCAACCCCTAAAAAATGTCGGACGCTTCCTCAATTTTTTGAACGCTTTCATGCGTTTAACGTACGCGTTTAAAGACACTCGATGTTACGTCCTAACGGCTACAACGCCTTGCGTCGTTACCTACGCGTGCGCCAGAATCCGCTGGCTTGTGCGGCTGTGGGGCAGGCTATATCGTTTCCCTGTCACTGAAAAACAGTGATCGGGTTTGGTAGCCCGCCTTGTAACAGCCGTATGGCAACACCTTATGCCGTCTCTTTTTTGGGACTCTGCTTTTATGGTGGTCATGCGTGGGGCTCCTTTGTGAGCGCCGGGTTTCCTGTTGCAGCCGGTCTACCAACCCGCGTATGGCCGCCACCCTTCGTTTGGTAGCGAGGGTGATGGCTCCTTAAAATCTGCAACAAGGAGTTTTCATCTATGTTCAAAGTTACGCCCAACCCCCCGAATAGCGGTCCGCTACCCTACGACGCCTTTCTTGATCTTGACCCCAAGAAAATGAAAGAGGCGGCCGACCGCGCACTCAGCTTCTACCTCGACCCCGGGGCGTCGAAAACGCAGATACCGCCCCGCAAGCCCAGCACCATTTTCACCATCGACGCAGCGGTGGATGACGAAACGTTGCTCGTCGAGGCCTGCGAATCGTTGGCAGCAGCCAGCGCCATAGTCAACGATCTCACCGGCTTGACGGACGGCCCACGACGCCAAACGATGCTGGTGCTGCAACGGGTCATCATGTTGGGGGAGTTAGCGGTCAATCGCGTACTGGATAACCACAAGCCTGGGTAGTAGCCAGGCGGGTAGCGAGGGCGCTTGCGCCCTCGCTGTTTAGCAGCATTCACGCGGCTCGTGGTCACGCTGGAACGTCCTCTCAGACCCCACGTCGCACCGGATAGCTCTTGATCACATTCAGAAACTCAATGCGACGTTCGCTGACCAGCAACTGCGGGAGCAGTTGTTCATACGCTTGTCGATACGGCTTGCTCAGGTGACGCGTAATGAAGTCGTTCTTGCTGCAGTTCCAGGTTTCGTAAAGCACCAAGGTGTTCGGGTCGTCCTGGAGTTGGTGAACCCAGGTGTTGACGAAGTCCGGCTCGGCCGACATCTGGTGCACCACGTCCAGCAGCCGTTCTTTCATTTCGGCGAAACGTTCCGGTTTGGCCGGCAGGTAAACGATAAACGCGACTTGATCACTCATTTCATCACCTTCGAATGCTGTGAATGGGTTACTGCGCCTGGTTCTGCGGGAAGAGGTTGCGACGGGTTTCTTCGTCGAACTCCGCCTTCAGCACCAGTTTCTCTTTAAGACCGTGGGCCCGCTGGGCGGCCGGGCGGGCGCTGATTTCATCGAATAGGCGCTTGACGTTCGGGTACGCGGCCAGACCGCTCTCGCCGAGGATGTACGGCGCGTAATTGGCCCAACCCCAGAGCGCAATGTCGGCGATGCTGTAGGTGTCGCCGGCCAGGTACTGATGGTCGGCCAGGTGCTGATCGAGCACGCGGTAATGGCGTTCGACTTCCTTGAGGTAGCGGTTTTTCGCATACGCCAGGTCTTCCGGTGCGTGGTGCAGGAAATGCACCGCCTGGCCGGAAAATGGCGACAGGCCGGTGGCGATGAACATCAGCCAGGACAGTAACTCGGCTTGCCCGGCCACGGAGGTCGGCAGGAAGCGCTGATGTTTTTGCGCCAGGTGCAGCAGGATCGCCTGGGAGTCGAAGACAGTCGCGTCGCCATCGACCAGGGCTGGCACCTTGGCGTTCGGGTTGATCGCCAAAAAGGCCGGCAGGTGTTGCTCGCCTTTGAAGGTATCGACGCCGATCAATTCGTAGGGCGTTTGCAGTTCTTCGAGCAGCAGGGCGACTTTCATCGGGTTGGGCGAAGGGTGGAAAAAGAACTTCATGGTGGAGGCCTCAGTCAGTGGTTGGTTTTGAACTGAGGCTGATGTTGAAGTAAACCCGTTCGAATGACGTGCGAGCTTTTTGCTTTACTCGTTCGAAACTATCGAACGTGTTGTCGGCACTTTGGCGGCTGATCGCGACGTGGCGATGACGGCACCGGCGATAATCAGCAGCGCCGGGACGATCAGAATCGGGCTGGCATGGCTGCGTCCCACGGTGATCAGCAACAACGTGGAAATCAACGGCGCCAGGTAGGAAAGCGCCCCCAGCGTCGCCAGACTGCCGTGTTTGGTGGCGTGGTCCCAGGCAAAAAACGCCAGGCCTACCGGTCCAAGCCCGAGGACGACAATCGCGGTCCATTGGCTGAAGTCGGGCTGTACCGTGGTTTCGAATACCAGGTGACAGACCAGTCCGGCCACGGCGACCAGGCCGCAAATTCCACCAATGATGCTGCTCGGTACTTCGCTGAACCGGCGGTTGATCACCGAGTAAACCGACCAGATCAGCGCACAACCGAACGCCGCGAGATAACCGGCGATGGGCATCGCGGCATCAGCATTCGGGGCACGCTGCTGCATGATGAAGGCCGTGCCGGCCAGGCCCAGCAGTGCGCCGAGTAATTGCCGCTTGTGCAGCTTTTCTCCGGCCGAGAACGCCGACAGCAATACCAGCAACAGCGGCCAAAGGTAGTTGATCAAACTGGCTTCAGCCGCCGGGGCGGCTTTGAGTGCGAAAAAGTACAGCGCGTGATAAACGAAAATTCCGACGAACCCGGTCGCCCATACAGCCCAGGGCTGGCGCCAACTGGTGAACCCGGCGATCCCGCGTCGGCCCAGAATCACCAGGCTCGCCGCGAACGCCGCGCCAAAACCCAGCGTCAGCAGTTCAAACGGTGGAATGCCTTCGGTGAGGGTGGTCAGCAATGCCAGGGAGGACCAGAGCACAATCGCAATCACGCCGACGGCCGTAGCGCTGTGGCTGTTTCGAAGCGGAGTCATGTCTGTTCCTTCAGCGCGATGAGCGGGCGACCATCCTGACCCGATGACATCAAGCAGCTTAGCGTTTGATCGCCGTACGTCCAGCGTCCGGTACCGGGCTCGCCGGCTTGGCCAGCAAGCGTTTGGTCACCCCGAGCATACCCACTGACACCGCGACGCCCAGGGCGAACGCGCTCAAACCCATGCCTGGCAGGGCCAGGGCCAACACCAGGCAAAACGCGGCGAACGAATACATCCCGGTAGCGGTGGCCCGCAACAACGCAGCGGTAAATGCTGGCCCGCGGGTTTGCTGGGAGAACACCGCCATCACGCTGCCCAGCACCGGGAACACGGCGAGCAGGCCGCTCCAGCGTTCACCAACGGTGCTGGCCAGCAACGTGACAGCGAGGGTGAGCAGGGCGCCGGCAATCATGCGCAACAGCAATTTGTCGGACTTCGGCGCCGGGCCTGAAACGATCGGCTGTACCGAGGGAAACAGATACGGCGCCGCCAGCAGCGCGGTCGCGGCGGCGATCACCGAGAACATCAGGGACGGGGGAATCAACGACAGCACAACGGCCGCCGTGGCCCAGACCAACAGCGAAATCACCAGCGCCCACGGCCACTTCGCGCGTTGTGCAACCTGAGCGTAGGTCACGCAAAAGGCAATCATGGCGAACATCGCCGATAGCGCTGCCGTCGCCGATTGAGCGGCGAACACCTGGCCTTGTTCGATGGCGAGAAAGAACAGAATCGGCCCGACCACCACTGGCAACCCCGACAGCCAACCGGCGACACTCGGTCCCCAGCGTTTACCGGCCAGGGAAATCAGCAAGAGAAACCCTGGGATGACCAGCAGTTTGAGTAACAGCACGCCCGCACCTCCGACCTGAGTGAGGCGGCCACGTTAGCATTGCGGGTGAGTGATTGCTTTATAGATACTCGTATTTTGTATACAACCCTGCGGCA
>NZ_CP024866.1:178578-192988 GCF_004136015.1 Pseudomonas sp. ACM7 | reverse complement strand
GACAACAACGCGGCGGAGCGCGCGATAAAGCCGTTTGTAATCGGGCGCAAGGCATGGCTGTTCAGCGACACGCCCAAGGGTGCCACCGCCAGTGCGCAGATCTACAGTTTGGTCGAGACCGCCAAGGTCAACGGCCAGGAGCCTTATACGTGGCTGCGCCACGTACTGGAAAGACTACCGCAGGCACAATCGGTTGGGGACTACGAAGCCTTGCTGCCATGGAACTGCTCGCCAGAGATGCCACGGTAAACGACTGCCTCATCTTGAGGTAGGTGTAGTTCGTGGATCGGTTACGGTGTACCGGCAGAAACCGGCCAAAAGCAAATTGTCAGTAACATCAATATAATGGTGTGTCCCCTATTTGTTCGAGGAATAGCTCTAGGAGCTTTTCACAGGCACTGCAATATATGCACTCAGCAATCATCTGTTGGTTGGCTTAATCTTGTAGCTGGTCCAGCTACTTCCCCCGTGCCCATCCGTCCGACGTTTGAGTTCAGGGACGTCTCGCCGATCGGCGGGGCGTTCCCTGCAACTAAAGGTTAGGCATTCCCACTGTTAGCTGCGCGAGAATATTCATTAATTCGTTGGAGCCGTCAGGCTGCCAATTCGGAGCATGTCCTGAACGTAGGGAGACGGGTGGGACTCTGTATGCACGCTGTCCTTAATGGGTAAATCGTGTAACTCAATCCAACCAAGAAGATCTTTCACAATGTACTTGCAGGGATATTTGATTGCAGGTGACAGAAGGTCGATATTTCTGCGAGACCGGATATCTTGAAAATAAACAAAGGAGGGCGTCTGTGGGCTAAGTCCTTCCACATGAGCCCCTAGATTGCGGCCGTGCCAAATGGCGCTGAGCAGGCATTCACTCTGCGATGATAACAATGTGCCTTCGTGTACTTTCCAAAGAGTAGGCTTTCCGAGCACCAGCTTGATTCCAGCTTGGGCAATCATCAAGATCGAGGCACAGAGCGTATTAATGGCTTCATTTCTGGCCTCAACCATTGATTCAAGCTTTCCCCTCCAAAATTGGACGGACTCAACAGTGGGATCTTCCCCCATATCTTTCTGCCACTTATCAAATTTTAGCGGCCCCCATCCTTTGTGTTCCTTTCCAAGGAGATAGTTTTCTAAGTGAATCCAGTGATGGATTGAGATGCCGAGTTCGAACAGCTTCTCGGACGAGTCTCGAATGACATTGAACATTGGCGAAACAGCATCGCCGGTGCTTGATAGGTAGTCTTTCATGTTCATAGGAGATGAGTCCCTAGATCGCATGTCATGCGATGCCTCACGAATAAGCTAACGGGCATCCAAAAGTGTAGCTTTTGACTGCCCAGCGAACGAAGTGAGCGGCAATTGAGTGCATTGTTAGGAAATGCCCAGCTCGGACAGCAGCTTTTTGGCGGTGATTTTTGGACCAAGCTTGTTAATCGCGTCAGCTGCTGCGTTGTAAGCCCTAACTCTCGTTGCGTCGGTATTGCCTTTTGCATCGACGTCATAACCTAGCTCTTTTAGCACTCTAACTTGAAAGCCAAAACCATCCCATCCAGGGCCGCCTAGTGAAGATAGTGCAACTTCAATTTTTAAATAATTTGGTAACGGGCCTTCAATTTTACACAAGTCTTCAATATCAACATGTTCGAGCATGATTACTCCTGTTCGGTTTCTAACGTTGGTTTATGGGCGTTTGTCGAGTTGTAGGCTAGGTGCTTCCGTCCGGGAATATTTGCATCTGGCCGATTCCTGTCTGTCATTATGGACTGCTTACGACCCAGGCTGTGTGTAAACGTTTTTGAGCAGGTTTGACAGTCAGGACTGGAACGAAAATCGCGTTCCTACCCAAATTTCCGGCCTGCTGCTGAACCAAACGCTGGCAGATTTTACGTAGCAACGCGGACTTCAAAACGGCGCATGCGTTTTCACACAGCCTGGACCCAAAGCAGCCCCTTAGGCCACGCAGCCATCGGCGAGAAGCGGTCCCTCAGACGTGCCTACTAAAGCACGATAACCGCCTCCCTAAAGCGCTCTGTGTGCACTACTGACACCGTGAAATTATCCTTTTCAAGAGTGGTTGAAGGGAAGGGTATTGAGGTTTAGGGAAGCAAATGATGTGCTCTGATGTGACTACACGTATGCTTGTCAATATTGACAAAGCCTTTTCTTTCATGGGCAGAAAGTGAAGCATTTGTTGGATGACCATAACCTGCGTGCGTGCCCGCAGAAAAGAATGCTTGTGACTCATCAGGAACCTTTGGCCAGGGCATAACCGAGGCGCTAGCCTCGTCACCATGATGCGGTACAACGACAGCGTCAAATCTCGACTCCGCCAATACAACCATAGATAGGTTTCCATCGACAGCCATTCGATCATAAACATAATCGCCTGGGTAAAGTGCTTGTTTCTCCTGGCAAGTCACAACGACGACTAAGCCATCACCATTCTTATCACTAACAGAAGGGTCGGATCTGTGAACGTCTAAAAGATCATGTGCCCCGAGAGAAAATAACCTGTCACGAATGCCAACTACTTTTCTCTTAACCATTGGAGAAGAAAATGCGAGAGCTGGCCTGCCTGCCGGTAGATAGACTGTTTTAATTTGTTCCAATAAACCCTCATCCCACTCTAATATCCGCCAGTGATCACTATCTGCATGGGAGATAATCGCAGAAAGTTCTTCGTGTCCTGCTATGGCAGATCTAAGATCATTTACAAACGGTATTCCAGTGCGATGAAGGTTTTTCCTATACACATCACGAGTAACAGGCGTGCCAGCACCGGCATCCAGTAGGTAGCCCAATTTATCGTTGGAGAAAAGTGAGCACATTCCCTGCCCTACATGAAATGCAGTCAGCTTGAATGGCTTATCTGTCACGAACTCAAGTTCAAGTGCCGGTGAAATATCATTGCTCAATGGCACCGGATCTACTACTGGACCTAGAACCCGTCTAATTGAAGAAACGTCTAAATACCTCGGCTCGCCGGAAGTGAATGCTGAGTAAGCATAGCTCCCGGTCGCGACAGGGGAAATTGTGTAGTTAATTTCCCACCACGACGTGCTTGAGTCGTCCTCAAAAGCACTATCCTCAAACCAAAAAGAACGGGGGCGTGGAAATGGGGATAGGTTATGCCGTCGTGGCAATCCTGATCCCCATAGATCGGAACGACCAATATCTAAAATGTACGTTGAGCAGCCGCTCTCCAAGTTAAACGCAGCACTTTGAAAGCTATCTGGTGATACCGCAATCAGACGAACGCAATCTTGCAAAGGGTAGTAGTCTTGGACAGTGGATCCTTGTTCAATTTTTGCATAAAATTTACTAGACGGAAAATCTTCGATTGGATAACCATCTTTAACTACGCCGTCCACTTACACCCGCCTTAGCTTACTGATTGGTTTTTTAAATCATACCGAATTTGACTATGATTATTCATCCACACTGAGAGGATAACGGATGCAAAGATGAAGGGGACAGTTCCATTTCCAGTTAAACAGCCGGTTCTGGCCGCTTTCTACCTGTGCTGGGCGTCTGCATTGGGTCGTTTTCCGCCGGTCGCGACAGGCAGAAATCGGCCGAGGCTGTGTAAAAACGTTTTCGATCTGCGGAGGCAGACGAAAACAGCCCAAAAATCGCGTCCCTACGCAAATTTCAGGTCTACTTACCAAACGGTCGACGCCAGATTTCACGTAGTAACGCTGACTTCAAAGTGACGAATGCGTTTTTACACGGCCTGGGCCAGGAGCGGTCATTCGGGCTAGACGCTATCCGGAATAACGTTAGGCCCTGACGTTAAATCTGCTCAATAAAGCGGCACCATCCGTGACACCAAGAACTGATCGATCGCAGCGATTTTCTGAGTTGCGTGGCCGAGCTGAGAGTCGGCGTTGCTGTACGCAACCTCTGCCTCATTGTGGAGTGCATAGGCCATGTGCGCCGCGATGCGGACGCTCATTGGCTGCCGGGAGAGGTCGATGCCGAACGGGTCGCCACTGTCGTGCTGCGCCTGGTTGTCGAGAACAATAGCAAGTTCGTGCGCAGCAGAAAGCGAGCCGGGGAAAACATCGAGCACTACTGCCTGGAACCCTAAGGGATGAAGCGGCTGGGGTCGGGCAATTACGAGCTGGCCACACCTATTGGAGCGACGAAGAGCTGGATAAGGCTGTTCACGATCGGCTGGCAAAAATCTGCCAAGAAGCCGATATGCGCAATTGCTTCATCGAGGCTGACGCTTGAGAAGTGAGCGCTTTACTAAGCCCGTGTTAAATAGCTACCTTGTCGGAAAGCTGAATTAAAAGCTGTCTGGACGCTTTCAATCAACTGTTCCTCTAACAGCGTTGTGGCTGATGGTAGCTTGCTCGGTGCTCGATGCAAAACGATCTCGATCTCGGGCAATTGAGGAAAATCATCCTCGACCCCGAAGATCCGCCACTCAACCGGCACCATGCTCTGGGCCATTACAGTCACTGCTAAACCTCCGTTTACAGCGATTGTTCCTCCAGCAAAGCTCCGACTGGAATAGGCAATTCGCCAAGGCCGTCCATGGGCGTTAAGAGCAGCAATGGCATGCTCACGGAACACACACCCTTCGGGGAAAAACGCCAGCGGAACCGGCTCCATGCTCTGAGCCATATGTTGGCGCGAACCTACCCAGACTAACCGTTCTTTGCGCAAAATCTTTCCGCAGCTTCGATTTGGCTGTCGCGTGATCAGAGCCACGTCAAGATCTCCCGCCTCAAGTAGGTCAAGCAGCTCCCCACTCAAAGCCCCAGTTACTTCAAGCTGCACTCGTGGGTAAGCATGTGCAAAACGGGTCAACACAGAAGGTAAAAAAAACTGAGCGTAATCATCAGGTATGCCTAGTCTGAGGTGCCCCTCAGTGTATGGCTTTCCAACGGCCGCAAAGGCGCTTTCATTTAGATGGATCATACGACGCGCATAACCGAGAAGTATCTCACCGTCTTCCGTCAACCTTATTTGACGATTATCCCGTTGAATCAATTGTTTGCCCATCTGCTCTTCAAGCTTTTGCAACTGCATGCTTACTGCTGACTGAGTACGGCATAAAAAGTGAGCAGCACGCGTGAAACCTCCACTGTCGACAATGGCTATAAAAGCCTGGAGCAGGTTCAAATCAAGGTTTTTCAATCGCTTACCTCCTACTATCACATTTCATGATCGATACCATAATAATATTTCATTTGTTTATAGCCAACAAGCATTTTATGTTGCTTGTAGCTTCCAATCGCCCCATCAATAAAAACGAGAAACATTATGAAAATTGGATTTGTTGGTTTAGGAACAATGGGACTTCCCGCGGCTCGGAACATTCAGGCTTTAGGCTTTGACTTGGTTGTTTATGACCTGCGGAGGGAAGTGGCAGAGTCTTTGTTAGCCAATGGTGCTGTGTGGGCTGACAGCCCTCGAGAAGTGATTGAGAATGTAGATGTCGTAGTTAGCATGGTCTTCGGACCAGTGCAAATTGATCAAGTTGTACGTGGTGCCGGTGGTTTTTTTGAAGCCGATATTACTGGCAAATACTGGATCGACCTGACAACCAGCAGTCCGTTTATGATGCGCAAGCTCGCCGACGAGTTCGTCGTGCGGGGCGGATTTCCTATTGATGCACCTGTTACCGGGTCAGTTGATTCCTCCATACGTGGTGACATGATTTTGTTTGTAGGTGGGCAGGATGCTCATATCGAAAAAACGCGTCCTGTTCTTGAAGCAATGGGTGTAATTCGAAAAGTTGGCCGCTATGGCAACGGTTACGTCGCCAAGCTGGTTAACAACCAGCTTTGGAAAATCCACGCTGCCGCTATAGGCGAAGCTATGGTAGCCGCTAAGGTTGCAGGTTTGGAGCCAGATGTATGGTGGGAAGCAATGAAGGGAGGGGCCGCCGATAGCTTCGTAATGCAACACGATGTACCGTCGATATTTGCCGGTCACTACGACCCATCTTTCCCGCTTGCGCTGTGCCTGAAAGATCTTGGCCTGATAGAAGAATTGTTAAATGAAACCGGAACACGCTGCGAGCTAACCCGTGCAACTCATACGCGCTTCGAAGAAGCGAGGCAGCGTTACGGAGAGCGTTCCGGTGAAATGAGTGTCTGTCGGCTCATTGAAGATGATGCAAAGATTGCGTTGCGAGTGGCGGGCGACTGGGTAGCACCGTGGGAAGTCCTACCCGTACACGCATAGGTAGCCGCTTAATTAGGATCTCCTCTGAATTCAGGAACTCCAAGAGCTTGCGCTGGCGTAAATTGATCTTCCATACACCACCCAAAAGCTAAAATAATAGGATGATTAAAATGAAGCTTGATTTTATGTATGTATTCAAGTGTGCGACGTTGGCAGTGGTACCTTTAATGTCATTAGGCGTTCAAGCGGCGGAGTCTGAATTCAGGGAAGATCAAGCCTTGCGATTGAGTTTTATTTCAGAGCCGGACTCTGAAATCGTTACAAATATGGCCAAGAAAATACTAGAGCAACAACTCGATTATAAAGTAAAACTCTCACTGCTAGCACTTGGCGTGCAATATCAAAGCATCTCAACTAAAAAGCTTGATGCTATGCTCATGGCTTGGCTACCGAACACCCAAGCTGCTTATTGGGATAAGTACAAAAATAGTGTTGATGATTTAGGCATAATCTATGGCGGGAAGCTTGGATGGGTGGTGCCAGACTATGTGCCGGTCAACGAAGTAAGAACAATCGCTGATTTGGAAAATCCCGAAGTTGCAAATAAATTTAAAGGAACAATACAAGGCATCGACCCTGGTGCAGGCCTAATGAGAAAATCCGAAGAAACAATAAAAAATTACAACTTAGTCGATTACAAACTCTCCGCTAGCAGCGCAACTGCAATGACTATTGCGATGGATCGAGCCATTCTTAAAAAAGACTGGATCGTTGCCACAGCCTGGACCCCTCATTGGATGTTTGGAAAGTGGAACCTACGCTATTTGGAAGATCCAAAAGGCTCTTTAGGTGGTGCTGAGGGCGTACATACCCTTTCTCGCAAAGGGTTCGGTGAAGATTTCCCTCGAGCAGCGAACTTCCTTCAAAACTACAAAATCCCCCTTGCCGACTTGCAGGGAATTATGGCTGAGGCTCATGAGACTTCAAACCCCGATGGGGCTATCAATCATTATCTTGACTCACACCCAGAGAAAATTACTGAATGGACCGAAAGTGCAAAAAAACTTCCACTCTACAAAAACTAACATAGCCCTTGGCGTGTCAAGTAGCCAAAGTACACTTCCTGTAGTGGATCTGATGAAACCGGACACCATTTAGACGAGAATGCTCGCCAGATAGAGGTGTCTGAAGACCAAGCCACGTCGTTCCTTTTCCGCTGAATTCAAACGCGAGGCCGCAGGCCTCGTGCTTGATGAAGGCTTCAGCCATATCGAAGCCTAACGTTCGCTCGGGGTTGTTGAGTTCGCGTTACACGCTGGGTTAATCAGCTTCAGTAGGAGAGCAAAGGTGTTACTCCGCAGCAAGGCTGCTAATGCCGGAGCAACAGAAAATCCAGGAACTGGAAGCTCGAATCGCTCACCTTGAACGGGAGAAATCCATTTTAAATGGCTACCGCGCTCTTGATGTCGAAGGAGCACACGCGCACTCGCTGATTGATCTGTTGAGTGCCAAGAGCCAGTTTATTGGATGTACACGGTCTTTGATGTCACTCGTTCATCTACTACACCCATCCCGGTGCAGAGGCAGAAAAGCTGAACAGGCAATGCATTCGTGCGGCTAGATATTCGGAACTCCAGCGCCTCCACCTCACGTTCGATCGCCCCAGATGCCGTGGGAGATTGCGGTAATCCATGGCGATGATGACGCAATTGTCGCCGTCCAACAGAATGTGCATTGCAATAATTTGTTGAAGTGCGCCCAGCGACAGGGTTGACGCTAGCCGGTCTGTTGCATCGATCAGTTGATTTCACAGTCGATTGCAGCCTTCGCGACAGACAGCAATCGGCCCAGAAGCTGCCTGTCATCTGGCGGTCGTGCGGAAAAGAAGTGACCGGTTAAGCCCTTAATATGGCTGGCGTCATTGTGCCCCAATGTAGTGTCATTTCTGATGCAATTCAGCGCAGCTAAGGCCATTTCAGCGGAGCTTTTGACTGAAATCAATCCCCACTATTATCGAATAGTATAGGAAAACAGACATTGTATTTTTTTCAACGACTACACTTGTAAGTCAGGTAGTATAATTAATTGTGATATCTAGATGTTATTTCCCTTGAAAACAGCGCCCTCCCTTTGATCCTAATAGCGGACTTTACATGAAGATTGAAATTCTTAAACAAGCGGTTATGGACTCACGGGACGGCATCACCATCTCCGACAATTGCATCGACGACAATCCGTTGATTTTTGTAAATCCTGCTTTTGAGCGAATGACTGGCTACTCGTTCGAAGAAATTACTAATATTAACTGTCGATACCTACAAAGAAACGATCGAAAACAGCCTGAACTGGAGATTGTTCACAATGCCGTTAAAAAAGGCGAGTACTGCCTCGTAACCTTGCGAAACTACCGCAAGGATGGAACTATGTTTTGGAACGAGTTGAGCATATCGCCAATTCATGATGAGAACGGGACTGTAACCAACTTTATTGGAATACAAAAAGATGTAACACCCAGAATGATAATACAACAACAACTTCGCGACGAGCATCAGTCTCTCGAAAAAATGAAAATACACTTCGAGCAACTATCCATAAAAGATGGACTCACAGGCATTTACAATCGTCGTTTTTTTGATACGCAGTTCGAAATTCAATGTAAAATTGCATGTCGCAATGGCGACTCATTGACTCTTGCCATGATTGATGTTGATCACTTCAAATCATTCAATGATATTTATGGGCATCAAGCTGGCGATGAAGCGTTAATACGTGTCGCAGATAGTTTAAATAAGTCCTTCCAGCGAGGCTCTGATTTTGCAGCCAGGTATGGCGGCGAAGAATTTGTGATTCTGTCCAACGGCATGGCGAAAGACCAGGCAGCTCTGTATGTCAAGTCGCTATGCCAACGAGTGCGAGATTTGAGAATACCGCACTCCGCTTCCAGCACAGGCTACTTGACGATAAGCATCGGTTTTTCAGTTCATACATTTGGTCCACTGCACCCGTCTAACGTACTACTGGCGCAAGCCGATAATGCTCTCTATGTAGCTAAAGAACGGGGAAGAGATCAATCTTTTAGTCTTTAGGTTCTGACGACAATCTGGAGAAAATGGCGTTTGTATCACCATCATGCCCCCCCTAAAGGGCACTTTTGGTCGCCCAGGGCTGGTCGTCGCCGGCAGCAATCGGCCATTTGTGCTTGTTTTCAATGTCAGCTATGGGTCGGATAGCGCCCCCCACGCACTGTGACTGATCCACCCTTGTCCTCCCTCAACGTGGAGGACAAGCCATGAATACTATTGCTACATACAGACCAGCCTTGGAACAAGGGAAAGCTTGTCGGGCAGAAAGCCCCTCTCCGAGTCAGAGATATCTGGGCCATCCGGGTCAGACTCCAGCTCGCGGAGAAGACACGGGATCTGGCTCTCTTCAACTTGGCTATCGACAGCAAGCTGCGTGCCTGTGACTTAACCAAGTTGCGAGTACGAGACATAGCCCATGGGGAACATATGTCGTCACGGGCCATCGTGATGCAGCAGAAAACTCAGCACCCAGTGCAATTTGAAATCACTGAGCAAACCCGAACGGTTCTGGAGGCTTGGATGCATCAGGCCCACCTCCGCAGTGAGGACTTCTTGTTTCCGACCCGGTTGCACGGCTCAGATCATCTCTCCACCAGGCAATACGCTCGAATAGTCAAAGCGTGGGTGACAGCCATTGGCCTTGACCCAACCATGTACGGTACTCACACGCTACGGAGAACCAAGGCATCGCTGATCTATCGCAGGACGAAGAACCTGAGAGCTGTCCAACTCCTGCTTGGTCATACGAAGCTTGAAAGCACCGTCAGATACCTGGGAATCGAGGTCGATGACGCCCTGGAAATGGCGGAACAGACGGAAGTATGACCACCCACTGCGACGGTCGATGCTAGACCGTCGCTGTCCGACCCAAAGCAGCCCTTGATGTATGTGTGTTGTCGCCATATGTTATTTGCATTCATGGAGGATTCTGACTGATGGCACGCGTGGGATTGATACTGACACCCGGTTTTGCGGACTGGGAATATGCTTTCATTGCTGGAACTGCGTCTCCGTTTTACGGGATCGACGTCAGGTTTTTCGCTTCTGCTTCGGGGCAGTTCCGCTCGCAGGGTGGATTGGCTGTAACTGTCGATAGCAGTTTGCAACAATGTCTGGACTGGAAACCGGACGTTGTTGTCGTCATTGGAGGAATGGTCTGGGAACGTGCAGAAGCACCGGATATTCGAGAGTTTCTTCATGCTATTCGTTCAAGTGGAGCGACAATTGCCGGTATCTGTGGGGGAACGCTGGCACTTGCGAGGGCCGGGCTTCTCGACACGGTTCCTCATACATCGAACAGCGCTGACTTCTTACAACAGAATGCCGTAGGTTATGAGGGGCGCACGCTTTATCGAAGCAGTCCAGTGGCTGTGGTTGCAGACCGCATCATAACTGCTCCAGGCCCTGCACCCGTTAGCTTCACCTGCGCAGTGTTCGAAGGTGCCGGGCTATCTTCAGAGATCACTTCTCAATTCAGGTCAATGTTGGCAGCGGAACATCGGTGACTGCTTCGTCCTACAAAACAGCCGATCAGGTGATGTGTTCGAGTGGCCGCTCATGGCCCAGAGTGTGTAAAAACGCTTCGCCAAAATTGAGGTGTGCGCGTCTACGTTAAATCTGAAATTTATCGGCACCTCAGCAGATGTGGATTTTGCGTAGAAGCGCGATTTCCAGTCCGGTTTTGAGTACCTGTCGCGCTGAAAAACGTTTTTACACAGCCTCGGCCAAAAGCAGACGTTGCTATACGACCAAATTCGTTGAAATAGGAGCGCGTTGGTACCGGTTCTCTAGCGTAGAATTTCCTGGAAGACAGCCCCCCGAGACGGACCCTCAATGCAAACCCCCGCCACCCAACACCCTCTCTGGAAAACCTACCTCCTTTTCCTGGCCCCCATGGTCCTCTCCAATTTCCTCCAATCCATGTCGGGCACCATCAACAGCATCTACATCGGCCAAATGCTCGGCACCCAAGCCCTGGCTGCCGTCTCCGGCATGTTCCCCATCGTCTTCTTCTTCATCGCTCTGGTCATCGGCCTCGGCGCGGGTGCTGGCGTGCTCATCGGCCAGGCCTGGGGCGCGCGTGAACCGCATCTGGTGAAGACCATCGCCGGCACAACCTTGCTGTTAGGCGCAATGATCGGCCTGACAGCGGCAGTACTCGGCAGCGTATTCGCAAGGCCAGCCCTGGAAGGCCTCGGCACACCGGCCGACGTTATCGACGACGCCGTGTCCTACGCCCACGTGATGATGTGGATCATGCCGTCGCTGCTGGTCTACGTGCTCTTCACCCAACTGCTGCGCGGGGTGAGCGATACGGTGTCGCCGCTGATTGCGTTGGTGGTGTCGACCTGTATCGGGTTGGCGCTGACGCCGGCGTTGATTCGGGGTTGGTTCGGGTTGCCGATGATGGGGATTCAGAGTGCGGCGTATGCGGGGTTGGCGGGTAACTTGTCGGCGATGGGGTGGCTGGCGTGGCGGTTGATTCGCAAGGGGCATCCGTTGGCGCCGGATCGGGAGATATTTGCGGCGATGCGGCTGGACCTGGTGATTCTCGGCAAGGTGTTGCGCATCGGATTGCCGACCGGGTTGCAGATGGTGGTGTTGTCGGTGTCGGAGCTGGTGATTCTGGCGCTGGTGAATCAGCACGGTTCGCAGGCGACGGCGGCGTATGGCGCGGTGACGCAGATCGTCAACTACGTGCAGTTTCCGGCGCTGTCGATTGCGATCACGGCGTCGATCCTCGGTGCTCAGGCGATTGGGGCAGGTCGGCTTGAGCGGATGGGGCCGATTTTGCGCACGGGGCTGTTGATCAACGTGTGCCTGACCGGTGGTTTGGTGGTGTTGGGTTACCTGTTGTCGCACTGGTTGCTGGGGTTGTTCCTCACGGATGATTCCACCCGGGCGATGGCGGAACACCTGTTGCACATCATGCTGTGGAGTCTGTTGGTGTTCGGCTTCCAGGCGATTGTCGGCGGCATCATGCGCGCCAGTGGATCGGTGCTGGTGCCGATGGCGATTTCGATTATTTGTGTGGTCGGCGTGCAGTTGCCGGTGGCGTATGCGCTGGACGGGCACTTCGGGTTGCAAGGGGTGTGGATGGCGTTTCCGGTGGCGTATCTGGGGATGCTGGTGTTGCAGACGGCGTATTACAAAATGGTCTGGCAGCATCAGAAAATTGAGCGGTTGGTGTAGGCGGGCAGGAGGTAACGGTGCTGAACATGCAGATGATTAAAGTAGACGATAACGGTCTGGATCAGCTCCGTGATGCCCTGCGTCAGGCAGCATTGCCCTGCGATGATGTCAGCGAACCAGGCCGGCAGTTTTACCGTTTCGAAGTGGCGGGGAAATGGGTGGCTTTTGGAGGGCTGGAGGGTTCGGCTCCCGACCTGTTGCTTCGTTCAATGGTGGTGTGTGAAGCGCGTCGTGGAGAAGGGTTGGGCCAAGCCGTGTTACTTGCATTGGAACAGTGTGCGGCCTCGCAAGGCGCGCTTCGACTGCATTTGTTGACCCAAGGGGCAGCCGGTTTTTTTACCGCCAATGGTTATGAACAGTTCGACAGACAGGCGGCACCTGTTGCCATCACCCAAACAGCCCAGTTCAAACATTTATGTCCGGCGTCTGCGAGCTATCTACGAAAAACATTAAGTGCGCCGGTTCCATAGACCGGCGATGTTGCTCGAACAACTCATCTAAAAACGACAAATTTGGCTCCCGTATTGGCGCTGGCGATGTTGTCATCCCTTCCTCGACGAGTGGAATGGTAAAAGTATGACTGTTTCAGTGGGGACAGGTCCTAAATGCGAGCAGCTCGCTATTAAACTTTTCGTAAGTTACCTAACAACTAATGGATCCAATAAACAATGTTGGAAACCCCTGTAATTCACCAGCCCAGTTGTCATGGGGCTGACAGAGAAGTTGATACGTTAGTACCGGCGTGTGGGACGTTCACAATAACCGCCGTTTGTCGGTGGGTTGCTCAAAAAATGAACATTCCAGGATCCCTGGCCTTTGATCCTGCAGCACGTCACCCAAGACCTGCTCCTGCAGCCGCAGAAAAGAAGTGGAAAATTAACCTCATGTGCATTGAATGCTAATGGGGATTTTTTTTACCCGAAATTCAGGAGGCAATAAATAAGCCGGTCATTGATTTGCCAGGCGAATCAATGGGCTAAGCAGTGCCAAGTCTATGAGTTGGCATATCTTATAAAAGTAAGATCGCGCAGGGTTTCGAAGTGTTGAATGCCCTGTTAAATATCGATCGGTACTATCGAATAAGGTGGAGAAAGTACCGTGGCGATAAATACAATTATGAGCCTGCTCGAAAATAAAGAGTGCATGGAGTTTTTGCGATTGGGCGTTATTTACGTTCATTTAGTGTCGTGTTGTGTGGCCATTGGTTTGGTGTTGACCAGTGATATTGCGATGGTTAGAGACTTGTTAAAACGAAAAACATTCACTGAGCATGATAATGCTCACATGGAAAGTCTTCAGAAGTCTGTCATCGTTGCATTGATAGCATTGTGGGTGACTGGTATCGCTATCATCGGTATTGATTACCTGAAAAAAGGTATGAATTACTTTATGAATCCAAAGCTTCACGCCAAAGTGATTATTGTCGTGTTGCTGAGTTACAACGGCCTCTTGTTGCATCGCCTGGTATTGCCCGCGCTGCAAAGGCAGGCTCGTTGCTCAATCTTGGCTTCAGCGCACGGATGCTGGCGCTGTTCTGCGGCTCGCTGTCGGCCGTGTCCTGGATGTATGCGGCCATGCTGGGGGTCGGGCGCCCGTTGGCCTGGAAATACTCCCTTTCCGAACTGTTGATGGCGTATCCGGTACTGATTGCACTGGGTTTCCTGACGATGCTGGTTTTGACTCAGCGTGTGAAACGTAACCGATCCACGAACTACACCTACCTCAAGATGAGGCAGTCGTTTACCGTGGCATCTCTGGCGAGCAGTTCCATGGCAGCAAGGCTTCGTAGTCCCCAACCGATTGTGCCTGCGGTAGTCTTTCCAGTACGTGGCGCAGCCACGTATAAGGCTCCTGGCCGTTGACCTTGGCGGTCTCGACCAAACTGTAGATCTGCGCACTGGCGGTGGCACCCTTGGGCGTGTCGCTGAACAGCCATGCCTTGCGCCCGATTACAAACGGCTTTATCGCGCGCTCCGCCGCGTTGTTGTCGACGA
>NZ_CP024866.1:68927-178478 GCF_004136015.1 Pseudomonas sp. ACM7 | reverse complement strand
GGCGCTTGAGCCAAAGGCAGAAGCCGTTGCGCTCCCAGTACAACACTTTGACGCGGTTGCGGTGGCGATTTAGAAAGACGAAAAGCACAGGGTCGAACACCGCAACTTTGATGTCCAGTTCGACCAATGCAGCCAGGCCGTCGATGGACTTTCGAAAATCGACAGGCTTTGGGTAGAGGTACACTTTTTCAACGCTGGCATTGGGACGCATCATGGTGATGGGCTCCTGATGGAAATCGGGAGCACAGCATCAGCCGTCAGCTATCCGCTTGGAATGTGGAGTTCATGGAGCGGATACTGTGAAACGACAGGACTCCGTCGTTATTTCTCCACGGACAGTAGCGAGCGCATGCTAGGCCGATTCCGCGTGTAAGCCTTAGGGCTTATTCGTAGCTGACAGGTGCGACCTTCTTAGTGAAGGTGACAATAAAGTCCTGCATCAGGGAGGTCGCTTTTTTGAGTCATTCGCGCTGACGCCGGCCATGCGATCGGCGGGCGCGTGCGTCATGGCTGAGCTTGATGTCAGCTACCGTCAGACCGACAATCCTGAGTGACCGTGTGATGCGAACCGACAGGCGTGATCGCCTGAGGAGGTTTTCAAATGAGTCCCTCATCGCCCACCATCCTGCAGGACCGGGCCGCGGCCGGGCGACGTCTGGTGGAACCGCTGCTCAAATACGCTCATCGCCCCGATGTCATCATCCTCGCCTTGCCCCGTGGCGGTGTGCCGGTGGCCTATGAAGTGGCCGCCGCACTGGACGTTCGTCTGGACCTGATGGTGGTGCGCAAGCTGGGCGTTCCGTCTCATCAAGAATTTGCCATGGGCGCCATCGCCAGTGGCGGCATACAGATCCTCAATGAACATGCACTGCGGGTTCACCCGATTGACCCGGCTACGTTCGATGACGTGGTCGCACGGGAAACCCGGGAGCTGCTACGTCGCGAGCAGCTTTACCGGGGAACGCGCGCGCCTGTGCAACTCAAGGATCAGGTGGTGATCCTGATCGACGACGGCCTGGCGACAGGCGCCTCGATGATGGCGGCGATCCACGCGGTGCGTGCGCAAGCGCCGTCTCGTATCGTCGTCGCCGTGCCGGTGGCACCGATAGAAACGGCGGAGGCGCTACGCCGCGAGGTGGATGAGCTGATATGCCCGCTCATTCCCGACTGGCTGATGTCGATCAGCCGTTGGTACATGGACTTTACCCAGACCTCGGATGCAGAGGTCATCAAGCTGTTGCAGCGGGCGTGGCAGCGAGAGTCCAGCGCCGCACAGCAACGCTCCGGTCATAGTTGATAAGGATCAGAGCCTTCACTGGATAACGCGTTGCCTGGCGTGCTTCACTCAGCGTTCTCGAGTCAAGGATTCTTCCATTGCGATACGACCTCACGAGCCTGGATCTTTTCATCACGGTGGCGCAGGAGCGCAACCTGACCCGCGCTACCTGGAGCAAATGATGAGTGCTATCACCCCCGCAGTGCTTGAAGATCTCGCCCCGCAAGGCGTCCTTCGTGCAGCGATCAATTTCGGTAATCCGGTATTGGCTCAGCAGGGCCAAGATGGATCGCCACAAGGCGTCTCCGTCGCATTGGCCAAGGCACTGGCGCAAGAGCTTGGCGTGCGTCTGGAGATGGTGACGTTCGACGCCGCCGGTAAAGTGTTTGCCGCGCTGGAGGAGGGGGCCTGGAGCCTTGCGTTCCTTGCCATCGAGCCCGTGCGCGAGCAACAGATCGCGTTCAGTGCGCCCTACGTGATCATTGAAGGCACTTACCTGGTAGCGGCCGATTCGCCCTTCGTGGCCGTCGAAGATCTCGATCAGCCAGGATTGCGGCTGGCGGTCGGCAAGGGTGCGGCCTATGACCTGTTCCTCGCGCGCACCTTGAAACACGCGCAGCTGGCGCGGGCGGAAACCTCCGCCGCTGCGGTCGACTTGTTCTTCGACAAGGACCTGGATGCCGCGGCAGGCGTGCGCCAACCGTTGCAGAAAGTAGCCGATGCTGACCCGCGTTATCGCGTGCTTGAAGGGGCCTTCACGGCCATTCGCCAGGCAATGGCTGTGCCTCGAGATCGAGAGGCAGGTGCTGCTTATGTGAGGGCATTTGTGGAGCGTAAAAAAGCAGAAGGGTTCGTGCACGCGGCACTGAAGGCCAGCGGTCAGGCGGATGTCACGGTGGCGCCGCAGGCTGCGATCTTTTGATCCGCTGATATTGACTCTGTCCCACGGGATAGAGCCTAAGGTCGTCCTCGCCAAAACGGATGTTTGTTCAAGCGAGGGGGACAGTTGTATGAGTCAGTTATGTTTGGTCACGGGCGCCAATGGGCATTTGGGCAATACCTTGGTCAGAGCCTTGCTCGATCAGGGTTACCGAGTCCGCGCCGGGGTTCGTGATGTGAACGATTCGGCAGCGTTCGAGGGGCTGGATTGCGAAAGGGTGTATGCCGAACTGCTCGACGAAGCGGCCATGCTCGAGGCGTTGAACGGGGTGGACTTGTTGTTTCAGGTTGCGGCGGTGTTCAAGCACTGGGCGAGGCATCCGTACGCCGAGATTATCGAACCGAATGTGGAAGGAACACGTCGCGTTTTGCAGGCGGCGGCGAAGGCCGGGGTCAAGCGCGTGGTGTATGTCAGTTCCGTTGCGGCCATCGGTCAGAACGGGCTGCTTCTGGACCCGGGCTTTCATTTCAATTTTGTCGACGTGCGAGATGTCGCCCTGGGGATGATCCTCGTTCTTTGCAGCGATGAGAGGCACCATCTCGGCGAGCTTGAAACCGGCGACCTGTGCCCGGCGGATCAGGCGCGCGAGCGTGAGGTGATGTGAGGTGTAGACGCGATATTGACCCTGGCGATCCGGTTCCGGGATCAACCCCATCTGTTCGTAAAGTCGAATGGCTTTCGGGGTGCAGCCGGTAAGCCCGGCGAGTCTTCCAATGAACATCAGCAATCCTTCTCGCCACGCGAGTCGCTATCGAAAATCCGCAAGCCATCCTATCGCAGCCCGGTTTGCTTGCAAGCCATTGTCTGTGAAGGGTGATACCTGACGGCGAGAGCGGGTTCAGTTTCGCTGGACCCGCTGATCATCATCGCCACTAGCGACTCAAGAGGGATGCGCGATCTCTAGCCAATCTTCAAACCGGGTCGCTCCGACAATGGGGTTATCGCCTGGCGTGAGGGACTTGTCATTGATCGGGGCGCCGAAGTAAGGAACCGTGTCATCCGAGACGGCTTCGCGCGGGTCCTTGGTATGTTTCAGGTACTCACTCACGAATTCGACAATGGGTCGGCGATCCGGCCCGGCCACTTCCACGGTCTGATTGATCGGCGCTTTTTGAGCGATAGCCGTCAGTGCGGCCGCGACATCGACCGAGGCCACCGGTTGCAGGGCGGCGGACGTTAAATGGATGGTGTTGCCGTCCTCGCGACCCGAGTAAGCAATGGCACCAATGAACTCGAAGAACTGCGTGGCGCGCAGGATGGTGTAGGGAACACCCGATGCCTTGATGAGTTTTTCCTGGGCCATTTTGGCTCGGAAATATCCGCTGTCGAGCATCCGTTCGGTGCCGACGACTGACAGGGCAACATGGTGTTTGGTGCCGGCAACCTTCTCGGCAGCGAACAGGTTATGCCCGGCGGTCTCAAAGAAATGCAACGCCGCGTGATCCTCGAATGAGGGGGAGTTGGCCACGTCGACCACCACCTCGGCGCCCTTGAGCGCGTCCGCCAGGCCCTCGCCAGTGATGACGTTGATGCCGGTACTCGGTGACGCCGCTATGACTTCATGCCCCTGATTCTGGAGGTTCTTGCAGACATTGCTGCCAATCAGCCCGCTTCCTCCAATGATGACGAATTTCATGGCCGGTCTCCCGATGCGGTGTGTTGGGACAGTCATTAAACACCCGGACAGCGGCCCTATCGGGGCGGACACTTGCGTGGGCCGACAGGTGGTCGGAAGTCTGAGCGGCAGGTGGAATTAACGGCGTTTGTTTGCTTTAGTCCACCTATCGCTGGCTCACGTGTGCGGCGCCTCAGCTCATGACGGGAGCCCAACCGGAGAATCCCATGAAACACCGATTCCCGACCTGCGCCGTGCTGGTTGCCGCCCTTGCATTCGGCGCGATGCCTTGCGTCCAGGCGGTCGAATACACGCAGGTCAATGAAACCGCAAGCACGATCTCCTTCACGTATAAACAGTTCTCCTCGCGGGTATACGGCACGTTCGGCAAGTTCGAGGCCACGCTTGATTTCAACACGGCAAAACCATCAGCAGGCCGGGCCGCGCTCACCATCCAGCTCGACAGCATCGATGCCGGAAGCAGCGACGCTAACAGCGAACTGAAAAAACCGGCCTGGTTCGACACGGCAACGTATCCTGTGGCGAAGTTTGTGTCGACCGGCGTGAAGGTACTGGGCAACAACCGTTACTCGATCACCGGCAAACTCACGCTCAGGGGGATCACGCGTGAAGTGGAGGTGCCGGTCCTCTTGAAGGCCGAGAACGCCATCGGGATTTTCGATGGGCAGTTAACGCTCAAGCGCAGCGACTTCAAAGTCGGTGAGGGCGAATGGGCCGACGGTGTCGTCTCCGACAAGATCAATATCCGGTTTCGGATGGTTGCGCCGCAGCGGTAACACGCATGCGGGGTCCCAAGTGGTCATTGCGAGTCATGAGGCGGGCTCATCAATGGCGGCCGACGATCGTTCCCACGCTCCCGCGCGGTGCATCTGCTGACACGCGAAGGGTGCGCCGTTCTGGATGTGATTCAGGCGCGGGCATTGCAGCGGGAGGAGGGGTTTAAAGCTACCGTTTAGTTGTGTCGCCTCTGGCCTCATCGCGAGCAAGCTCGCTCCCACAGGGGATTTGTGAACGCCACAGATCCAATGTGGGAGCGAGCTTGCTCGCGATGGGGCCTGGGCATCCAGCATTGCTGTCGACTGACACACCACCTTCGGTCACGTCAGCACGTTATGATAGGCACGCCCGCGAACACACTCTTCACGTCCGCCCCAGAGTCAGAGCCACGAATGCCCCAGATCACCCATTTCAAAACCCCGTGCCCCGAGCACATCAATAGCCAGATCCTGCAGATGGTGGTCGATTACCTGACCGACATCAGCATGATCGCTATCACGCCGAGCAATCTGTTGTACAACGTGTACCAGTACGCGATCGGCTACGAGGTTCACCTCTATCTGGAAGCATTGAACGGGGCGAAAGGGATTGCGGTGGAATTGCTCGTCGCGACCGACGAAGACGACCCCGAGAAGGTCGTCGGCTTCCTGCTGTACCTGCCGGTCAAGGACGATCCCGATGCATGCGGTGTTGCGTATATGGCGGTGAGTGCCAGCCATCGGCGTCAGGGTGTCGCCCGAAAGATGCTGCGGGAGATGGTCGGCCGCTACCCTCATGCCGAGCTGACGTGCGCGGTCGCCAAGGTTCCTTATTTTGAGGCTATGGGGTTTCAGGTAGTGGGCGTGCGCGCGACTCAGGTGTTGATGAACACCCGCGATCACGGCACTGATGGCTTGATGGCCGTGCTGGACGTGGCGTCGATCTACAGCTCGCTCGAGGTGCGACAGATTCATACGTACCTGCTGCAAAAACACGGCAAGCGGGCCATGCTCGATGCGGAAAAACAGCGTGACCGGCATCTGGACCAGATGACGCGCAAGGTGAATGAGTTTGTTCGGGAGCGATTGGGTGAAGGGGCGGTGCCAGCTCCTTCACCTCGACTGCGGTTGGTCTAGTTGCTTCGACTCAACGCAAAAAAAGCCCTTGGTGCGGACAACGCGCCAAGGGCTTTTTCATGTCTGGATTTCGCGCAGTTAAAAAAGAGCCTCAACGCTCTTTGATGGGGAGGAAGTAGAGCCCTTGAGGCTCAAGATGCGCATGAAACAAGTGGTGAGCTTGTTGGGGGTTCAGTTCACTCACCACCTACGCAGTGGCTTGAGCAAACAAGCGGCTGCGTAGAATCATCGTAGAAAGTTGGGGGTTGGCGCTCAAGTACCGCTAGTCGAATCCATCTTTCTGGTGTCAGTTTCCGCGATGTTTCCAACGTCGCCACGGGCACTTCTTTCGACCATTGCAATGATGGTTTCGTACAGCTCGTCCTGTGCCTGCACGGCGCTGATTTCTGCATTCGCGGCGGCGTGTGACAAAGCTTCCGCCGCACCGAGCATCGCCCGCAATCCCGCTGCCTTGATCTCACCCACGCCAGCGAAAGGGGCGAGGGCGGTTCGGCACTTGTTCAGGAAAATAGCTTCGTACTCGCGCTTGATCTTCTCCAGTTCCGGGGAACTGGCCAGTGCCGCGATGACGCCGGGAATCTCGTTGCCCTGAAGCAGCACGCAGTCGACGTATGACGAAGCAATCACCCTGGCGGTGCCGGGTAAAGTCGGTTCGCTGTCCTGAAGCGCCGCATCCATCAGTGCAGTCTGCCGGGCATCGAAGTCTTGATAGAGCGCCGCCAACAGCCCGGGGCGCGTCGTGAAGTGATCGTACACCACCGGTTTGGTGATCCCGGCTAGCTCGGCAAGTCGCCCCAATGTCAGCGCGTCCGTACCTTCTTCCCGAACGAGTTGCCAGGCGACGTCCAGCAACTGGCGTTGGCGGTCCTCCCGGGACATTCGTCGTCGCGGTTGCGGCGTGGAATCTTGCGCGTCTGTTTCGGTGGTTGACATGGCTATGTACCAAAAGTAACTTACTGATCGTAACTTACCAAGAGTATATAAGGTCCGCCTTGTGCTCTCAATCAGGAGTTTCCAGCATGCACGCGCTTATCGTTGTGGCTCATCACGATCCTCGTTCGCTTACCCATAGCCTGGTTGCGCAAGTCGCTCAGGGCATCACCCTGGACGATCCCGGTCATACCGTTGAAATCGCCGACCTCTCGGCCGAAGGGTTCGATCCGAGGTTCAGCGCCGCTGATCTGGCGGTGCATCACCGGGAAGCGCGGCCTCCTGCTGATGTGGTTGCCGAGCAAGCGCGGATAGACCGCGCCGATGCGGTGGTGCTGGTCTATCCCGTCTATTGGTGGTCGATGCCGGCGCTGCTCAAGGGCTGGATTGATCGGGTGTTCGCCAACGGCTGGGCGTTCGATTTCACTGCCGATGCCAAGCTGGAAAAGAAGCTTGGCCACCTGCGGGTTCACCTGATCGGTGTGGGCGGTGCCGACGCTGCCACCTACGCCCGGCACGGTTATGCCGAGGCCATGAGGACGCAGATTGACCATGGCATTTTTGATTATTGCGGTGCGCGGGTGGTGACGTCCGAGTTGCTGCTCGAATCGGAAATTCAGGACCCGACGGTGCACCTGGACGCCGCGAAAAGCTTCGGTCGCGAGCTCTTTGCGGCATCCAGACACCTCAATCCTGATAGCCCTGTTCACCCGGCCAGCCCGCCCGACGCAAGGCGTTGAGCAACGTCCCGGCATCCAGTCCCGGTACCGCATGGCCATTGCCTTCGGCGGTGTCGGAGGCCAGTAAGGCATTGATGATTGCTTCCTCCACCGCTTCAGTGGCGGCCAGGAACAACTCGCTGATGTGGTCGTTGTTGACCATGCTCAGGTTGTCGGTGGTCGGCGCACGCTTGCTCTCGTAAGCGGCCGGCGGCACGTGTTGATTGCCGGTGGCGAAGGCGATGAAGATGTCTCCGCTGTGGTCTTCATTGCCGCCGCCGGTGCGGGCCAGGCCGAGGCTGGCGCGCTGCGCGAGGCGCGTGCACTGATGCGGCAGCAACGGTGCATCGGTGGCCAGGCAGACGACGATCGAGCCCATACCCGGATGCGGCAAGGACGCCTTGAGAAATGGCGAGTCGGCCTTTTCCATGTAGCGCCCGACCGGGTAACCGTCGACCCGCAGTTCGTTGCGGATGCCATGGTTGGCCTGGACGATGGCGCCGACGGTCCAGCCGCCCTGAGCACTGTTCAGACGTCGCGAAGCGGTGCCGATCCCACCCTTGAATTCGTGGCAGATCATGCCGCTGCCGCCGCCGACAGCGCCTTCGATCACCGGACCACCCACCGCCGTGCGCAGGGCTTCGGCCACATGTTCAGGCTTCACGTGGAAACCGTTGATGTCGTTGAGCAGACCGTCGAAGGTTTCCAGCACCACTGGCATGTTCCAGTAGAGTCGCCCGTCATCGGGCTGGTTCTGGCGATCCAGCGTCACCAGCGCATCGCGCACCACACCCAGGCTGTGGGTGTTGGTGAAGGCGATCGGGCTGGTCAAAAGACCTGCTTCGCGAATCCATTCAAGACCGGTCGCATCACCGTTGCCATTGAGCACATGGACGCCGGCAAAGCATGGTTGCAGGCTGGTAGAGCCGGCACGCGGCTCGATCACGGTGACGCCGGTCAGGATGTCGCGGCCGGTCGAGGTGCGTCCTCGCACATTGCTGTGGCCGACCCGTACGCCGGGCACATCGGTGATGGCGTTGAGCGGGCCGGGTTGCAGTTGGCCGAACTGGATGTTCAGGTCGCGGGCACGTGGTTTCATCGTTTCTCTCATCTTCAATTCATTCAAAAAATTATTGGCTAACACAATCCCTGTAGCAGCTGGCGAAGCCTGCGTTCGGCTGCGAAGCAGTCGTGAAATCAGGCAGTGCGTTGTTCCAGGTAGACCGAGATTTCAGAATTTACGACTGCTGCGCAGCCGAACGCAGCCTCGCAAGCTCGACAGCTGCTACAGATCCCATCGGGTTCACTGACCGTTTTTGACTTTGCTCCAGATCCGCGTCCGCACGCGCTCGGTGGCGGGCGGCAAGGGCTGAAGCGTGAATAACGTGGCCATGGCTTCGGCCGACGGATACACGGCAGGATTGTTGCGGGTCGCTTCGGCCACCAGTGGCGTCGCGCTGCGGTTGCCGTTGGGGTAGGAGAGGTGATCACTGACCGGCGCTATGACGTCGGGACGCATCAGGTAGTCGATGAAGGCCAAACCCTGTTCCGGATGTGGTGCGTCCTTGAGCAACACCAGGGTGTCGAACCACACCGGCGCGCCTTCTTTCGGCAGGCTGTAGGCGATTTTCACCCCATTGTTGGCCTGCTCTGCATTGGTCTTGGCTTCCAGCATCGCGCCGGACCAGCCCACCGCCACGCAAATGTTGCCGTTGGCCAGGTCGCTGATGAACTTGGACGAGTTGAAGTAGGCGATGTGTGGACGCAGCTTGAGCAGCAGTGCTTCGGCCTTTTTGTAGTCCTCGGGGTTGGTGCTGTTGGGGGGCAGGCCGAGGTAGTGCAGGGCGACCGGCAACATCTCGGCCGGCGAGTCGAGCATGGCCACGCCGCACTGGCCGAGTTTGGCCAGGTTTTCTTCGTTGAACACCAGGTCCCAGGAGTCCACCGGCGCCTTGTCGCCCAGCGCGGCGCGGACCTTGTCGATGTTGTAGCCGATGCCATTGGTGCCCCACAGATACGGCACGGCGTACTGGTTGCCCGGGTCGTTGTTGGCTAGTTTTGCCAACAGGTCAGCGTCCATGTTTTTGAAGTCCGGCATCTGAGCGTGGGGCAGAGGCGCAAGGGCGCCGGCCTTGATCAGGGTCGGCAAGCTGAAGTTGCTGGCCACCACCACGTCGTATCCGCTGCGGCTGGTGAGCAATTTGCCCTCCAGCACTTCGGCACTGTCGAAGGTGTCATAGACCGGCGCAATCCCGGTGTCACGCTTGAAATCCCGCAGGGTCGTAGGGCCAATGTAGTCATACCAGTTGTAGACGTGAACCGTCGGGCCCTCGGCGGCAACCGCCGATAGCGAGACCGACAAACAGGTGCCCAGTCCAAGATTGATATACGAGCGGTGACGACTCATGATGCGGCACTCCTGGCCTGTTGCAGGCCGGTGATGATCAGGTGCTTGCAGCGTATCGGCAGGGAGTGGACTCACCCATTCCCATCATGGGTTACTCGAAAGGGGTAGGGCGTGGACGCGTTGTTGAAAGAGTTACCGGTGCACCAAGGGTTGGCGCGGGTATTTGGTGCCTTGGGGCAGGACGGGTTCTGGCGTGCGCTGGTCGACACGCTGCGGCTGCTGGTGCCGATGGACAACGCGTTGGTCGCGGTAATGCGGGCCGGGCGGGTGCCGCGCCTGCTGATCGACTTCGACTCAAAGGGCGGTGCTACCGAGCAAGAAGAACTGGCGGATTACAGCGCCGGCATGTACCTGCTCGATCCGTTTTATCAGGCCGCCTGTGCCGGCATTGTCGACGGCTTGCACAGCCTCGAATCGGTGGCCCCCGACCAGTTCCAGCAGAGCGAGTACTACCTGAGCTATTTCCGTACTGTGGTGGGCGGTGACGAGTTGCAGTTCATGGTCAACGTCGAGGGCGGCGTGCTCGGTTTGTCGTTGGGACGCTCGACGCGATTCACGCTTGAGGAACAGGGGCGCCTGCTTTGCGTGCGCGATTGGGTGCTGGCGGCGATGCGCCGTCACCTGCAATTGATGCCGCCGGAAGGACCGGCCGCCGAAGCGGTGGCCGGGGATCTGGCGACCCTGCTGGATCGTTTCGATGCGCGCCTGTCGGTGCGGGAAATCGAAACGGCACGGCTGATTCTTCAGGGCTTCTCAAGCAAGGCCATCGCCCAGCAGATGGGCATTTCCCCGGAGACGGTGAAAGTGCACCGGCGCAATCTCTATCACAAGCTCAATGTGAATGGGCATGGTGAGTTGTTTGCTTTGGTGTTGCAGCCGCATTGAAATCAACATCAAAAGATCGCAGGCTTCGCCAGCTCTACAGGGTGTACGCCATCCCAACGTAGGAGCTGGCGAAGCCTGCGATCTTTTGATTTTTAGCTAGCCAGCCTGAACACCAGCGCCTTCAACCCGCATTCAACATCGGCGTCCGGAAACTCCGGTGGATTATCCAGCCGTTGCTCGAAACGCAGGCTCGGTGCTTCGCGGGTGACGCCGTCGATGAGGAAGTCCGCACCGAACGCCGGATCGTTCATGCACGCCAGCACCGTGCCCTGTGGGCTGAGCAGTTCCGGCAGTCGGCGCAGCACGCGCTGGTAGTCCTTGGTCAGCAGAAAACTGCCTTTCTGAAAGGACGGCGGGTCGATGATCACCAGGTCGTAAGGGCCCTTGCCAATCACCTTGCCCCAGGACTTGAACAGGTCATGTCCGAGGAAAGTCACCTTGCTCAGGTCGTGGCCGTTGAGTCGGTGATTGTCGCGGCCACGGCTCAGGGCCGGGCTGGACATGTCCAGATTGACCACGTGCGTTGCTCCCCCCTCGATGGCCGCTACCGAGAATCCGCAGGTGTAGGCGAACAGATTCAGCACGCGCTTGCCCTGGGCATTGGCCCGCACCCAGTCGCGGCCATAACGCATGTCGAGGAACAGGCCGGTGTTCTGTTTGCGGCCCAGGTCCACCCGGTAATGCAAACCGCCCTCGGTGATCGTCATCTCGTCGATCGCGTCCCCCAAAAGCCACTCGGTGGTGCTTTGCAGCAGGTAGCGATGTTGCAGCAGGAGCGTGTGCGCGCCGGATTGCGTCCACGCAGGCGAGTGCGTGACATCCATCAGCTTCTGTTTCAACGCTTCCAGCTGCGACGCGTCGGGTTCCTTGAACAGCGACACCAGCACCACGCCCTGCAACCAGTCGACAGTCAATTGCTCCAGCCCCGGCCAGCACCGGCCACGGCCGTGGAACAGCCGGCGGGTTTCGGCGGGGGCAGCCGCCAGAGCCGTCAGTAAATGGTCGTGGAGGGTGGAGAGAGCGTCAGCGTTCATCGGGCAGGGCCAGCAATTTGTTGGGGCGGCATTTTAACCACAATTGAGCCAAGCTCGCTCCCACAGGCTATTGGGGGGTAGTTATCACGTTTAATTTAACTTTACGTGAGGATTTGGCGATCTGTAGGCCCACATACTCGGCTCCAACGATCAACCGCCGGGAGCCCATCATGTCGCAGTTACCTGCTTCACCCGCCGTCAGTAGCCATCCCCGCTGGCTACGGCTGACCCATTGGCTGAACGCCTTGGCGGTGCTGGTCATGGTCACCAGCGGTTGGCGAATCTATAACGCTTCCCCGCTGTACGACTTCAGTTTTCCCAAAACGATCACCTTGGGTGGATGGCTCGGCGGCGCATTGCAATGGCATTTCGCGGCGATGTGGTTTCTGGCCGTCAACGGTCTTGTCTACCTGATCATCAACCTCGTCAGTGGTCGTCTGAAACGGCGCTTTTTCCCGGTTTCGCCTAAAGGTGTCCTGCATGACCTGTGGGCCGCGTTGAGAGGGCGGTTGGGGCATGCCGATCTGAGTCATTACAACCACGTGCAACGGGTGGCGTACCTGTTCGTGATGGTCGACATCACGCTGCTGGTGATTTCCGGTCTGGTGTTGTGGAAGTCCGTCCAGTTTCCGCTGTTGCGTGAACTGCTGGGCGGTTACGAAGTCGCGCGGCACGTGCACTTCATCGCGATGTCGCTGTTGGTGGCCTTTGTCGCAGTTCATCTGGTGATGGTCGCGCTGGTTCCCAAAACGTTGTGGGCCATGATTGTCGGTCGCAAGGAGGTCGTATGAAAAAGCGCATTCAAGGCTCAGGGCTGGACGAGTCGTCCATCCTGACAGATGCCAGGAAAATCATTGCCCCACAGATCGAGGACCGCTCACGACGCTCGTTCCTGATGCGCAGCCTGACACTCGGCGGCGTGGCCATGTTGTCCGGCTGCAACCTCACCGACAACGAAAGCGTCGACACCGCGTTGTCCTCCATGTCCCGGTTCAACGATCGGGTGCAGGGCTGGTTGTTCAACCCCAATGCGCTGGCGCCGACCTATCCCGAGTCAATGATCACCCGGCCGTTTCCGTTCAATGCCTTTTACGGCATCGACGAGGCGCCGACGGTGGAGGAAGAGAGTTATCGACTGGAAGTGACCGGCATGGTCGCCGACAAGCGCAGCTGGCGCCTGGAAGAACTGCGTGCCATGGCCCAGACCGAACAGATTACCCGACACATCTGCGTCGAAGGCTGGAGCGCGATCGGGCGCTGGGGCGGCGTACGGTTCAGCGACTTCCTGAAGCGGGTCGGTGCCGACACGGATGCCAAATATGTCGGCTTCAAATGCGCGGACGACTACTACACCAGCATCGACATGGCCACCGCGCTGCATTCGCAAACCTTGTTGACGCTGACCTATGACGGCGCGGTGCTGCCTCGCCAGTACGGCTTCCCGATGAAGCTGCGTATGCCCACCAAGCTGGGCTACAAGAATCCCAAACACATTCAGGCGATGTTCGTCACCAACACCTATCCGGGTGGCTACTGGGAAGACCAGGGCTACAACTGGTTCGGTGGTAGCTGATGGCGCCTGGCCACTTCACTGCGTAGCGCCCGCTGCGCTCATTCGCAACCTGTGCTTCAAGGAGTTCCATCATGAAAAAGTTAGCGACCACCGTACTGTCCATGTGCCTGGTGTTTGGCACCGCCAGCGTGTTTGCCGCCGATGCTACAACCAATAACGGCATGAGCAACGACAGCATGAGCAAGGATTCAATGTCTAAAGACGCCATGCATAAAGACACGATGAAAAAGGACGCCATGACCAAGGATTCCATGAGCAAGGACGCGATGAAGAAAGACAACATGTCCAAGGACGCGATGAAGAAAGACAACATGTCCAAGGACGCCATGAGCAAGGACGGAATGAAGAAGGACGCGATGTCCAAGGACACAATGAAAAAAGAGGCTCCTTCGTACTGATCCGAACACCCTCCTTCGAGGCCAGACCCTGGTTTGCAGACGCCCATACGCCGCTGTATGGCGCCCGATTTAATCGCCCGGTTGTATCAAAAATGAATTTCCGCGAAGTCCGCTGCTCATACCTGATAGGTGGCGGATTTAAGCGCGCGAAATCATTCATGCAATCAGGGAGTGTCACGGTCATGAGTCCAGTATCGACGGCGGGTGAGCTCCTTCCTGGCGGGTTGATTCTTGTGGTTGAGGACGACCCGCTGATCCTGGAGTTTCTCTGTGAAGTTCTTCAGGAAGAAGGCTTTGTGGTTGAACCTCAGACCAGCGCGGATGCCGCGTCGAAGTATCTGGAGCAGCACTCGGACGGCGTCCGTCTATTGCTCACGGACATCACCATGCCGGGCAAACTCAATGGTGCGGACCTGGCCAATCTGTTTGGCGACCGCTGGCCGGACAAACCGATCATGATCATGTCCGGTTTCGAAACGCCGGAAAGCGCCGGGGTCAGGCATTCGGTGTCGTTCATCAAGAAACCGTGGGCGCTTGGGCAGTTGCTGGACTGTTTGGAAGGTGCCTTGAAGTCGAAACGTACCCTTTAGAACCTGCGGCACATCTGATCACTACAACCTGTCACGTTGCGCCTTGTGGCGGGCCTATACTTCAAGAGTCGGCACACTCGGTGCGACCTGCAATCGTGTTTGATGGATGGGATGGCGCGTCGAGTGATCGTTCACGCAGGCCACGGCCTGCCTTCGTCGTAGGGAGGAGAAGATCATGGCGCGTAAATACATCGACTGCCGCGAGTTTCCAAGCGATGCCAAATGCTCGGTCGCACTGTCCGCAGACTCTGAAAACGAACTGCTCGAAGCCGCCGCACAGCATGCGGTCAGTGTTCACAAGCACATCGACTCACCGGAACTGCGTGCTCAACTGAAGACGATGTTTCACGACGGCACCCCGCCTGTTGAAGCACCGCGTCCCGCTTAGCAAGGAAATCCTCTGCAGGAGTTGCCGAAGGTTGGGGCCGCGTTCGGCAGCTCCTCGCAAATGCTACATTGCTCGGCGAACCCGCCTGGCACTTGCGAGAGGTAGCTCCCCCTTGTCTGCTCAAGAATCTGTCTTCAACACCCCGTACCGCGCTTTTCTGTTCGATATGGACGGCACCGTCCTCAATTCCATCGCCGCTGCCGAGCGGATCTGGGCGGCCTGGGCCTTGCGCCACGGCGTTGATGTCGTCTCATTCCTGCCCACTATCCATGGCGTTCGCGCCATCGACACCATCAATCGCCTGGCGTTGCCCGGGGTGGATGCCGAGGCTGAAGCGGCGTTCATCACCGAGGCGGAAATCGAGGATGTCGAGGGGATCATCGAGGTGCCTGGCGCGGCAGACTTTCTGAAGTCGCTGCCCGCGAACCAGTGGGCGATCGTCACCTCGGCGCCGAAGGCATTGGCGCTGCGGCGGATGGCCGCGGCGGGTATTGCGCAGCCTTTGGTGATGGTCACTGCCGAAGACGTCAGCGCCGGAAAACCCGATCCTGCGGGCTATCGACTGGCGGCCAAACGCTTGGGTGTTGAACCGGCCGATTGCCTGATTTTCGAAGACGCCACCGTGGGCATTCTCGCCGCCGAGGCAGCGGGCGCGGGCCTTATCGTGGTGACCGCGACCCACGACCATCCGCTCCAGACCCCGCATGCCACATTGGCCAGCTACGACTCGGTCGTCGCGCTAGTAGACCCTGAGGGACATGTCCGCCTACAGAAAATCTAATGTGGGAGCGGGCTTGCTCGCGAAAGCGGTGTGTCCGGCACATCGATGGCGAATGACACACCGCATTCGCGAGCAAGCTCGCTCCCACATTAGGGTTGTGTTGTTTCAGTAAACCCCGGGAATCAACCGCCAACTGCGGGCGCAATAAGCCTCGTATTCACTGCCGAACTGCGCCCTTAACAGCCCTTCTTCGGCGTGAATGCGGGCGATCAGCGGGATCAGCGTCACCGCGGCCAGCAACAGGCCAACGCCGGAGCGAAAGGCCAGTGCCCAGCCCACTGCAGTGATCATCAGCCCCAGATAACTGGGGTTGCGCAAGGTGCGATAAATCCCGTCGGTGACCAGCGTGTGCCCCGGCTGAATCGCCACCAGTCCGCTGAAACGCTTGCCCAGCACAAACACCGGCCACAGCCGCAGCGTGCCGCCGATGATGAACAGTAATGCCCCGAGCCAGCGCACACCTTCGTCACCAAAGGTCCAGAAATCGATTCGGTCGGTATAGGCCGGCAGGTACCCGCTCAATAAACCGATCACCCCGAACGCCGGCAGCACCCAGCGATTGGCCCGGTCTTCACGTTCGCCGGAACTCAGGTTGACCTCGGTGAACAAGGACGCGATGGCCATCACCAAAGTGGCAAGCGCAATGACCACCAGCGGTGCATGAGAGAAAAACGCCGATAATCCGCCAAGCCCCCACACCGCGAGCCCAAGGTAGGCGAGGGTGGAAACAACGGCGAAAAACGCCAGTTTGGCCGAGATTTTCATCTGCACCTCCACAAACGGACCTGACACCGTTCATTGTAGGAGCTGCCGCAGGCTGCGATCTTTTGATCTTCGCTTTTAAAAACAAGATCAAAAGATCGTCCGAACGCGGCCCGAACCTTCGGCAGCTCCTACAGGGCCCTGGCATTACGCCGAATCACCTGCGGCGGCTGTCCGAACGCCCGAAGGAAGGCTTCGCGCATGCGGCGGCAGTCGCTGAAGCCGGATTCTTCGGCGATCTGATCGAGGGTCAGGCGCCCGCGTTCCAGCATCTGCCGCGCCGTTTCCAGGCGCAGGTTTTCGATGGCTTTGGCCGGTGATTGACCGGTTTCCGTCCGGAAGGCTCGGCTGAACTGCCGAGGGCTGAGGCGCGCGACGTCTGCCAGTTGCTCCACCGACAACGTCTCGGTGAGGTGTTCTCGCGCATAGCCGAGGACTGTTTGAATGCGGTCGGATTTCGCTTCCAGTTCCAGCAGCGCCGAGTGTTGCGACTGGCCGCCTGCGCGGCGGTGGTACATCACCAGTTTCTGCGCCACGGAACGGGCCAGTGCGGCGCCGTGATCCTTTTCCACCATGGCCAGCGCCAGGTCGATGCCGGCGGTCATCCCGGCGGAGGTCCAGATCGAACCGTCGACGACGTAGATGCGGTCTTCTTCGACCTTGATCGACGGAAACCGCGCTTGCAGCTCCCGTGCATAAGCCCAGTGGGTGGTGGCGCGCCGTCCGTCGAGTAAACCGGCCTGGGCCAGGACGAACGCTCCGGAGCAGATCGACGCCGTGCGCCGTGCGGTTTTAACGCTGTCGCGCAGGTAACTCAGCACGCCTTCGGGTGCCTGCTCGAGGATGGCATCGCCGCCCACCACAATCACCGTATCGAACACCCGCTCACCAAAGGCCTCGGTGCCGACGCTCAGCCCACCGGAAGCGCGTAATGTGCGGCCGTCTTCGGACAATACGCTGACGTCATAAAGCGCCTCGCCGGCGCTGAAGTTGGCGTACTCGAACACCGGCATGGCCGCCAGCGCCATGGACTGGAACCCTTCAAACACTACAAATGCCACGGAAGTCATCGAGATGTCCTCAAAAGGTCATGTCCGAAAAACGTACTTTAAACGTCATTTGAGACGGGCGTTAGACCCTTTATAACGGTTCACACCCGGCGACGTTATCGCCTCACTGTGAAGGAAATCGACATGGCCCTCTCATCCAAAGGTACCGCTCTGATCACTGGCGCTTCTTCGGGCATCGGCGCGGTGTATGCCGACCGTCTCGCGCGGCAGGGTTACGATCTGATTCTGGTCGCCCGCAGCCAGGCGAAACTGAGCGCCTTGGCCAACCACTTGAGTAATGAAACCGGCCGCGCCGTGGAAGTGGTCGCCGCCGATTTGAAAGACAAGGCCGACTTGCGGCGGGTCGAAGAAATTCTACGCTCCGACGCCAGTATCACCCTGTTGGTCAACAACGCCGGGGTCGGCGCTGTCATGCCGCTGCTCGGCAGCCCCGTGGATGAGATGGAAGACATGATCACCCTCAACGTGACCGCGTTGATGCGCCTGGCTTACGCGGTGGTGCCAGGCTTCGTCGCTCGGGGCACCGGGACGGTGATCAATATCTCCTCGATCGTTGCCATCGCCCCGGAAATTCTCAACGGCGTGTATGGCGGGACCAAGGCATTTGTCCTCGGCCTGAGCCAATCGATGCACCGCGAGCTGGCCGACAAAGGCATTCGGATCCAGGCCGTATTGCCCGGCGCTACCGCCACCGACTTCTGGAGCGAGGCCGGCAACCCGGTGGAAAACCTGCCGCAAGAGATCGTGATGTCCGCCCAGGACATGGTCGATGCGGCGTTGACGGGGTTGGCGCAAGGCGAAGTGGTGACCATTCCGGGCCTGCACCAAGGCGATAAGTGGGATGCCTACGAAGCCCAGCGTCAGAGGCTTTCAGGCTTGTTCGGCCATTCCACGGCAGCACCGCGTTATCGCTGAAGCGGTAACCGTGGGAGCGGGGTGAACTAAGCTTGGATTAGGACCGTTCACCCTAAAGGAGCTCCGCCATGCTTCACATCAGAACGCCGTTGATTCTGCATCCAGACCTGTCGACCCCATCTCGACGAATATGGCTCAAGCTGGAAAACCTGCAACCGAGCGGCTCTTTCAAACTTCGCGGTATTGGGCTCTTGTGCAGCCAGGCAGCGGCGCAAGGGAAACGCAAAGTGATCTGTCCTTCCGGCGGCAACGCCGGGTTCGCCACCGCCGTGGCTGCCGCCAGACTGGGATTGAAAGCCTGCATTGTGGTGCCGCACACCACGCCGGAAACCACCCGCGCACGGATCAGGAAAACCGGTGCCGAGGTGATCGTTCATGGCAAGGTCTGGGACGAAGCCAATCTACGGGCCAAAGAACTCGCGCAGGGCGCGGACACCGAGTACGTGCCAGCCTTCGATCACCCGGTGTTGTGGGAAGGGCACAGCACGATGGTCGACGAAATCCTTGAGGATTGTCCTCAGGTCGATGCGCTCGTGATGTCGGTAGGGGGTGGAGGTTTGCTGGCGGGGATTCTCACCGGATTGATTCGCCACAAGCGCATGGACTGCCGGATCATCGCGTGTGAAACCCAGGGTTCTGCGTCTTTTGCCGCCGCTGTCAGTGCCGGACATCCGGTCAAATTCCCCCGGATCGATACGGTCGCCAAGTCGCTCGGCGCGACTCAGGTTGCCGCCTGGCCGGTGCAGCATATCCTCGATTTCCCGCACGAGTGTGTCGCGCTCAGCGATGACGAGGCGATCATGGGCGTGGTGCGTTACGCCAACGACCTGCGTCAGTTGGTCGAGCCGGCGTGCGGCGTTTCGTTGGCGATTGGATACCTGGACCATCCGGCGATTGCCGAGGCCCATGATGTGGTGATTGTGGTGTGCGGCGGCGTGAGCATCAGCGCGCAATTGGTGGCGGGTTGGGCGCGATTATCCACCGGTGTTGAAGCAAGGTAGGGCTGCAAACGCTATCCGGGTGCTGCAGCCCCACCGCTACTTTTTCAGCCTTTATTGACCCGCGGCAACGCCTTCCTGGACGAGGATCGCTCTGGCCAGATCTTCGTCGCTGGCGTTGAGGCCTGGATGTTCCTGACGAATCTGCTTTAAGTATGACTCCAGATAAACACCACGAATCGCGCCGCCACTGGCAACGAAGCTGGAGGCGTCATCCCGGGCAGGAATCATGAGTTTGTGGTCCTTGAACGTCGAGTACAACGATGCGGAAACCCCGGCTGACGTGGCGACATCGCCCGCATCCACTTTGGCCATAGCGGAGCCGAAGGGTAAACACAGCAAAAGGGAAGAGATGATAATCAGACGGCGCATGACGGTGTCCTCTGAAAGCGTGAAGCAAAAAAGGAAGTACCTCATCTGTAAGATGCGTGGCGGTCGTCAGGAGTTCCCTGTCGATGCGTGATCAGTCCAACGCCTGCGTCTGAAAAGGCTCAGATCCTCGCCGCACACACAATAATCTCCACCGAAAACGCTGGATCAGCTCGCTTTGCTTCGCCGCACGCGCGGGCCGCGGCCATTGGTCAGCCCAGGCAAAGCGCTGACCCAGTGTCAGCGCTGAGTCCAAGAGGCAAGGCGGGCTTAGGTCGCTCTGCTAAAGCAAAGGAATGCTGTAGCTCACGATCAAGCGATTCTGATCCTGGTTGCGGGACGCGCCGTTACGCCATCCGAATCCGACACCTTTAAGCGTGCCGGGCTGAATCACGTAGTCCAGAGCGATGTCCCGCTCCCATTCTTTCTGGGTATCAACTTCTGCGGGAACATGGCCGGGGTGATCGTGCCGATCCTGATCGGGCTGATCGTGCAGTTCACCGGGTCGTATTTCCTGGTGCTGATCTTCTTCGTGGTCATGGCCATGCTGCTGGCGATATTCTCCAGCCTGATCGATTATCGGGAACGAGGGCTGGCGTGAAAGGAGCGGAGGGCAGGTGAGCGTCGATATCGAATGCGTGGTGGTCGGGGCCGGAGTGGTCGGGCTGGCGGTCGCCAGAGCCCTGGCCCGCAGCGGGCGGGAAGTGATCCTCGTCGAGGCGGGCGAGGGCATTGGCGTGGGCATCAGTTCGCGCAATTCGGAAGTGATCCACGCCGGCATTTACTACCCGAGCGGCAGCCTCAAGGCGCAAGTGTGCGTGGAGGGCAAACAACGCCTTTACGCCTTTTGCGATGAGCGCGGCGTCGATTACCAGCGCCTGGGCAAGCTGATCGTGGCCACGGATGACGGTCAATGCGCAGCCTTGCGCAAATTGCTGGAGCAGGGCCTGCACAATGGCGTTGATGACCTGCAATGGCTGGACGCCGAACAGGCGCGGGAACTTGAACCGGCAGTGTCCTGCGTCGCTGCGCTCTGGTCACCGTCCACCGGGATTGTCGATTCCCATGCCCTGATGCTGGCGCTTCAGGCGGATGCCGAGGCCAGTGGCACGTCGCTGGTTTTTCATACGCCGCTGGCGTCGGCCCGTTGCACCGAGCAAGGTTTCGAATTGCGGATGGGCGGCGCCCAACCGATTACCTTGAGCTGCCGTGCGTTGATCAATTGCGCGGGATTGTCCGCGCCTGAGGTGGCGAGCCGGATTGATGGCTTGCCGTCGCAGCACGTTCCAACTGCCCGGCTATGCAAGGGCAGCTATTTCAGTTTCAGCGGCCGGGCGCCGTTCCGGCATTTGGTGTATCCGGCCCCGGAGAGTGCGGGGTTGGGTGTGCACATGACGCTGGATCTGGGCGGTCAGGCGCGCTTTGGGCCGGACGTCGAATGGGTCGATCACGTCGATTTCCGTGTGGATCCACGCCGAGCCGATGGCTTCTACGAGGCAATCCGGCGCTACTGGCCGGCGTTGCCCGATAACAGCCTGAAACCGGCCTACAGCGGTATCCGCCCGAAAATCACGGGCCCGACCGAGCCGGCGGCCGACTTTGTCATCAGTGGTCCGGCCGAGCATGGTGTGCCGGGGTTGGTGAATCTGTTCGGTATTGAATCACCGGGGTTGACCAGTTGCCTGGCGCTGGCTGATCGGGTGACGACGGTATTAGCCACACAACGACCGGTGTAGCAGCTGCCGAGCAACGCGAGGCTGCGTTCGGCGGCGAAGCCGCCGTAGTCCGGCGAATGCGGTCTACCTGATGCAACGCGGTCTCAGGTTTTACGACGGCTTCGCCGCCGAACGCAGCCTCGCGTTGCTCGGCAGCTGCTACACAGATCGTGTTACTGCGAAGTGACCGGTAATCAGCGTTTGCAATGCCGCTCGCCCTGAGGGCTATGCTTGGCAGTGCGCCCATCACAATGGGAGACCTCCGATGATTAACGTACGCACTGCCCGCATGCTTGCCGATTACAAGCGCTGGGCCAATCAACGCCTCTTTGACAGCCTGGCCGCACTGCCGCCGGGTGAGGTCAATAAAGAGCGCGTGTCGGTGTTCAAGAACATGATCGGCACCCTGAACCACCTCTACGTGGTGGACTGCATCTGGCAGGCCCACCTCGAAGGCCGAGGGCACGGCTTCAAGACGTCACACGATCTGCTGCACCCCGAACTCGCCGAGCTGCGCCTGGCGCAAAAGGACATCGATCACTGGTACTGCGACTGGAGCGAACGGCAGACCGATGCCTCGCTGGATAAACCCGTCGAGTTCAGCTTTGTCTCGGGGGAAAGCGGCACCATGAGCGCCGGCGCGATACTGATGCACGTGGTCAACCACGCCAGCTACCACCGCGGCTGGGTGGTCCAGATGTACTTCGAAATTCCGGTCATGCCGCCGGTCACTGACCTGCCGGTCTACCTGCGCGAGACCGACCCCGAGTCTTTCAAATCGATTAATGCCCCGGCAGTGGAGCGGCCATGTGTTGGGCAATTCGCGAGCGCAACCAACGTTCTGCCGGATCGTTATCGTTGACCCCGTTCCAGACCATGGACAGTTCGGACAGCACGATGTCAAACGGCGGGTCGTCGGCCCGCAACTGGCTGCTGCCTTCGATCAGCGCGCACGCCGCGTAGTCCGGCACCGTGGCGAGCATATCGGTGCCGGTCAGCAAGGCGCGCAGGCCGGCGAATTGCGGCACCGCCAGCACCACCCGGCGTGAACGACCGATACGGGCCAGGTCGCTATCGATGGCACCGGTCAAATCCCCGGAAAACGACACCAGCGCGTGAGGGCGCTCGCAATACTCATCCAGGGTCAGGGTGCCGGGACGGTCATCGCCACGCAGGATCTTGACGCTCAGGTCGCGCAGCTTCTTGCGCTTGGCGTTGGCCGGCAGTTCCGTGGTGTAGCTGATCCCGACGGAAATCTCCCCGCTGGCCAGCATCGACGACATCAGCATGAAATTCACCCGCCGCACCACCACCACGACGTTCTGCGCCTCTTCGCGTATTTGCTTGAGCAGCGGCGGAAACAGGCCGAACTCGGCGTCGTCGGACAGGCCGATGCGGAATACATCGCGGCTAGTGGACGGGTCGAAATCCTTGGCCCGGCTGACCGCGCCGGAGATGGTGTCCATCGCCGGCTGCAACTCCTTGAGGATCGCCAATGCGCGCTGGGTCGGCTCCAGCACACGACCGTTACGCACCAGCAGCGGGTCGTCGAACAGGTCGCGCAACTCGGCCAGCGAGGCACTGACGGCAGGCTGGCCGAGAAACAGTTTCTCCCCGGCACGGGTCAGGTTCTTTTCGAACATCAGGGTTTCGAAAATCACCAGCAGGTTCATGTCCACGCGACGCAGGTCGTTGCGGTTCATGTGGGGTTGCTCGCAGGATTTCGGGGTCTTTTCAGTAAAGCACCAAACCCTGTGTGGCAGTCGAAGATCCATTCGCTTAGAAAATCAAAGGATCGCAGCCTCGTTGCACTCGACAGCTCCTACAGGTGTGCGCCAAACCCTGTAGGAGCTGTCGAGTGCAATGAGGCTGCGATCTTTTGATCTTGAAATCTCAGGGCGAGTCAGCCGAACATGGCTCCGTCAGCACCTTCCTGAACGTCTCCACCAGCGGCCGCAAATTGATCCGGTGCCACGCGGCCCACAGCGGCGTGGTGAAGGAAATCCACGGCACTTCCCGCAATACCACGCCGGGCGGTGCGTTGCGGCTCAGGCCTTTCTGAATCATGGCGATGCCCAGCCCCGATGCCACCAATCCCAACGCGGTGAAAGGTTCGGTGGCTTCCATGCGAATGTCCGGGGTGAAACCAGCGCGGATGCAGGCGCTGACGAAGTCGTCGCGGCTGGCGGCGTCTTGGCGGGGTTGCACGCCGATCCATTCCTGATCGGCCAGGTCCGCCGGGGTCAGTGTTGTGTGGTTCGCCAAAAGATGATGTTCGGGCAGGGCCAGCAGCATCGGATCGTCCAGCACCTGAAAACCCAGCAGGTCCGGGTCGTCGGCGACGGGCGGTTCGCTGACCAGTGCGATATCCAGACTACGCTGACGCAGGCCTTCGAGTTGTTCGGCGGAATTCAGGTTGTACAGCGCGACGTGAACGTTCGGCCGGTCGACCCGCAGCACCCGCAAGGCATTGGGCAAGACGCCGGCGTGCATGGCGTTTTCGATGTAGCCGATGCACAAGCCGCCTTCTTCACCACGACCGAGGCGCTTGCCCAGGGATTCCAGGCGATTGGCGTGGGTCAGCAGGGCACGGGTTTCAGCCAGAAAAGTCTGGCCATCGCGGGTCAGGCGAATGCGTTGCTGGCTGCGTTCGAACAGGGTCAGGCCCAGGCGCTCTTCGAGCTGGGCGATCTGCCGGCTCAGGGGCGATTGGGAAATGTGCAGGCGTTCGGCGGCGCGACCGACGTGTTCTTCTTCGGCGACGGCGACGAAGTAGCGCAATTGGCGGATGTCGATCATGTCAGACCTATCAGGACTCAAGTGCTGCATATTATGTCTTGGACGGTCCGATCATCGCAATCTAGCATCTGCTCAACGGTCACCTCTGATGACCCCTGACACTCAAGAGGAAAAACCCATGAGCTTGAAAGACAAATTGCCTGGCACCCTCGGTTTCGGCACCGCTCCATTGGGCAACATGTTCCGCGCCATTCCTGAAGAAGAGGCGATGGCTACTGTCCACGCCGCCTGGGATGCCGGTGTGCGTTACTTCGACACCGCTCCGTTTTACGGCTCGGGCCTGTCGGAAATTCGTCTGGGCGCCGCGTTGGCCCAGTACAACCGTGACGACTATGTACTCAGCAGCAAAGTCGGTCGGGTCATTCTCGATGAAGTTGAAGATGCGGCGGCCCGTGACTTGGGCGAAAAAAGCGGCGTGTTCGAACACGGCCGCCCGAACAAGATCGTCAACGACTACAGCGCCGATGCCACGATGCGCTCCATCGAAGACAGCCTCAAGCGCCTGCAAACCGATCGTCTGGACATCGTCTGGGTGCATGACATCGCCCAGGACTTCTACGGCGATCAGTGGCTGGAATACTTCAACCAGGCCCGCACCGGCGCCTTCAAAGTGCTGACCCGTTTACGCGAAGAAGGCGTGATCAAGGGCTGGGGCCTGGGCGTGAACAAGGTTGAACCGTGCGAACTGACCCTGGATCTGACCGAAGCTCAGCCGGACGGTTTTCTGCTGGCGGGTCGCTACACGCTGCTCGACCACGACCGTGCCTTGCAGCGTTTGATGGATGCCGCGCTGGCGCAGAACGTCGAGATTGTGGTCGGTGGTCCTTACAGCTCGGGCATTTTGGCCGGTGGCACACACTTCGAGTACCAGAAAGCCAGCCCGGCGATCATCAATAAAGTCGAGCAGATCAAACGCATTGCTGCCGCGCATGGTGTCGACATCAAGGCAGCTGCGTTGCAGTTCTCGTTGGCTAACCCGGCCGTGGCGGCGGTGATTCCGGGGTCCAGCCGTCCGGACCGGATTGCTGAAGACGTTGCCGCGATGTCGGCCGTCATTCCCGCTGCTTTCTGGCAGGCGATGCGCGACGCGAAACTGGTGTCCGAACGTGCGCCATTGCCGATCATTGGAGGTTGAGCATGAAAATCGATCTGAGTGGAAAATGCGCCATTGTCAGCGGCAGCACCGCCGGCATTGGCCTGGGCATCAGCAAGGCGCTGGCCGGATCCGGCGCCACGGTGGTGGTGATCGGCCGCGAGACGGCCAAGGTCGAACAGGCGCTGGCGAGCATTCGCCAGAGCGTGCCGGACGCGCAGTTGCGTGGCCTGACCGCAGACCTCGGCACGGCCGAAGGCGCCGAGTTGTTGTTCGCCGCCGAACCACGGGCGGACATCCTGGTGAACAACCTCGGGATCTTCAACGACGTGGATTTCTTCGATGCACCGGACAGCGAGTGGACGCGTTTTTATGAGGTCAACGTGATCTCCGGCGTGCGCCTGTCACGGCATTACGTGCCAGACATGGTCAAGCAGGGCTGGGGGCGGGTGATCTTCCTGTCCTCGGAATCCGGGGTCGCAACACCGGCCGACATGATCAACTACGGCGTGACCAAAAGCGCCAACCTGGCGGTGTCCCATGGTTTGGCCAAGCGGCTGGCGGGCACCGGGGTGACGGTCAACGCGATCTTGCCCGGCCCGACATTGACCGATGGTTTGGAACAGATGCTCAAGGACGCCACCGCCGAATCCGGGCGCAGCGTTCGGGAAGAAGCCGACGCCTTCGTGCGCAAGGCCCGGCCGAGTTCGATCATCCAGCGCGTGGCGGATGTCGAGGAGGTCGCGAATCTGGTGGCTTATATCGCCTCGCCGCTGTCTTCGGCCACTACTGGCGCGGCGTTGCGGGTCGACGGTGGTGTTGTCGACAGCATGGCGATCTGAACCTTATTGATTGAGAGAGAATATTTCATGGCTGCAGCATCAGCATTCATCGACATCCCGGCGACCGCCGACCAGGTTTGGCAATTGATCGGCGGCTTTAACTCGCTGCCGGACTGGCTGCCGTTTATCCCGAAAAGCGAGCTGAGTGAAGGCGGCCGGGTGCGTAGCTTGCAAACGGCGGATGGGGCGGTGGTGGTTGAGCGGTTGGAGGCGTTTGATAACGCTGGGAAGACTTACAGTTATTCGATTTTGCAGGCGCCGTTTCCGGCTACTGACTATCTGGCGACTATCAGTGTTGAAGCGCAGGGGCAGGGCGCGCGAGTGACGTGGTCTGGGCGGTTTGCACCTGTCGGTGTGAGTGACGAGGAAGTGGTGGCGCTGTTTACCGGTATCTACCAAGGCGGCCTCGAAGCCCTGCGCGCGAACTACCCGGCCTGACCCTGGACTGATCGTTCCCACCGTGGGAACGATCATGTTACTGAACCGACAATCTAAGCTCCGCGCACAACCCACCCCCCTCGCGATTGCTCAACGTCAACGATCCCCCGATCGCCAACGCCAACTGCTGTGCAATCGCCAACCCCAACCCGGTCCCGCCGGTGCTGCGGTTACGTGAGTTCTCCACGCGATAAAACGGTTCCATCACCTGAGCCAATTCTTCCTCGGCAATCCCTGGCCCGCGGTCCATCACCTTCACCGACAAACTGCCGTCAGCCTTCGCTTCCACCCACAACTCGGCGGCGCCGGCAAATTTGAGTGCGTTGTCCGTCAGGTTCACCAGCACTCGCCGCAAGGCGTGCGGCCGGGTGTTGATCACCGCGTCACTTTTACCGCCGAGCTGAACGTCTTTGCCCATGTCCTGATAGTCGAACACCAGGCTGTCGAGGAACGAATCCAGATGGGTGCGGCGACTTTCCTCGGTGGCGCCATGCACGCTGCGGGCATAGGCCACGCCTTCGCGCACCAGGTGTTCGATCTCGCCAAGATCATTCCAGAGTTTGCCTTTCTCGACGGAGTCGTCCATGAATTCGGCACGCAGTTTCATGCGGGTAATCGGGGTTTGCAGGTCGTGGGAAATCGCCGCCAGCAGTTGCATGCGTTCCTTGAGGTAAGCGGCGATGCGCGCCTGCATCGAATTGAAGGCCATGGCGGCATGGGCGACTTCGGTCGGGCCTTTTTCGTCCAGGTGCACCGCGTGGGTGTTGGGGTCCAGGGTCTCTACCGCTTGGGCGAGGCGGGTGAGGGGGCGGATGGCGATTCTCACGGCCAGCCAGGTGCAGATGAGCATCAGTGCCAGTTGCCCCAGCAACACGATGGGTAACCACGGCGACAACGGCACCATCGAGGGTCGAACGTCGATGGTTACCGGGCTACCGTCCGCCAGTTTCAGGTGGACCTGAAAATGTTTATCCGGCCCGGGGATGTCGGTGACCGTCATCGGGTAATCCTTGCCGATGGCCTCTTTGATCGAAGTCATCGCTATGGGCGAATCGCTCATGGGCATGCCCGGCGAGCCTTCGTTCAACAAATAGCGGTAGTTACGTCGATCCAGTTGTTGCAGCCAGCTCATGCGTTCTTCGGCCGGCAAGCGGTCGAGGATGGCGATGGAGGTCGAGACGTCAGTTTCCAGATTGCCCAGCATGGTGTTCTTCGTGCTTTCGTATCGCTCGTAGTACTGCGCGCCGAAGGACAGCGCCTGCGCGAGAATCAAGCCGATCAGGAAGATCAGCGACAGTCGCGAGGCGAGGGTGCGGGGCCAGCGCATCGAGAGATTCATGAGGGCGCCCCGAGGACTTCCACCGGCAGCGAAAACACATAGCCTTCGCTACGCACGGTTTTGATGTAGGCCGGTTCGCGGGCATCGTCCAGCAGTCGCTGGCGCAAGCGGCTGACCAGCAAGTCGATGGAGCGGTCGAACAGGTCGGCATCGCGGCCTTGGGTCAGGTTCAGCAATTGATCGCGATTGAGCACCCGCTGAGGATGATCGAGGAACACCCGCAGCAACCGATATTCCGCGCCACTGAGCGCGACCATCGTGCCGTCCTCATCGAGCAGGTGCCGGGCCGAGGTGTCCAGGCGCCAGCGCCCGAAGGCCAGCAAACGACCGCTTTCGGTGACCACCAGGTTGGGCGGCAGCATCCGTGTGCGGCGCAGCACGGCGTTGATTCGGGCGAGCAGTTCACGCGCAGCGAACGGCTTGACCAGGTAATCGTCGGCGCCCATTTCCAGGCCGATGATGCGGTCGGTTTCATCGTTGCGCGCGGTGAGCATCAGCACCGGCGTGGCCTTGTGTTTGCCGGCGCGTAACTCACGGCACAGCATCAGGCCATCGTCGCCCGGCATCATGATGTCGAGCACGATCAGGTCCACTGGCGTGGATTCCAGGAACGTGCGCATTTGCCGTCCATCCGCCACGACGGTGGTGCGCAGGCCGTTTTTCTTGAGGTAGTTGCCTACCAGTTCCCGGATCTCGCGGTCATCGTCCACGATGAGAATGTGATCGACGTGTTCCATTTGGCCAGGTCTCTGTAGATGGGGGATGTCGCGCAGTCTATCGAGCCTTGGCCCGCTCGCCCGCAGTCCTTTGTATTGCAGTGTATCTGGCATGTCGGCGGATACACGTGGACGCAAAAACACTCATTTTCAGGGCTTTTGTATCGCTGTGTATCCCGGCCCGGTTTTGATACGTACCGATTTACACGCGCCTGTTCCCGACACAGTCGGGATACCTCGCGGGCTTCTAATAGGTTCCATCGAGGCAAATCAAACCGCCTCGGCCCAATAAACGATTGACCTATTGAAGCCTTGAGGAAACCACCATGAACACCAAAGCCGTCTACGCCGCTTGCCTGTTTGCCGCCCTGAACATCTGCACCTTGTCGGCCCGCGCCGAAGCTGATGTCTCCGCTAAAACCTACACCTACGGCACGCACCTGGACATCAAGAAAGTGGTGTCGCTGAAACAGGACGCCTCGACTTCCTGTGGGGTTGTGGATGCCCAGCTGACTTACCTGGATTCCCATAACCAAACCCAGGTTCTGGACTATCGCAAATTTGCTGATGGCTGCAACTCAGAGAACTGAGTCCTGCGCTGACCCATTGCCCATGCCAACGCTGCTGTTGAACAGAAAAGCTGTGGCAGTGCGACTTGCTTCCAGCTGACGCCGGTGGCGGAGAAGGGCGGGGACGTCTTTCTGGCGCAGGACGGTTCCAGCCGTACGCCGCAGGGGCAGCAGCTGGACAACCAGACGGCCTGAAGCCCGGAACACTGATCTGTAAACACCACCGATCCAGTGTGGGAACGGGCTTGCTCGCGAAAGCGGAGAGTCAGTCGACATGAATGTTGAATGTACTGACCTCTTCGCCAGCAAGCCCGCTCCCACAGGGGATGTGTGTAAACCGCCGCACTCAATTTTCCAAGGTGATCCCATGTTTCTCATCGCTTTCCTGGGCGGCATATTGACCGTCCTCAGCCCTTGCATCCTCCCGGTCGTGCCGTTCCTGTTCGCCGGTGTTAAACGTACACGTTCCTCGATCCTGCTCACCCTTGGCGGCATGGTCCTGACCTTCGCCCTGATCTCCAGCCTGGCCGTGGTCAGCAGCGAGTGGGTGATACAAGCCAACAACACCGGTCGCCACTTAGCGCTGATCGTGATGGTGCTGTTCGCCCTGTCGCTGATTTCCGCCCGTGTCGGTGACTGGCTGGCCCGTCCCTTCGTGGCGCTGGGCAACCGCCTCGATCCGGACACACGCAAAATGTCCGGCCCGTTGAGTTCGCTCATGATCGGCGTTGCCACCGGTCTGCTCTGGGCACCGTGCGCCGGACCGATCCTCGGGGTCATCCTCACGGGCGCCATGCTGCAAGGTGCAAACGCTCAAACCAGCCTGTTATTGGTGGCGTATGGCCTGGGCAGCGCATTGTCCCTGGGCACCTTGATCTTCGCCGGTCGCGGCCTGGTCAATCGCTTGAAAGCGTCGATCCCGGTCACCGGTTGGCTGCGTCGTGGTGCGGGTGCTGCGGTGCTGGCGGCTGCGGCGGTGATTTCCACCGGTGCCGACAAAACACTGCTGGCCGGCACTTCGTCCGAAGGCGTCAGCAGCATCGAGAAAAGTGTGTTGGAAACCGTACCGAAAGTCGTCGATTACTTCGTCAGCAAGGTCAACGCAGACTCGTCCATGGACAACGCCAAAGGCGCCATGCCGTCAATTGCCGGCGCAGTGCAATGGCTTAACTCGCCAGCCCTGAGCAACGATTCGCTGAAAGGCAAAGTAGTGCTGGTGGACTTCTGGACCTTCGACTGCATCAACTGCCAGCACACCTTGCCGTACGTGAAGGACTGGGCGAAGAAATACGAGAAGGACGGCCTGGTAGTGATCGGCGTCCACACCCCTGAATACGGTTTCGAGCGCATCATCGACAACGTCAAGGATCAAGTGAAAAAGCTCGGCATCACCTACCCGGTGGCGATCGACAACAACTACGCGATCTGGCGCAACTTCGACAACCAGTACTGGCCCGCTCACTACCTGATCGATGCCAAGGGTCAGGTGCGTTATACCCACTTTGGTGAAGGCAGTTACGAGACTCAGGAGAAAGTGATTCAGCAGTTACTGGAAGAGGCCAAAGCACCCGCTGCGTAAGGCTTCACATCAATGGCTCACAGGCTGTGCGCCGTGGGTCATTGGTTTTTTCTCCTGACTGCGCCGCCACGCCGCCGGTGGCGCTCCATACTCTCGACGAAACGCCCGACTGAACGCCGTGTCAGTTTGGTAGCCCACCTCTTCGGCAATCCGCATCAACGAGCTGTTACTGCTGCGTAACAGGTTGGCCGCCAGCAACATCCGCCATTGCGTCAGGTACTGCATCGGCGAACTTCCCACCAGTTGCTGAAAGCGCTCCGCCAACACCGATCTTGAAGTACCGGCAGTGCGCGCCAGTTCATCCAGGGTCCAGGCGTGACACGGTTTTTTGTGCAATGCGTTGAGGGCGGCGCCGACAATCCGGTCGCCCACACCCGCCAGTCAACCGGTGCGACCTTCGCCCTGTTCGTGCATGTACAGGCGTAGCACCTCAATGAACAACACCTCGGCCAGTTTCGCCAGCACACCTTCGCCACCGGGGCGGGGCGATCGGGCTTCGGCCAGTGCATAACGGACCGACGATTCCAGCCAGATACCGGCATTCGAGCCTCGCACATTAACCCGGACCACCGCCGGCAACCCGGTCAGCAACATGCCGGCCAGACGGGTATCGCACGCCAGATAGCCGCACACCAACCGCGTTATCGCGCCGCCACCGCCATAGCTCAATTGCCGTGGACGGCGCGCCAGCACCACGTCCAGCCGCGCACCGGTGGCGGGTGCGAGCCCCGGGTTAGAGCTCATGCGGTGGGCGTCTCCCTGAGGGAAAACCACCACATCGCCGGCCGTCAGCAGGAGCGGGGGATCATCACCCAGTTCGACATAACACTCGCCTTCGGTGATCAAGTGGAAGATCACCACGCGTTCGGCGCCGGGCTCCAGAAACGGAGCCGCCGCGTCGGCGCTCGGCGATTGGTAGCACCAGGGTGCAGTGAACCTGGCATTGATGAAAATCGCGCCGACCAGGTGGACGACGCGCAACGTCTGGGACAGGGCGTCCATGGTGGTTTTCCCGTGTTGGCGGGCAGCTTTGGGTGGTGAGCTTGATTGTGAGCCTGTCGCGCCAGAGCGTGAAATCTCCGGACGATCGGGCAGGGTTGGCCGACGATCGGGCAGGACGCCAGCGTTGCCCGGCGCGATAGTTGACCTACAGGGTCTGCCGACCCTGTCATCAATAACAAGAATGAGAGGTTGCCATGCCTAAGTTCGTTATAGAACGCGAGATTCCGGGTGCTGGAACACTGTCAGAAAGGGATTTGAAAGCCGCTTCGCAAAAGTCCTGCAAGACGTTGCGCGACTTGCCAGAGGTGCAGTGGCAGCAGAGTTATGTCACCGGTGACAAGCTCTACTGCGTGTACATCGCGCCCAACGAAGAGTTGATCAAGGAACACGCCAGGCAGAGCGGTTTCCCGGCCAACCGCATTTCCCAGGTCACGGCCATCATCGATCCCACCACGGCCGAATAAGCCGGGTTGCGTTCCAACCCGCAACGGAGCGGAATTCATGAGTACACGCATTGATCTTACTGCCTTGAAAAACCGTCAGATGGCCTCTTGGGCCAGTGGCGACTATGCCGTGATCGGCACCACCTTGCAGATCGTCGGCGAGCAACTGGCCGAAGCCTGCGACCTGCTCTGCGATGAACAGGTACTCGACGTGGCCGCCGGCAACGGTAACGCGACGCTCGCTGCCGCGCGCCGTGGTTGCCATGTCACTTCTACCGACTACGTGGCCGCGCTGCTGGAACGCGGCGAAGACCGGGCCAGGGCAGAACACCTGGAAGTCACGTTTCAAGTGGCTGACGCCGAAGCCTTGCCGTTCGAGGATGCCAGCTTCGATGCCGTGCTTTCGACCTTCGGTGTGATGTTTACGCCGGACCAACCCAAGGCCGCCACGGAACTGGCGCGGGTTTGTCGCCCCGGAGGGCGGATCGGCCTCGCCAACTGGACGCCCGAAGGGTTCGTCGGCCAGATGTTCAAGACCCTCGGCCGCCACCTGCCGCCACCGCCGGGCGCTCAACCGCCTTCGCAGTGGGGCACCGAAGCCTGGCTGCACACGCACTTCGACGAACGTGACTTTCAGGTCCAGGTGACGCGCAAAACCTTCAACTTCCGTTACCGCTCGGCGGCGCATTTCATCGATACGTTCCGCACCTGGTACGGCCCGGTCCACAAAGCCTTCGCGGCGCTGCCTCCTGAAGGCGCCCAAGGGCTGGAAAACGACCTGACCGAACTGATCAACCGTATGAACAGAGCGGGAGAAAAATCGCTGGTGGTGCCGAGTGAATACCTGGAAGTGGTGATCACCCGGCGTTGACCTCATTCACCTATCTGAAGAGAACACTGTAGGAGTTGCCGCAGGCTGCGATCTTTTGATCTTCATTCGACGCAATAGGGTCAAGATCAAAAGATCGCAGCCTGCGGCAGCTCCTACAGGGGCTGCGTGTATCGCGGCTATTCATCCAGCCGCTCGGTGTACACCACCCAAACGCTGCACGGCATTTTGTACAGCAGATGCTCCACCGTACTGCCGATCAGCCGGCCCATGCCGCGATGACCGATCCGGCCCATGACAATCACGTCAACGTCATATGCATCGACATAGCGGGTGAGGACTTTGGCCGGGTTGCCCATGATCATGTGCCGCTGCTCCGGCGCGATGCCGTTGCGCTCGGCCAAGTCGTTGAAGGCATCCTCCTGGTAATCGAATACGGTCTTGGCCTTGCCCGACGAGAAGAACGCCGACCCGTTGTCGAAGCCGAATTCGTCGGCGCTGATGGATGAAAGGTCATAGGCGTAGACCACATCGAGCTCGGCATTACAGGCGCTCGCCAGTTTCGCCGCCTCGTGGAGGATCCGGTCGTTGAAGGTTTTGTAATGGTCATCGCGATGAAAGGGGTCGACCGCCGCGACGATCTTTCGCGGCAAGGCGTGCACGGCGTGGCTCACGAAATGCAGCGGCACCGGGCATTCGCGCAACAAATGCACATCGAGCGGGGTAAACATCAGCCGCGACAGCAGCGATTCGTGCTCCAGCGCCTTGATCAGCACGTCCATCGGCTGCTCTTTGAGGTGAATCAGGATTTCCTCCAAGGGGCGTTCGACCCAGGCCACTTCGGTGGTGACGTGCACACCGATTTTGCGCAAGGGGCGGGCCTGTTCCTCAAGCCATTGGCGGTGGCGCTCGACGTAGCCCACGCGGATTTGTTCCAGCGCCTTTTCGTTGACCAGACTGGCGGTCGCCAGGCCTTCCAGATAATCGAAGGCGACGATGTGCAGCGCGGCGTCTTCGGCCTTGGCCAGCGCAGCGGCCCTGTCGAAAGCGGGGCTGTGTTCCATCAGCGGTGATGCAACCAGCATGAAGCGGGATTGACCAGACATGACGAACCTCCCGTGGATTAGCCGCCCGACGTGCGGCTCGTGCGACGTACATCCAGTCTCTAAGTATTGACCATGATCAACCTCCCGTCCGTAAACCGGGCGCAGGCTGAGGTTCATGCTGAACTCAAGCGCACGTGAACGCTCAGGAGAACCCCGATGGCAACCATGAAAGCCGCGATATTCGTTGAGAAAAACCGCATCGTGCTGGATGACAAACCGATCCCCGAGGTCGGGCCGCTGGATGCGCTGGTCCGCATTACTACCACGACGATCTGCGGCACCGACGTGCACATCCTGCGGGGTGAATACCCGGTGGCCAAAGGGCTGACCATCGGTCACGAACCGGTGGGCATCATCGAGCGGCTGGGCTCGCAGGTGCGTGGTTTTGTCGAAGGCCAGCGGGTGATTGCCGGCGCCATTACCCCCAGCGGACAAAGTTACGCCTGCCTGTGCGGTTGCAGTTCACAGGATGGCCCGGACACCCGCCATGGCTTCCGCGCCGCCGGTGGCTGGAAGTTCGGCAACACCATCGATGGCTGCCAGGCCGAGTACGTGCTGGTGCCGGATGCATTGGCCAACCTGTGCCCGATCCCCGATGGCCTCAGCGACGAACAGGTGCTGATGTGCCCGGACATCATGTCCACCGGGTTTTCCGGGGCAGAGCGGGGCGAGGTCAAGATTGGCGATACCGTGGCAGTGTTCGCCCTCGGGCCGATCGGCCTGTGTGCCGTGGCCGGCGCGCGCCTCAAGGGCGCCAGCACCATTATCGGCATCGATACCGTGGCAGAACGGATGAGCGTCGCCCGGCAGTTGGGTGCGACCCACGTGGTCAATTTCAAGGACGGCGACGTGGTCGCGCAGATCATGGCCCTGACCGACGGTCGAGGTGTCGACGTGGCCATCGAAGCGCTGGGCACCCAGGGTACTTTCGAGTCCGCGCTGCGGGTGTTGCGCCCCGGTGGTCGTTTGTCCAGCCTGGGGGTTTACTCCAGTGATCTGCGCATTCCCCTCGAAGCTTTTTCCGCGGGGCTCGGGGATTTCAGCATCGTCAGCACCCTGTGCCCCGGCGGTAAAGAACGCATGCGACGGTTGATGGCGGTGGTGCAAAGCGGTGGCGTCGATCTGTCGCCGCTGGTGACGCATCGCTTCAAGCTTGACGACATCGAAGCCGCGTATGAGTTGTTTGCGCATCAGCGGGACGGGGTGATGAAAGTTGCGATCACGCCTTGAGCTTGTCCTCAGGGTTTCCAGATATCGACGTCTTTCGCATCCACTGCCTTGGGCAATAAACCCGCGGCAAAAAAAGCGTCGGCGATTTTCTGCTGCTCACCCAACTGATCGCCTTGCACCGGCTGTACCTGGTAGCTGCGATGGGTGTTGGCCGTCTCGATGGTTGTTACATCAAGGTTGCCCCACAATGGGCTGAGTATTTGCGCCGCCTGCTTTTTCCAAGGCAGCGATCAGCCTGCGCAGCCTGAGCAAAAATCGGCATGGTATCCGCCACGTCAGCGCTGATATCGACGTTGCCGACATTCAGCGCTTCCAGCAGTGGCAAACCACTTGAAAACACATGCCAGCTCACATCGATGTTCTTCTGCGCGAGGGTTTTTTCCTGCGTGCCTTGGGTTTTCAACAAGGTGATGAGGGTCGATGACTTCTGGTAACCGATTCGTACCGTTTCCCGGGCCTGGGCCGCAAAGGTGAACGACAAGGCCATTGCAACGACCAGACCGGCCAGTACCGGGCGACGGTATTTCGCTTCAGCGTTTTGGTGTCAGCGATGCGTTGCTGCTCGGCCAGCTCATCAACCTTGACCGGGACGATGTCATAGCTACGGCGAGTGTTCGCCAGCTCCACCGTCGCGGCATTGATGACGGCCAGGATTCCCGCCGCCAACGGGTGTTTTTCCGGCAGATGCCGGACATTCATGAGGGTGGTGTCTTCAGGGATCGGAGCGCCCAGCGTGAGCTGGGCGAACTGGCGCAGCGAAGTGATTTCATAGAGCGCCTCTTCCATCGCCGAATCGCTCAATGCAAACCGTTTTGCAGCCGATGAATGCGCAGCATAGCGTCCGGAGAATAAGGTGTGCGCCGCCGCCGGCCTTGGGATAGTACGGCTCGATCAGCGCCAGCAGAGCTCATCGGGTTCATGGGCGGCTCGCTCAGGTAGTCAGGACATATATCAGCACATTCGAGGACTTATTCGGAGAGTCCCTAAAGAGTTTGTTCTTTAAAAGGTATTAACTATTGCGTGTAGGGCGAGCGCCAATAAATAGTTATTAAAAAAATTGACGTGTTTCAGTAGCTTTACACAGTACGAGGAATTTATTAGATACGCTTACAATGTTGCAACGTTGGCATTGCACTGTGTCAGGGCTTTAGGCGTGTCTGTCCGGTAAGTATCGTAAGTATCTGCTTGTTTTTGGTGCGCGGGTATATGTTTTTGTTTGAGGTGTCAGTCACGATAATTTTTATATGCCACTGATTTTAATAGTAATTTTATCAATGGTTAACGTGTTTACGATGTGGGTACTCACTTTGCTGATCTAACTACTCATGTTGTCGGCGCGAAGTGTTCGAAATTTATTTTAAAAAAAACAGAACGTGCTTGATGTTTGTCTACACTCCAATTTTACGGTGTGGGTCGAGAGTCAAGTTGTGCCTAACGATCGGTTATTAGTTGGTGCGGTAGAGCGACTGTCGGCCTGCGCGGCATGCCGATGGCATTCTTGAATCAAGGTATACGGGGGATTCACCCATGCGGATCAGCATATTTGGTTTGGGGTACGTGGGCGCTGTATGTGCGGGCTGTCTCTGTGCTCGCGGTCATGACGTAATCGGGGTGGATGTCTCGCAAGTCAAGGTTGACCTGATCAACCAGGGTAAGTCGCCCATCGTTGAACCCGACCTGGAGCCGCTGCTCGAGCTGGGTGTGAGTTTTGGGCGGCTGCGTGGTGACCGTGATGTGAAGGCGGCAGTGATGGGCACGGACATGTCGTTCCTCTGCGTCGGTACGCCCAGCAAGAAGAATGGCGATCTGGACTTGGTCTACATCGAGTCGGTCTGCCGCGAGATCGGAGAAGCCCTGCACGACAAGCACAGTTGGCACACAGTAGTGGTGCGTAGCACGGTGCTGCCGGGCACGGTGAAGAACGTGGTGATCCCGATACTTGAAGACTATTCCGGCAAGAAGGCCGGGGTCGACTTCGGCGTGGCGATCAACCCGGAGTTCCTGCGCGAAAGTACCGCGATCAAGGATTACAACTGTCCGCCCATGACGGTGATCGGTGAACTCGACCAGCGCAGCGGTGACATGCTCGCCACGCTTTATCAAGAGCTGGACGCGCCGCTCCTGCGCAGGAGCATCGAAGTGGCGGAGATGATCAAGTACACCTGCAATGTCTGGCACGCGACCAAAGTGACCTTCGCCAATGAGATCGGCAATATCGCGAAGGCCGCCGGCGTGGACGGTCGCGATGTGATGGACGTGATCTGCCAGGACACCAAACTCAACCTGTCGCGTTATTACATGCGCCCCGGCTTTGCGTTCGGCGGTTCCTGCCTGCCCAAGGATGTGCGTGCGCTGAACTATCGCGCCGGGCAAATGGACGTCGAGCACCCGCTACTGGCCTCGATCATGCGCAGCAATGCGGTGCAGGTACAGAGAGCCTTCGACATTATCAGCAGTTACGGCAAGCGGCGTGTCGCGCTACTCGGCCTGAGCTTCAAGGCGGGCACCGATGACCTGCGCGAAAGCCCGCTGGTGGAGTTGGCCGAGATGCTGATAGGCAAGGGCTACGACCTGCATATCTTCGACCGCAACGTTGAATACGCGCGTATCTACGGGGCCAACAAAGAGTACATCGAGTCGAAGATTCCGCACCTGGCTTCGCTGTTGTGCCCTGACCTTGCGAAAGTGATCGAGCAGGCGGAGGTGATCGTGCTGGGTAACAGTGACGAGTCCTTCAAAGCCATTGCGCTTCAGGTGCCCGAGGGCAAGCAGGTGGTTGACCTGGTGGGCTTCCTGCCACACGCCAGTGACGATCGGCTCGAGGGTATCTGCTGGTAAGCGAGGCGCGGAGCTGATGCGCCCCAAACAACATGGGTTTATCGAACGGGGGGTCATAGGTATGGCTGATTCCAGGGTTTACTTGCGCGAAGCTGCGGGCTGGTTGTTCTACGTCACCGCGCTGATGGGGCTTGCACTGTTGCTGCCGCGCACCGTGTTCGATCCCCAATCCAGGGACTTTCTCCTGTTGCTGGGGGCGGTCGGTATCTGGCGTTATTCGATGGGCGCGATCCATTACCTGCGGGGGATGCTGTTCCTTTATCTGGTATTCCCTTATTACAGACGCAGAGTCACCAGGCTGGGCAGCACTGCCGATCCGTCGCAGGTGTTTTTGCTGGTCACCAGTTTTCGTATCGATGCGTTGACCACGGCGCAGGTCTACCGCTCGGTGATCGAAGAGGCCATCGGTTGTGGTTACCCGACCACGGTGGTCTGTTCCATCGTCGAGCTGGCCGATGAACTGCTGATCAAAGCGCTGTGGGACAGCTATACCCCGCCGGAGCAGGTCAAGCTGAGCTTCGTGCGGATTCCCGGCACCGGTAAGCGCGATGGCCTGGCCCATGGTTTTCGGGCGATCTCCCGGTATTTGCCGGATGCCGATGCGGTGGTGGCGGTGGTCGATGGCGACACCGTGCTCTCGCCCGGGCTGGTGCGTCAGACCGTGCCCTGGTTCAAGCTGTTCCCGAACGTCGGCGGGCTGACCACCAATGAGTTCTGCGAGGTGCGCGGAAGCTACCTGATGAGCCAATGGCATAAGCTGCGGTTCGCCCAGCGGCACATCAATATGTGTTCGATGGCACTGGGCAAGCGAGTGCTGACAATGACCGGGCGGATGTCGGTGTTTCGCGCCCAAGTGGTGACCGACCCCGGCTTTATTCAAGACGTAGAGAGCGATTATCTGCAGCACTGGCGCCTGGGGCGTTTCCGCTTCCTGACCGGTGATGACAAGTCCAGTTGGTACAGCCTGATGCGGCTGGGCTACGACACCTTTTATGTGCCCGATGCGGCGATCAACACGGTCGAGCACCCCCCGGAAAAGAGCTTCTTCAAGGCCAGCCGCCAGCTGATGTTCCGTTGGTATGGCAATAACCTGCGGCAGAACTCGCGGGCGCTGCACTTGGGCGTGCAGCGGTTGGGCTGGTTCACCTCGCTGGTGCTGTTCGATCAACGCGTATCGATGTGGGCCAGCCTGCTCGGGCCGTCAGTGGCGATCATTGCCAGCCTCAAATACAGCATGGCCTACCTGCTGATCTATGTGCTCTGGATCGGCCTGACTCGCTTGTTCCTGAGTCTGCTGTTGCTGGCTTCGGGGCACCCGGTCGGGCCGGCCTATCCACTGATTCTCTATTACAACCAGTTGGTCGGCGCCGTGGTGAAGATCTATGTGTTCTTCCGTCTCGACCGGCAATCGTGGACGCGCCAGAAAACCAGACTCGACCGCGGGCTGGCCAGCTATCAGCGCTGGTTCAATACCTGGTCGTCGCGGGCCATGACCTTTTCGGCCGGCAGTGTGTTTTGCGCGCTGCTGATGTGGATGGTGTAGCGCAGGTGTCAGGGCAGTCGGCATGCCGTGCCGGTCTGCACAGCGGTAAAGGATAAAGGTGCATACCGGCTCTGACCTGCCGGATCGTTCTCAATCGTGGAAGGGAAGGGACGCGTTATGAACACAGCTTGTATTGCTGTTGATGACAATGTTGTGCATGAGTCGGAGGTGCAGCGTCAGCATGCGCGGCTGAATCTACCGGCGAGGCTCAAGTTACACGTGCCGAACCGGGAGATGTTCGATTGCGAACTGATCGACTTGTCGGCCGGTGGCTTCAGCCTGAGTCAGCTGAACCCACCGCTGATCGTGGGCCGACAGCACAAAGGCAAACTGGTGTTTCAGGTCGATGCGCTTGGGTTTGCCATCGACGTGGAGTTTGTCGTGCGCTCGGTAGGCAGCGAGGGGCTGCGGGTGGGTTGCGAGTTCCACAACCTGCCTCCACGTGCGATCTCCGCATTGCGTTATCTGATCACCTCCTACCTCTCGGGTGGGGTGATCAGCCTGGGTGACATGCTCGCGACCCAGCAGCGCGACAACTTCACCAAGCCGCGAAAGCACGATAGCGGCAACGGCCTGGGCTTTTTCGCACGCTTGCGGGCGACCACGGTGAGCCTGCTGATGTTCCTGGTGGGACTGGGTGCCTTTGGTTATGTGCTGAACCAGTTGTATGGCATTTATTTCGTCACTCATGCCGAATCGGCGCGGGTCAACGTGCCCGGCCAGTTGATCGGCCTGCCGCGCGACGGCAGCGTCAAGTCGTTGGTCAAGGTGGGGGCGGTGGTGTCCAAGGGGGCGCCGCTGGCGACCTTTTCCGCGTCGCTGCTGGATGTGATGAAAGGCAACCTGCCACCCGGGCAGGCGACCCCGGAAAACCTCGAGCGCCTGTTCAGCCGGACCCTGCAAGGTTCGCTGACCAGCCCTTGCGATTGCCGGGTGGTGGCGCAGCTGGTGCCGGACGGCCAGGTCGTCGGCAAGGGCACCACGGTATACGAGTTGATGCCGATCGATGGTGTGGCGACCATCGAGGCGCGCTTCCCCTATAAGAACTTTGCCAAGATCCAGCCTGGCAAGGCAGTGAGCTTCCAACTGGTGGGTGAAGAACAGCCACGCACGGGCAAAATCGCCACGGTGGTGCTGGACAACGGCGGCCTGGCCTCCGACCTGCGGGTCACCATTGAGCCTGACAGCGCGTTGCAGACCGATCTCGCCGGGCGTCCGGTGGAAGTCAGTATCGAAAACCTGCAAAGCAATGCCTGGGTGAAGAATGCCTGGGCGGCCAATACCTGGGTGAAGAATGCCTGGGAGAATAAAGCCATGGCGGCCGGAAAATGAACGGCGCATGGCGATCGGGGCTGCGGTTTTCTGCGCTGGCCGCAGCTCTGATGATGATTCATGGTTGCGGCACCCTGCCGGATCAGGGGTTGGCGCGCGAGGCCATGTTGCGCGGCGATTATGAAACGGCACGCAAGCACTATGCGGCGCTGGCCCAGGACGGCTATGCCGATGCCCAGGCCGGGATGGGCGACCTGACGGCGTCGGCGGGCGACCCGGCGAGCCTGAAAGAGGCTGAAGCCTTGTACCGGCAGGCCGCGCCGGAGTCGGTCAAGGCGCAGTCACGTCTGGGCCGCTTGTTGTTGCGTCAGGGACCGAGTGATCCCAAGCAAGTGCGCGAGGCCCAGCAATTATTGGAAGGCGCGCTGGATAAAGGCGAGTTCAGTGCGGTGGTGCCGCTGACGTTGTTGTACCTGGGCTACCCGCAACTGGTGCCTGGGGTGGATCCGCAGCAGAAGGTCGATGGCTGGCGCGCCCAGGGCATTGTCGAGGCGGATCTGGCGCAGATTCTGATTTACCGCAATCAGGGCACCTATAAGGCTCACCTGCCGCAGATCGAGCAGATGTGCCGGGCTCGGCTTGCGGTACTCGATGCCTGTTATGTGGAGCTGGCCACCATCAACCGAATGCGCGCCCAGCCCAATGCGCAAGCGGCCTTGCTGGTGGAGTTGCGCCAGGGTTGGCGCGAGGGACGAGTCGCGCCCTTGCGGGTCGAGTCGGTGGCGCGCGTTCTATCGTCGCCAGCCCTCGAAGGCCCGGCCGATGCACAAAGCGCCCAGCGCCTGCTCGAGGAATTGGCGCCGGTCTATGCGCCGGCCTGGACCAGCCTGGCACGGTTGATCAACGACTACCCCGTGCAAGGCGATGCGCCGCAATTGCTCTCGGCCTTGCAGCGCGGGCGCGAGGCGGGCGACCCACGGGCGGAACTGCTGACCGGGCGGCTGTATTACCTCGGCAAATGGTTGCCGCAGAACCCGCGTCTGGCTGAAGAGCATTTGCTCAAGGCGGCCGCGGCCGGTGAAGTCGGGGCGCATTACTACCTGGGCCAGTTGTACCGGCGCGGTTATCTGGGCCAGGTCGAACCGCAGAAGGCGCTGCAACATTTGTTGCTGGCGGCCCGCAACGGTTCGCCCAATGCCGACCTGGCCCTGGCGCACATGTTTTCCGACTCCCGCGGGGTCAAGGTCAATCGGATCAATGCCTATGTCTTTGCGCAACTCGCGCAGCGTCAGGGCGTGGTAAATGCAGAGCCAGTGCTGTCGGCCCTGCAGTCGGGGCTGACCCCGGCAGAAAGGAAAATCGCGCAGCCTTTGCTTGAAGGGGAAGCCCAGGCCCGTCTGACGGGCGCGGCGCTAGCCAGACTGCAAACTCCGGAAAATGGACAGGACTTACTATGAAGCAAGCATTATTGGCAGGTTGTGGTCTGGGTGTTTCGCTGATGTGCAGTGCCGGTCTGGTGCTGGCGGCGGAGGTGGCTCCGAAGAATTTCGGCCTGGATGTGAAGATTACCGGTGAGTCGCAGGACGACCGTGACCTGGGCACCGCACCCGGTGGCACCCTCAACGGTATTGGCATCGACTTGCGCCCCTGGGCCTTTGGCCAATGGGGTGACTGGAGTGCCTATTTGATGGGGCAGGCGGTGGCAGCGACCGATACCATCGACACCGATACGGTGAACAACGGCGTCGACGAAAGTAACGCCCGCGGGACCGATGACAGCTACCTGGCGATGCGCGAGTTCTGGGTCGACTATTCGGGCATCACCGCCTATCCGGGCGAGCATTTGCGCTTGGGGCGCCAGCGTTTGCGCGAGGACAGCGGCGAGTGGATGGACACCAACATCGAAGCGCTCAACTGGACCTTCGAGACCACGCTGTTGCGCGCCCACCTCGGCGCCGCTGAACGCTTTTCCGACTACCGCACTGACTTGAGCGACCTGGCGCCCCAAGACAAAGACCGCTCCCATGCCTTCGCCGACATCTCTACGCAATGGGCGCCCAATCACTGGTTGGGCCTGCGCGTGCATCACTCCGAGGACAGCGGCAGTCTGCCCAATACGGGCGAGCAGCTCGATGCGCTCGACAAGACCAACACCGGCAGCCTGACCTGGGTCGGTCTCGAAGCGAACGGTGACGGCTACAACTATCGCTCGACGATGCCGGTCAATTACTGGCTCAACGCGACCTGGCTGACCGGCAGTCGCGACAACCTTACCAGCGTGATCGATGCTAACGGCGATCGAGTTGCGACGGGCCACACCAGTGGCGACGTCAACGCCTGGGGCGCGGACCTGGGCTTGCGCTGGAACATCGATGAAAGCTGGCGCCTCGGCGCTGCCGCAGCCCGCGGCGACGGCGGCGGTAACGACCAGGAGAATCAGTTCCAGCAAACCGGCCTGCAGAGCAATCGCTCGAACTACACCGGCACGCGTTCGCGCGTTCACCGTTTCGGCGAAGCCTTTCGCGGTGAACTGAGCAACCTCCAGGTGGCTACCCTGTTCGGCTCCTGGCAGTTGCGCGAGGACTACGACGCCAGCCTCGTCTACCACCGCTTCTGGCGGGTCGACGACCAGCAGGACACCGGCGACGGCGGGATCATCAATGCGGCACTGGTGGACGGTGAGAAGGACCTGGGCCAGGAAGTCGATCTGGTCATGACCAAGTACTTCAAACAAGGCCTGTTGCCCGCGAGCATGGTGGATTGGGTCGACGAACCCTCGGCGCTGATCCGCTTGCGCCTCGGCGTGTTCTTCCCGGGTGACGCGTACGCCAGCGACACCGACTCGAGCATGCACCGGGCGTTCATTGATTTCGTCTGGAAAATCTAGGCCCAGGTTGTTGCCCGCAGTGATGCCATCGTGGGCAACAGCGCCTTGATCACACCAGGTTGCATTTATTTTGATGAGTGAGGCTTATGGACAGTGTCGTCAAGATAGGGCTGTTGCTCGCCGGACTGCTGTTGGTGCAGACCGCGGGTGTCAGCGCGGCGGGTCTCGTATTCGCGCCGCGCTATACCATTAGCGAGGCTCCGGGAAAGCCCTTGCTGATCAGCGAGCCAAAGATCCCCGACCTGTCCGGCTATACGGCCGAGGCAGCCATGGCGAAGATTTCCTACAAGCCCGCCGGCAGTGCCTTGATCCAGCCGATGCTCAAGGAAAACTCGCTCGACGAGTTCATCGGCGGCAAGGAGCGTCTCAAGGAATGGGTGGTGCGCCAGCAGCGAATGCCGGTGGCGATCTTCATCGATCGGGGCTACATGAACTTGACGCAACTGGCGCGCAGCCTGCCACCGACGGCCTTGCGCGAAACTGCGCCGGGAGTGTTTCTGGCACGCTTGCCAATCGTCATACGTCCGGGCGGGACCCTGCATATCGACAAGTCGGTCAAGGAGTTGCGATTGTCCCAGGAGGGCGGTTCCTTCCTGGTCAATGACGGCAAGCTGTTTATCACCGACACCAAGGTCAGCGCCTGGAGCGAGAAGGACGACAGCCCGGCCTGGTACAAGAAAGAGGGGGAGTTTCGGCCCTTCCTGGTGTCCTGGGGCGGCACCGAGACCTACATCGTCAACAGCACCATCACCAGCTTCGGCTACACCGCGAGCAAGAGTTATGGGGTGAGTATTTCCCAGTACAGCCCGAGCATGGCGCCGAAGATGAAGCGCAAGCGGCCGACCGGCTGGTTGCTCAATTCGCAGTTCGTTGACAACTGGTACGGCTTCTATTGCTATGAGGCCGACGACGTGGTGATTCTCGGCAATTCCTACCGCGACAACATCGTCTATGGCATCGACCCGCACGACCGTTCACGCCGGCTGATCATTGCCCACAACGACGCCTTTGGTACCCGCAAGAAGCACGGCATTATCCTCTCACGCGAGGTCAACGACAGCTGGATCATCTACAACCGCGCCTACAACAACCACCTGTCGGGCATCGTTCTGGACCGTTCCAGCGTCAATAACCTGGTGGCCTACAACGAGACCTACAAAAACCGCTCCGACGGCATGACCCTGTATGAGAGCGGCAATAACCTGATCTGGCGCAACCGCGCGATCGACAATGACCGGCACGGGATCCGGGTGCGTAACAGCACCGGTGTGCGGCTGTATGAAAACGAGCTGATGGCCAATGCCCTGACCGGTATCTACGGTCACATCAAGGATTTGCGCGGCAGCGACCGCGACCTCAAGGAAGACCCCTACGAAGCCAGGTTGTCGCTCACCGTGGTCGGCGGCAAGCTGATCGGCAACGGTTCCAGCCCCATCACCGTGTTTTCACCCTCGCGTCTGGAACTCTATGACTTGACCTTTCTGGCGCCGCAGAAACAGGACGGCCTTGCCTTCACCGGTTTGCTGGGGGAGGTGCAAGGCGACTTGATGGACATTCTCCTGCGCCGCCATGCAGCCGCGTTGATTCTGCCCGAGACACTGTGAGGAGCCTGCCGATGAACACCCTCCATGGATTTGCCGCGCTGTGCCTGCTGTCTGTGCCGACGTGGGGACAGGCGCAGCCGGAGTACACGGCCGAGGCCTGCTGTCAGCTGTGCCCACAAGCGGCGCAGGCGACACTTTACGAGCAGCCGGAGCTGAAAAACTACGCGACCCTGGTGGAGGCCCAAGACCAGTGGCTCTTTCGCACCCAAAGCGATTTTCGCACTGACTTCGGCCTCGATGAGAGCGGTTACAAAGCCCTCAAGCGTCTGCGCGACGGGCTGGCCCAACGCGGGGTCGAGCTGGTGTTGGTGTTGCCACCCAGCCGCGGCTTGCTGCATGCCGACCGCCTGACGCCGCTGGAACTGGCCAACTTCGATCAGGCCAAGGCCCGGCAGAACTACTTGCAAACGCTGGACCGGGTGCGCGACTTACGTATTCTGGTCCCCGACTTCACCAGCCTGCTGGGTGCGCCGCAGCCAACCGGGCAGCCTTTCTACTTCAAGGGCGACCACAACTGGACGCCCTATGGCGCCGAACGCAGCGCCCAGCTGGTGGCCCAGACGCTCAGCGGTAACGACGTGCTCAAGGCGTTGCCGCATCAGGTCTTCGCCAGCCAGCCGGTCGGCTTGTTGGGACGCTCTGGCACGTTGCAAAAAGCCGCCGCGCAGATCTGCGGCAACGGTTATGCGGCGCAGTTTGTCACCCGTTATCAAACCCGGGCCCAAGGCGATGCCAAGGTCCCCGCCAAGGTCGTATTGATCGGTACCAGCGCCAGCGGCGAGGCGTTCAACTTTGCCGGCTTCCTCGAACAGTATCTGCAGACGCCGGTCAGCAACTTCAGTGTGCCGGGCGGTGGCTATGATGATTCGTTGATCGCCTACCTGCTCGGCGACGACTTCCAGAAGCGCCCGCCGACGGTGCTGGTGTGGGAAACCGATAATCTCGACAACCTGGGCAAATCCAGTTTCTACCGGCAGGCGATGGCAGCGCTGAGCGATGGCTGCGACAACCAGGCGCCGCTGCTCAAAAGCCTTTCGACCCTGCACAGCGGGCGCAATCAGGTGTTGTTCAACGGCGGTGGCGGCAATGTGTATCCGATCAAGGGCAATCGTTATCAGGTCGACCTAAAGTTCGCCGATCCCGCCGTGCATCTGATGAGCGCGACCCTGACCTACATGAACGGTCGCCAGGAAAACATCAGCTTGAGCCGTTCGCCGACGGTCAATACCCAGGGCCGCTTCGCCTTCGAGCTGCGCGCCGATGCGGACTGGGACGAACTGACTTTTCTTTCCATGGACGTGCAGCCACCGCCTGGACCGACCTCCATGGAGCTCTCGGCCCGCTTGTGTGCCAAGCCCGTCATCTCTGCGACACCTTCCCTGCGCACCGCGCAGACGGAGGGGCACTGATGCGTCAGGCGCACTGGGCCGCCATTGGCGTGGCCTTCATTCTGATGGGGCCGACCGTGCAGGCGGTGGCCGCTCAACTGCGCCCGCCGCAGGGCTATTACGCGTCGGCCGTGGAGAAGAATGGCGACGTGCCGAGCTGTCCGGCGGCGCCCAAACCCTATACCGGTGACCTGTTGATCCCCAGTAAGTACGAGGGCTCGGGCAAGGCACGTGATCAGCTCAACGTGGAATCCAACCAACGCTACAAGCAAATGTCAGCCGATATCAACGAACTGGAGAAGGGCGTCAACAAACAAGTCGCCGCCTATTTACGGCTCGGCCGCGCCGGCCATGTGGACTGCACCCTGAGTTGGCTGGGCGATTGGGCCAAGGCGCAGGCGCTGCTGAGTACCACCTACACCCATACCGGCAAGTCGATGCGCAAATGGGCGCTGGGCAGTATTTCTTCGGCCTATCTGCGGCTCAAGTATTCGCGCTCGCAGCCTTTGAGGGGCCGCGAGGCGCAGACCCGACCGATCGAGGTCTGGATCGGCCAGCTCGCCGATCAGGTGGTGCGGGACTGGCGCGACCAGCCACTGGACCGACTGAACAATCACCAGTATTGGGCGGCCTGGGCCGTCATGGCGGCCTCGGTGGTGGTCGACCGACGCGACCTGTTCGACTGGTCGGTAGCGCAGTTTCGCATCGGCGCTTCCCAGGTCGATGCAGACGGATACCTGCCCAACGAACTGAACCGCGAAACCCGTGCGCTGGCTTACCACAACTATGCGATGGGGCCGCTGATGATGATCGCTGCCTTTGCCCGAGCCAATGACATCGACCTGCGCGAAGAAAACCACGGTGCCATGCGGCGTCTGGCAGCGCGGGTGGAGGAGGGGATCAAGGACCCACGCACGTTTGAACGCAAGACCGGCTACAAGCAGGAACTCGAGGACCTCGACGAGGATGGCAAGTTTGCCTGGCTGGAACCTTACTGCGCGCTGTACGACTGCTCGTTGCAAACCAACCGCTGGCGCCAATCGTTCGAACCGATGAAAACCTACCGCCTGGGCGGCGACATCACCCAGCTATTTGCTGACCAGAAAGAATAAATGTAACAACCAACACGCTCTGGATACCCGGTGGGGCCATTCGTAATTGGGCTTGTGTTGTAAAAGAGAAGGCAGTCCTTCGCTGTTCGAAGCGCCTTCATGTCGAGTGATGAAGGTGCAGGAGGAAAGTGCAATGATTCCAGTCATTCTGTCCGGCGGCAGTGGTTCGCGGTTGTGGCCGTTGTCGCGCAAGTTGTATCCCAAGCAATTCCTGAGTCTGGCAGGCGAGGGATCGCTGTTTCAGCAGACCCTGCAGCGCCTGGCGTTCGAGGGTATCGGCAAGCCGATCGTGGTCTGTAATCAGGAACATCGCTTTATCGTCAATGAACAACTCGCCGCCATCGGCTGTACGCCGCAGGCGATACTGCTCGAACCCTTCGGCCGCAATACCGCGCCGGCGGTGGCGCTGGTGGCCCTCAAGCTGATCGCCGAGGGCCGCGATGAGCTGCTGCTGGTGCTTCCGGCCGACCACGTGATTAGTGACGTGCCCGCCTTGCGCGCCACGCTGTCACACGCGCAGGAAGAGGCGCTCAAAGGCAATATGGTGTTGTTCGGCATTCCGGCGATGCGTCCGGAAACCGGTTTTGGGTATATCAAGGCCGCCGGCAGCGATGCTGGCGCCGGCGCCTTCAAGGTCGAGAAGTTTATCGAGAAACCCGACCAGCAAACCGCCAGCGAATTTGTCCGATCCGGCGAGTACTTCTGGAACAGCGGGATGTTCCTGTTCCGTGCCAGCCGCTATCTCGACGAGTTGCGCACTCACGAACCCGACATGTACGACACCTGCGTGCTGGCCCTGGAGCGCAGCCGCAGCAGCGAAGGCGTGACCAGTATCGATCGGGTCACCTTTGAATGCTGCCCGGACAACTCCATCGACTATGCGGTGATGGAGCGCACCAGCCGCGCCTGGGTCGTCCCGCTAAGCGCTGGCTGGAGTGATGTCGGTTGCTGGTCTTCGCTGTGGGATGTGCACGACAAAGACGTCGACGGCAATGTGCTCAAGGGCGATGTCGTCAGCTACAACAGCCGCAATTGCTTCGTGCATGGCAGTAGCAAGCTGGTGACCCTGCTAGGGCTGAACGATTTGGTCGTGATAGAAACCAAAGATGCGTTGATGGTCGCGCACCGCGATGCCGTGCAGGACGTGAAAAAACTGGTCAATGCGCTCGATGCCAAAGGTCGCTCGGAAACCCAGAGCCACTGCGCGGTGTATCGCCCCTGGGGCAGTTACGATTCGGTGGACAGCGGCACCCGCCACCAAGTCAAGCACATCACCGTGAAACCGGGCGCGCAGCTTTCCCTGCAGATGCATCACCACCGCGCCGAACACTGGATCGTGGTCTCCGGTACAGCCCAGGTGACGTGCAACGAAAAGGTCTTCCTGCTCACTGAAAACCAGTCAACCTACATCCCGATCGCTTCGGTGCACCGCCTGTCCAACCCCGGCAAGATCCCGCTGGAAATCATCGAGGTGCAGTCGGGCAGTTACCTGGGCGAGGACGATATCGAGCGCCTGGAAGATGTCTACGGCAGGAGCCAACAGGTCAAGAGTTGAGCCCATTTACCAGAAGCGTTGGCTTGTTTATCGAACGAGGAAGATACGCGAGCTTCGTTGGGATCGAACCCACGACCCCTGCCTTCGGAGCGCGGCATGAATGGAGTGGCTGAAATATAATAAAAAAAATGATAATTAGCTTGGATTAACATGTGCTTTTTATTATTTTTTGGCTTCCCATAGGCTTGCTGGAGATCCTTAAGGCCCTCCAGGAAGTTTTGCCATGAGCAGCGTCAGCCCGTTATCCAGCGTCTCTAAAAATGTTCGCCAGCGCGTCAGCCCGAAGAATGGGATGTGCGGGTGAAACTGGCCGCGGCCTATCGGCTGGCGGCCCTGTTCAAATGGACTGATCACATCTACACGCATTTTTCGGCGCGAGTGCCGGGGCCCGACGAGCATTTCCTGATCAATGCCTTTGGGCTGCTTTTGGGGGCGGTGGGGTAGGGCACAGTTGAACACTAACTACACTTGACGCTAACGGCCTTCGCGGCGCGTTGCAGTTCTTGTTTAACGTCGACAGGTATCCGCTGTTTCACGAGTCGCTGCTCGAGGAATGTCTGATCGCCTCGGGTATCAACCTGAGCGTCAATAGCCGCATCCTCCGCTTCCAGGGCGGCAGCGTGAGCCTCTATGACCGAGTCGACCTCAGCGTCGCTCTTGGCGGCATCGAGCGCAACAATGAGTGTCGCCACTTCGTCTTCTTCAGCCTTGGCATAGGCGTCTACAGACAATCCGGCAGCCAACGCCCTCGCTCGCATTTCCACGCCTTTCAGCGTCTGCTTGGCCTCTCCACACAGCATGTCGTGCTTGTGGCTTTCGACGACTTTCCATTGGAAAAATCCATACGTCATCGTGCCGATAATCGCTACGGCGATACCACCGATCAGGAACCGTTTCATGGCTACAGTCGTGAACGTGTGGGGATCGAGAGTTCGGTGGACATCGCTTCGTTCTCTATTCGAGGAAATGAAAGCGTAGCACCGGAACCGGCCTAGCCCCGTCCAACGTCAATGCAAATACATTGGTGAAGGAGAGGAGCGGCGTGTCTTCAAGATTACAACCTCACGTCCCTTGGAGCCTTACTAGTTACCGTCCGCCACCTTCCGTTCTATCCCAGCTATTTTCCGACTGAGTTCCTCAGCTTCCTGCTCTTTGGTTCGAGTTGAAGAGGGCGTAACGGTTTCATCCACACCTTTGGCGTCCGTGTCCCTGTCCTCAAGCTCTCTTTCGGCGTTTGACGTTGCATTTGATTTGACGTCATTAACACTGTCATCGCTGTTCATATCGCTGACCTCCATTGACCTGAACATTGGATTCAACGCTATGGCTTGAGTTCGAGATTTTTTGTCGGCGTTCCTCGATTACCTGACGAAACGTACCGGCGGTCAGACGGCCTGAATTCTACCGGGTGGCAATACTCCACCGTCCGAGGAGCAGTCGCTCCTTGATAGCGGTGGAATCCGCCGGGGGAACACGTAATGCCATCGGTCGAAGACTTCAGGATCCACTCTCACGCTTTCCTGATCGAGCTGGATGCCGCAACGATGGGAATGATGACGCTGGTCTCTTCCAGATGTGTTTCAGGGCCGGAATGGGAAGAGGCAACCAAACGGCATCACGATGCTTATGAGATGTGGAATTCCTTTCTTAATGTCTCTGCTTCAGGCACTGACTCAGTCACTCCGTTAAATGCTTCAGGCGCTGACGCTTGCTAGAGCCCTTGTGTGCGGTATTCAGCATCCCTGCGATTCGCCGTTTCAGTGCTCTTTGACTTTCTTTATGCGGAAAATAATCAGCGCAAGGATGGCGATCGCGAGGGGCGTCATCGCCAGCATCGCCTCTCGAGGGGCCACCTCGGCGCCGAGCAGGTGCAACCCTGAGTAGCCAAGCTTGAGCAGGTTCAGCAGGTAGTAAGTAATGGCAATAATCGACAGACCTTCGACGGCGCGCTGGATTTTGATCTGGGCGTCGGCGCGGGCGTTCAGGCTTTTGAGGATTTCCGAGTTCTGTTCTTCCATTTCCACCTGAACCCGGGCTTGCAACAGGTCGCCCAGGTTGGCCACGCTTTTCGCCAGGTGCTCCAGGCGTTGTTCGGTGGCGGTGCAGTACCTGACGGTGGGTTTGAAACGGCGCTCGATGAACACCCCGAGGCGTTGGCAATCGCCTACGTGACTTTCCCGCAATTCGCCCAGGCGTTCGTACACGAGTTGGGCATAGGCCTGGGTGGCACTGAAGCGGTGGCGGGTTTTCGCGGTACTGCTGACCACTTGGGCTGACAGGTTGGAGATGTCCGCCAGCAGGGTTTTCGCGTTGCCGCTGTCGGCGTCGGCGTTACGCTCGGAGAGGGTGACCAAGGTCTTGTCAAAGACATCAAGTTGCGCGCTGAGGGTCTTGGCCGTGGTCAACGACAGCGAGGCCATCATGCGGTAGGTCTCGATTTCCAGCAGACGGCGGATCATCCGCCCTTGGCGGTAAGCGTTAAGGCGCCGGTTGACGAACAGGATGTGGTTGTTGCCGTCCTCGCTGAGACGAAAATCGCTCCAGACCACCGCATCGCCACCGCCCACGCAGGAACCGCACGGGTCCTTGAAGCCGTAGCCGGCGAGGTCCAGGCCGGCTTCGCCACGCACTACGATCTGCACCGAGTTGATCAGCTGCGGCAAATGCGCTTCGACTTTTTGCGCCAGCACCTCGGGCAGCGATGTCCAGGACAGGTCATCGCAGGATGAAGTGACCACCAGGGTCAGGGTGAAGAACTCGGCGTGGCGTTCCCATTTCAGGGCGTGGCCATCGAGTTGGGTGATGCCTTGGGCGGCATGAGGATCGATCGGAGCAGGGCAGCAGCGCTCCAGCAGCGCATTGCACTCCGGTTCCCCGCCAAGAAAGGCCAGATGAAACACATGGGCCGGTTCGTCGAAATACAGTGACGGGCGCGCGTGCAGTTCGTTGTGCAGGGTTTGTCTTTGCGGATGCATGCTGTTCAGGCCATTGATCGACTGCTGTTGTAGGTGGGACAGGTCGATGAACTCACGAGTCACAAGCAGCAATCCATGGGTTGTCGCTGGGTGGTAACGCACCGCTGTTGATTCAGTAGCAGGCAGGCGAACCATTGCGTGGGAGGGAAGAACTAAAAAAGGCGCCTTCTACAACGTGAACCAGGCGCCCCAAAAAGAAGAAATTGCCGCTCACTTTTTGCTTGATTGCTCTCTGATCTGAGTCAGGCTGAGTCGAGGGGTCAATGCTTCAGGGTCGACTCTGACCTCAATCAAGGATGGCCGGGACATACCAAGGCAGCGTTCAAACGCTGGGGCAAATTCCGACGTGGCGGTGACCACCTCGCCATGCAGTCCATAGGCTTGGGCAAGTGCGGCGAAATCCGGGTTGTGCAATTCGGTGCCTGAAACACGTCCAGGGTAATTGCGTTCCTGGTGCATTCTGATGGTTCCGTACATTCCGTTGTTGATCACGACGAAAATCACATGGGCGCCATACTGCGCTGCAGTCGCTATCTCCTGGCCGTTCATCAAGAAGCAACCATCCCCGGAAAACGAAACCACCACTCGATCCGGGCACGTCAGTTTGGCGGCCACCGCCGCAGGAACGCCGTAGCCCATGGAGCCATTGGTAGGGCCTAACTGAGTGCGGTATTGGCGGAACTGATAGAAGCGTTGAAGCCAGACGGCGTAGTTTCCGGCGCCATTTGTCAGGATCGCGTCGTCCGGAAGACTGCGATTCAACCACTCAATGATTTCGGCCATTTGCACATCGCCAGGGGAGGGCGAGTGTTGCAGATTTTCGCAGTAGTTTTTGTTCAGGGTGCGCGTCCATTCACTCTTTATTTGGCTGGGCACCGCCGGAAGTTTTGCGGCTGATTTAGCAAAGGTCGACATGCTGCTGTTTATCGCTAACGCAGGTTGGTAAACCCGCCCCAGTTCCTCGATGCCTTGGTGAATATGGATCAAGGTTTGCTTGGGTACCGGGATGTCCAAGGCAGCATATCCGCCCGTTGAAACCTCACCCATTCTGGAGCCCACGACCAGCAGCAGATCGGCGTTTTTTACCGCTGAGGACAGCTGCGCTGACGCGGCGAAACCAAGATCGCCGACATAGTTCGGGTGTCGATTGTCGAACAGGTCCTGGCAGCGAAAGGAGGTGGCAACCGGGATATTTTGCTGTTCAGCAAAACCCCGGATGTCGTGCACTGACTCGGTATCCCAACCGCTGCCACCCAGCACCATCAATGGACGCTCTGATCGCTCAAGCAGTTGCTGCATGGCGGCCATTTGCTCGGCTGCCGGGGTCATCAATACGCGTTTGAAAGGTCCGGCATCACTGACTTCCGCCATTTCGGTCAGCATGTCTTCCGGCAGTGCGACCACGACAGGCCCAGGTCTGCCATTGACCGCTCGGTGGAACGCCTGGCTGATCAGTTCGGGAATTCTGCGGGTGTCGTCTATTTGCACGACCCATTTCGCCAAGGGGCCAAACATCTGGCGAAAATCAACTTCCTGAAAGGCTTCGCGATACTGCTGATCGCGAGCGACCTGGCCAATGAACAGAATCATCGGCGATGAATCCTGGAACGCAGTGTGAACGCCAACCGAGGCGTTCGTTGCCCCCGGCCCTCGGGTCACGAAGCAGATGCCTGGCTCTCCAGTGAGCTTGCCGTAGGCTTCGGCCATATAGGCCGCCCCACCTTCCTGGCGGCACACCACCAGGTCGATTTCTTCTTGCACGTCATGCAATGCATCGAGAACCGCGAGGTAGCTTTCTCCCGGAACACAAAAAGCTCTTTTGACGCCATGGATGCGTAAGGCATCCACCAATATCTGACCTCCGCTACGACGAGAAATGGTTTTATTCATTGTTATCTCCTGAGTCGAATGGTGCGGTGTGAAAGGGTGAATCGCTCTCTTTCTGACAGGTACTGACTCGATCAAATGGAAGAACAATGGCTAACGTCTGCGCCACGAATTCTGAGCATCATCGAGTAGGGGTACAAACGATGATTGCTCAGCACTTCATTCCCTCAGCTATTGAAGTCGGACTTCAAGTCACCCAGTGACTTTTTTATGCTGCCGCGCGCTTCAGTCATGGCTATAAATCGCGAAATTGCAATTTCACACGACTACCGACTAATATACGGTTCATATGCATTTCATATCGGATTGAGCAGTGGGTATCGTAAAAATTTCAGAAGCCATGCACGAGAATCTGCGCGTCGCCAGCGATGCGCTGAGTCGCTCGATCAACGCCCAAGCCGAGCACTGGATGCGCATCGGGATGCTTGCGGAGTTACATCCCAACCTCGACCACAGCGACATCTGCCGCTTGCTGATTCGTGCCGAACTGGCTGGCGGCCTCGATCTAAAACAGCTATGCGCACTCGCCGATTTTTCGCAAAACGCCCAGGTTGATGCAACACCAGGAGCCCAGCAATGAAGGCCAATGTTGCTATCAATACCCCGGCAGAAATAGCCAAGTCTCGCGCTGCGGGCACGCTGGCCGCCGAGGTCCTGGCCATGATTGCTCCGCATGTCAAAGCGGGGGTCACCACCGACGAACTTGATCAGCTCTGTCACGACTACATCGTCAACGTGCAGAAAGCCATTCCGGGCAATGTCGGCTATCACGGCTTCCCGAAAACCGTGTGTACATCGGTCAACCAAGTGGTCTGCCATGGCATTCCTTCGGCCACGCCACTAAAGGATGGCGACATCGTCAATATCGACATTGCCGTTATCAAGGAGGGTTGGTACGGCGACACCAGCCGCATGTACTTCGTGGGTGAGCCCGGCCCGGATGCCCGACGTCTGGCCGAGACGACCTATGAAGCGATGTGTGCCGGTATTCGCGTCGTCCGCCCAGGCGCTACGCTGGGTGACATTGGCCATGCCATTCAGACGGTGGCTGAAAGAGACGGATTCAGCGTCGTGCGTGAATACTGCGGTCACGGTATCGGCAAGATTTATCACGATGAGCCGCAGGTCCTTCATTACGGCTACCCAGGCCAGGGCCTGAAACTGAAAACCGGCATGATCTTCACCATTGAACCCATGTTGAACGCTGGCAAACGCCATGTGAAAACGCTGGCTGATGGCTGGACCGTGGTCACCAAGGACCACTCCCTCTCGGCTCAGTGGGAGCATATGGTCGCGGTCACTGACGACGGCTTCGAGGTTCTGACCCGTTGGCCCGATAGTGTCGATGGGTATCCGGCCATCGTTTAGGTGCAGCTTGCGAGTGATACAACGCTACGTCACGGCTTTCAGCTGGCCTGATCAATCGTAAAATGGCGCTAGTGGTTTTGAAACGTCTGCAGTTAGCATTGAGGTTTATCAACGCACCCAACGACAGGTTGGGTAACGTAACCGAGTAGGTCGAACATTGATCGAACGACGCCAATTTAGCGGAGGCATGAAGGGGAAAAATCTCCGCTATCTGAATGAGAACCCCAACGAGAAGACTCAAATGGTCCGGGCAGGATTTCTGCTGCTTGAGCATTTCTCGCTGCCCGCATTCACGCAAGCACTGGATACGATTGTCACCGCGAATCTTCTGCGACCCGGGTTGTTCTCTTCCCGAACGTTCGGCTTGACCGATGAGGAAGTCGTCAGTGACCTGGGCCTGGTCATTCGGCCGGATACCCGTTTCGATGGCTCAACGATCCAGGAGCTGGACCTTCTGGTCGTTTGTGGCGGCTACAGGACAGAACTCAAAGCGACGGATGAACTCATCTCCCTATTGAGGGCTGCATCAGACCAGGGCGTCATTTTGGCCGGGTTGTGGAATGGCGCATGGTTCCTGGGAAGGGCAGGTTTGCTTGACGGATATCGTTGCGCGATTCACCCCGAACATCGCCCCGCGCTCGCGGAAATCGCCAAGGCGACGCATGTCACCAGTGAGCCCTACGTCATCGATCGAGACCGACTCACGGCTTCCAGTCCCTCGGGGGCATTCCACATGTCGCTGGACTGGATCAAAGGCTTGCACGACAAAGCCCTCGTCGAGGGTATTGAGGACATCCTGGCTTTCGAGGAGTCACGTTATCGGCGCATAAAACCGACTGAAAATGTTTGCGTGAGCGCACCATTACGCGAGGTGGTGAAGCTGATGGATGCCAACCTCGAAGAACCTCTGGAGTTGGAGCAGTTGGCCGTATACGCAGGTCGTTCGCGTCGACAACTCGAGCGCTTGTTCAAGGAGCAACTGGGCACAACACCACAACGGTATTACATGGAATTGCGGATTACCGAGGCGCGTCGGTTGCTCCAGCACACCGAGCTATCCCAGGTGGACGTGTTGGTTGCGTGTGGCTTTGTATCGCCCAGCCATTTCAGCAAGTGCTATAGCTCGTACTTTGGATACAGGCCTTCCAAGGAAACGCGACTCGTCAAATAGAACGGCTTTTTGAGTCGATGCTTACTCGTGATTTGTGCAGATTTACGCCGTCATCATTCAGTAGTTTTAAGGAAGCCAAAACGTCCGTTTTCGACTCTTTGCCCCAACCTTGGGGGGATTCCTGAAAGTGGGGCGGTCTGTCGTCTAGATGCTTACCACAATCAACACCCTGTTCAGGTCCTGCATAAACTCCATGATCGTCACCAGGCTTGCGGTCTGCATCAGCAGCAGCGGTCGTCTACTAAGCCCTATCAGGCATAAACATTCGAAATTCCGGAAAGATGACCAGGTGCCGCAAAAGATGCCAAAGCAAGGCCTGGGCCAATAGCCAAGTATTTCGACGGGACCGATGACTCGGGGGCGTCCCCCGGAAAGTGATCCGCGAACATGGGATGGCCGCCCGCGGAGCTTTCGCGCGTCGCCTCGTCTTGGGTGACATCGTTCGACCATCACGCCGTCTTCGACGCAATAACTCGTCTGCGTTCTTGCAGACGGGGAAATCCCTGCTTAACTCTGAACATATGGTCAGTCAGTGACTCATTGGTCACGGCAGCCATCCGAGCACCCTCGCGCTGTTGTCGCTTGTCCGTGTTGCCAGATTAAGCCCGAGGAGGCCTATGCGTTGACGCTTGAAAACCACTCTGAGTTATTGATGTATTGGCCTGACACTTCGCTGTCAGGTCCACGTGTTCTGCTGTCTGCGATAGGGCCCTGTGGGCATCCCAAACGCTGTGCGCTTAGTCCAATGGGTTCAAGGAAGTAAATGTCATGATGCCGAAAACTGCCATCGTCGAGATCTGCGGGAAGTACAAGGTATATACCGAGCACTATCTCAACACTGCCGCTGACAAGACCATCATTCTGGTCAACGGCTCACTGGCAACGACCGCATCTTTTGCCCAAACGGTGCGTTACCTGCAGCCGCGATTCAATGTGGTTCTCTACGACCAGCCCTACGCCGGTCAGTCGAAGGAACACAACCTCCACGGCCAACCGATCCGAAAGGAAGACGAGGCCGCGATACTGCTGGATTTAATCGAACACTTTGGTGCGCACCATGTGCTGTCCTTTTCCTGGGGCGGTGCGGCTACCTTGCTGGCGCTGGCCCAGCGGCCGCGACGAATCGAGAAGGCGGTGATCAATTCATTCGCAGCGCGTATCAATACACCGATGCGCGATTACCTGGAGAGCGGCCTGAACCATCTCCAGGCTTGCGACCGCCTCAATGTCGGTCGCTTGATCAACAGCACGATCGGCAAGCACCTGCCATCGCTGTTCAAACGCTTTAATGACCGTCATGTCAGAAGCCTGGCCGAGCACGAGTACAGGCAGATGCATTTCCACGTCAATGAGGTGCTGACCCAAGACACCCATTGCTATGTCGCCTGTGTCGCTGCCATCGAAATACCGCTGCTGTTTGTCAACGGCGAATGGGATGAGTACACCTCGGTCGAAGACGCCCGGCTGTTCGCCGATCATGCGTCTCAGTCCCGGTTCCATACCATCAAGAACGCCGGGCACTTCCTCGATATGGAACATCCGGCGGCCTGGCATGACACCCGGCAGGCCTTGCTCGGTTTTCTGGATCCGGCTTCCAGGAGGCAGGGCCGTGTTGCCTCAGATATCCAGGTCAATCACGTATGAGCGATTAAATTCCGGATTTTCATTAACGCCATTTTTTGCATAGCCCCGGGCGTTGCAAATGACGCGAGTTTTGCCCACCTGGTAGTCAAAGCTCCCATGGGTATGGCCATGCAGCCAAAGTGCCGGCTGCCAGACGTTGATCCGGTCTTCGAGGTCTGAAACAAAACTCGCGTTAATCGGCGAATTCTCAAACAGCGGGCCTATGCTCAACCGTGTCGGTGCAAAATGCGAAACCACCACCGTGGGAGTGCTTCTGTCGCGGGTGAAGCAGTCTTCCAGCCAGGCGACTGTCTGTAAAAAAATCAGTTGGGAAATTGCCGGGCTGAACAGGTCTGGAAAATCTGGTGAGATTTTTATGTGGGTGAAGTCCCGCATGAGCTTCGTAGCCAGATCAATACCCTGTGCCCGATCCTCTGCAGAATCGAAAAGTCGATAGTCAGACCACAGGGTGCAACCCAAAAACCGCACACCGTTGTGGAGATACTCCGAGCGTTCCAATACGTGGATCTGTGTGCCTTCCGACAACCTGTTCAAGTGCTCGTAGGTAGAGATCAAGTCGCTGCCATAAAACTCGTGATTCCCTGCCACGTACACGATCGGAACAGGGCACGATTTGGCCCACTCAATGGCCGTGGCCGATCGGGAGATGTCTCCCGCGAGGACGACAATATCGGCATCCACATCGGGAAAAGGTAACGCGTTGACGGACAAATGGATGTCTGACAGCAAGGCGATGCGCATCGACCGACTCCTACCTGTTTTGAATGGCAGCCCATTCTACTGACAAGTTAATAAACGTCCTGCCATACCTCATAGCCGCAGGATTAACCGCTGAACAAGCGGAGGAGACCGGCCACTGACTATTTTGCCCACGCCCGTCTCGGGCTTTCTGGCTATGCATAGCCATTCTCGGATTTCCCTGCATGTTTAATCCAGCTGGTCAGTTCGGTGACCAGTTGATTGACTTCACTGCCTTCGGGCTCGGAGGGGCGAATAATCGCGTTCCAGGCGATATCCAGGCCGTCATTCAGGGCTGCCCATGCAAGCTCTCCGCGCTCAAGGCTGGGCGTTACCAAGTCGCGTTGCAATATGCTGATTCCGTATCCCGAGCGCACCAGTTCGACGATGGCTTCAATCAACTCCACGGTAATCATTCGGCGCGGCAAAATACTCGCGGGCGCGAAGAACCGGTCATATTCCCAGCCGCTTGCGCGGTCCGTCGAATACGTCACCAGGTTGTAAGTTTTGAAGTCTTCGGCATAAATGTTTTTCCTCTGCGCCAGGGGGTGATCGATTGCCATGATCGCAATCAGGTCGTCACGGAAAAGCGGCAACTTGGCAACACCACTCGGCACCATACCGTCATCAATAATCGACACATCGAGCCTGCCTTGCATCAGGCTGGCATAAACGTCGTTACGGGGCACGGTCACCAGTGTTATTTCGATATCGGGACGAAGACTGGAGTAATGCTTGATAAATTTTGGAATCCAGCGAAACGGTCCGTATGAGGTGACACCCATACGTACAAAGGCTGTGACCCCGCCTGCCATGGATCTGGCCTCCGCCTCCGCTTCGTTAAGAATCGCGATGATGTCCCTTGCTGCTCGTTCCAGGCGCACACCCGCAGGGCTGAGTCGCAACTTTCCCCCTGAGCGCTCTGTCAGGGTCACGCCAAGCCGGCGTTCCGCCTCCCGCATGCGATGACTGACTGCTGAAGGTGTCAGCCATAGACGCTCGGCCACAGCGGTCACCGAATCGACTTCCGACAGGGTTTGCAGCATCACGAGGTGATCCAGGGTGAGTCTCATAGGGTTTGACCTGAAAATAATTCACAAAATAGCGTAAAAATATGAGCGTGACTTGTTTTTGCCTCCGATGCAATCTGACTCCAGCAAGAGCCACCGGAGACCAATAATTATGCCTATGCTACCTCTCACACCCGCCGTAACCCTGGGCGATGTCATCGACCTTGAGCGTTATCCCATTACCGATCGAACCCACCCCGCTTATCGGGCGCTGGTCACTCATAGCCAATCATTGCTCGGGCAGGAAGGCGTCGCGATCTTCCCGGGATTTGTCCGTGATGAGTCGGTTGCGACGATGGCGGATCAAACGCTTGCACTGCACCCGCGCATGTTTCATTTCCGGGAAAACCACACGGTTTATTTCAAACCTCAAGAGGAAAGCGTTGATTCAGGGCATCCCCTGCGGCGTTTGATGAAAACCGAAAAAGATACCGTCGCCTACGCGGATATTCCTGGCGACAACTTGATCAGGCGGATCTATGAATCGGACGAAGTGCTTTCTTTCATCAAGGACGTGTTGGGTCTGGACACGCTCTATCGCCATGCAGATCCGTTAGCCGCACTTAACTTGCAGGGCTTTACGACGGGACAGCAATTGGGGTGGCACTTTGATCGCTCCGACTTCAGCGTCACGCTGTCACTCCAGGCCGCAAGTGCCGGCGGGGATTTTGAATATGTACGCATGCTTCGCAATGAGGACGACGACTGTTATGACGCGGTCAGGCAATTCCTTGATAACCCCGACACCCAGCAGATAGAGGTTCTGCCTCAAGTGCCTGGAACACTGACATTGTTTCGCGGCCGCTATTCACTGCATCGTGTTACGCCGGTGGTGGGGGACAGATTAAGACTCAACGCTGTATTGGCTTACGTGGATCAGCCAAATGTCGAGTTCAGCGCCTATGCCCGTCAATTGTTTTACGGGCGTACCACGGTAGAGCCTTTGAATTAAGTTACCCAATCAACAATAAAACTATTCACTCACTTCATCGCATCACGTGTATGCACAGGCACCTGTCCACGTTAGATCTGATGGTCTCGTTCGCCTCGTGTGTGCACGCAACAGTTCGCTGCCCCCCAATAATAATTTCGGAGCGTCTGATCATGAAATACAAGAAGAACTTGCTGGCCTCGTTACTCACCCTTGGCTTACTCGTCGGTAGCGCTTCAAGTCAGGCTTCAGGGTGGTGTGAGTCAGGCAAATCGGTGAAATTTGCCGGTCTGAATTGGGAGAGCGGGATGCTCCTCACCGACATCATGATGATCGTTTTCAAGGATGGCTACGGCTGCGAAACCGATCAGTTGGTGGGTAACACCATCATTCTTGAGACCGCCCTGGCCAGCAACGACATTCAAGTATTTGGCGAAGAGTGGATGGAACGTAGCGAAGTCTGGAAAAAAGCCGCGGCCGCTGGAAAGGTCATTGCAGTTGGCTCACCGATCATCGGTGCAGTCCAGGGCTGGTATGTACCGCGTTATGTGGTTGAGGGGGACGCTAAACGCAATAAACCCGCTCGCGCTCCAGACCTCAAGTCGGTTGCAGACCTGAGCAAATACCCAGAGGTTTTTCGAGACTCGGAGGAGCCTTCCAAAGGACGTTTCTACAATTGTCCTGCAGGTTGGATTTGTGAACAGGACAATACCGAGATGTTGAAAGAATACGGTCTTGAAAGCACCTACACAAACTTCCGTCCGGGAACTGGCGCTGCACTGGATGCGGCTGTGCTGTCCAGCTATAAGCGCGGTGAACCTGTGCTGTTTTACTACTGGTCACCGACGCCGCTGATGGGGCAGATCGATGCGATAAGGCTGGAAGAGAAGCCGGGGATCGACAAAAACGTCATCACTAAAGTCGGACTCTCCAAAGCTTTTCATGAGCAGGCGCCAGAACTGGTTGCGGTTCTGGAGAAGGTCAACATCCCCATCGATCTGTTGAATCAGAACCTGGCGAGGATGACCAAGGAACGCATCGAATCCCCCAAACTGGCCAGGATTTTCCTCAAGGAACACCCGGAAGTGTGGCACGCCTGGGTCAGTGAAGCCGTCGCGAAAAAAATCGACGCGTCGCTCTAATCGGTTAAAGGGCAAGGACGCCTTCCCGGTGTAACGTCCCTCAGCTTCATCTGCGTAAACACAATCTCAGTACCGATTTTTCTTGTTTCTACAAAGAGGCGGCGCCTCTTTGCGCCCGGGAATTATGAATATGATCAAATCACGAGCTGCCGTAGCTTTTGCAGCCAACCAACCCCTGCAAATTGTCGAAGTCGATGTGGCTGCACCACAAGCCGGGGAGGTGCTGGTACGCATCATCGCAACCGGTGTCTGCCATACCGATGCGTTTACCCTGTCCGGCGCTGATCCGGAAGGTATCTTTCCAGTCATTCTCGGCCATGAGGGCGGCGGCATCGTCGTGTCCGTCGGTGAGGGCGTGACCTCCGTAGAGGTGGGCGATCACGTGATCCCGCTCTACACCTCGGAATGCGGTGAGTGCAAATTCTGCACGTCCGGCAAGACCAACCTCTGCCAGAAAATTCGCGCGACCCAAGGCAAAGGCCTGATGCCAGATGGCTCCAGCCGTTTTTCCTACAAGGGCCAACCGATATTCCACTACATGGGCACTTCGACGTTCTCCGAGTACACGGTACTGCCAGAAATCTCGCTGGCCAAAATCCCGAAGGAAGCTCCGCTAGAGAAGGTTTGCCTGCTCGGTTGCGGTGTAACGACCGGTATTGGCGCGGTCCTCAACACGGCCAAGGTGGAGGAGGGCGCCAGCGTGGCCATCTTTGGTCTTGGCGGCATCGGCCTGGCAGCCATTATCGGTGCCACCATGGCCAAGGCGGGTCGAATAATCGCGATCGATATCAACCCGGCCAAGTTCGACATCGCCAGGCAATTGGGCGCCACCGACTTCATCAATCCGAAGGATTACGACAAGCCGATCCAAGACGTGATTGTCGAACTGACCGAGGGTGGTGTGGATTACTCCTTCGAATGCATCGGCAACGTCAACCTGATGCGGGCAGCCCTCGAGTGCTGCCATAAGGGCTGGGGCGAGTCGGTCATTATCGGGGTCGCCGGCGCCGGCCAGGAAATCAGTACCCGACCGTTCCAGCTAGTGACCGGCCGTGTTTGGCGCGGTTCGGCTTTCGGCGGTGTGAAAGGTCGCAGCGAACTGCCCAGCTATGTCGAGAAGTCTCAACAGGGTGAAATCCCGCTGGATGCCTTCATCACTCACACCATGGGGCTGGAGGACATCAACAAGGCCTTTGACCTGATGCACGAAGGCAAGAGCATTCGCACCGTTATCCATTTCGATCGCTGACTCAACCGGCTTGGCGATGGCCGCCGGGGCGAGTCTCGCCCTGACGAAACTGCAATACCCACCCACTGCGTTTCTACCAAAGAGAACATTAAGATGACCATCTTCACTCACGTCACCGTCGGTACCAACAATCTGCAAAAAGCCCGCGACTTTTACGACAGTGTGCTCGGAGCACTAGGTCAGAAGCGTATCGCTGACCTGAATGACAATGGCTCGATCTGGGGGCAAAACGCCCCATCCTTCTTCGTGCTGAAACCGGCCAACGGCGCCCCGGCCAGTGTGGGTAACGGGGTCACCGTCAGCTTTGAAGCACCGGATCGAGCCGCCATTGACGCGTTCCACGCCGCCGCTCTGGCCAGCGGCGGCACTGACGAAGGTGCGCCGGGGCCAAGAGGCTGGGCCCCTAATGCCTATGCCGCTTACGCCCGCGACCTCGACGGTAACAAGCTGGCCGCGTACTGCTTCAAGCCAGCCTAAGCTTCAGGCACGGCATTAACTGATGCCGTGTCATTCATCCTCAACGCCAGGTAAATCACCGTTAATGTCGTCGTCATTTTCGACAGCCTGTTAGTGAACATGTCTATTGTTCACGCAACAGGCTATTTAGGGGTGCTTCGTAAGGTCAGTAACGGACATTCGCTGGCGTTAGTTTGAGTAGTCGACAACGGGCGTCAAACGCCGCTCCATGATGATCGTGCGCTCCACACCGTGAAATTCGTCGCGAACTTTTCGATAACCCAGCTTGAAGTAAAAGGCTTCTGCGGTGATGGAGGAGGGGACGCGCAGTACCTCGATTTTTGCTTCTTGGGCGACAGATTGAATCGTTGCCATCAACTGCCTGCCGAGTCCGCGTCCCTGATGGCGTGGGTCAACGAATACACTGCGCACAACGTCTTGATCAAGGCTGGCCGTGGCGACTACACGCTTATCGATGGTGGCGACAAAGACCTGGCGTTGGCTCAACAAGGCGCGGATGGCCTCGGTAGAAAAGCTTTTCTCTACCTGGGTGATGACGTCAGGAGGGTAGTCCAGGGCATTGGACTGGCGCAGCGATTGAATGATGACCCGGCTGATGGTTGCCGCATCGTCAGTGGTGGCGAGTCGAATCTGGTTATTCATTTTCAAGACCTCGATCCTTGTGTCTTTGCCAAAATCCTTTAAGCCGATCTTGAGCGGTCAATGTCGGGGCAGCCTTCGGCAACCACTAGGTGATCTGCGCACCACGCGCCTCTAACAACTCCCGCAATACCGACCGATGGCAATGCGCTTCATCTTCGCAATAACAGCCAATGGCCAGTGACGTTTGGTGGGACAACGCCGCCAACAAATCGAGCAATTGGCTGGGCGCCGGGTGGTTCATTTCGGTCTTGAACTTGCGCTTGAAGGCTTCCCACGTCTTCGCGTCTTCTGCCGCTTTGGCTTCTGCGACCAGTTCGGCACTGGGAGACAGCAGCGGCTGCCACACGTCATAAAAATCCCGACTGGCAAACTCGGCTTTCGGCACGCCACGCGGCGGGCGACGCACCGTGCCCAAACGCAAGCCTTCATTGGCGGCGCGCGGTGAGCCGAGGCGCACGATATGGATGGGCATGGTCGATGTGTTCCCTCTTATGGCCGATTTCTGCAGTGTGCGGGAGAAATCGGCCACGCTCTGGGGTCCTTCATCACCGCGAGCTTTCGAACCACTCCAGCGCCGTGCGCCAGATGCAGATCCCCAGGAAGTAAGCCGACATCAGCAGCCAAAGCCCCATCACCAGCGGGTTGATCACCGGATGGTTGACCACCAGCGACAAGCTGCACAGCAGCCAGATGGCCGTTACCGCGATGTTGATCGGCATGAACTTGCGCACGCGGAACGGGTGGAGGAACTTCATCCGGGTCACGGTCAACAGCGCCAGGCCGATGATGGTGAGAAAGGTGATCCACGGCGACGGGGCGATGATGTACAGGCACAGGGCGACCACGTTCCAGGCGGCGGGAAAGCCCTGGAAGTAGTTGTCCTTGCTCTTCATGTTGACGTTGCAGAAGCAAAACAGCGACGAGACCAGAATCAGCGACACGGACAGCAGCAGCGTGTAGTCCGGCAAGGGGATGTAACGATAAATGAACAGCGCGGGGATAAACACGTACGTCAGGTAGTCGATGACCAGATCGAGGATCGAGCCATCGAAACTTGGCAGTACCGACTGGACATTGACCTTGCGTGCCAACGCGCCATCCAGCCCATCGACGATCAGGGCGACGCCCAGCCACAGCAGGCAGTTTGTGGCCTGGTTTTCCAGCAGGGCGAGGGTCGCGAGGAAGGCAGTGACCACGCCGGTGGCGGTAAAACCATGGGCGCCCCATGCTTTGAGCCTGGCGATGTGTAGGGTCGATATCACGGGGGCGTTCTCCAGAAAGTGAAGCAAGCCTGTTATCACCCCATCAATCGGGGGTGTCGGCAAACCAAGTCAGGTTGCATGTATCGACCGGGTATCCGGGGATAAGGTTCACCATCTGTAAATCTTAGCTGGGCGGCAAAAAAATACCCCGGATAAATCTGGGGTATTAAATGAAACATCGGCGCAGGGCGATACGTTTTACTCAAACGCAGTGACCGGCGGATTGATCGGCTGCAGACAGGCTCATTCACAGCGCCTTGCTCATGAACACCCGACTCGTGCCTGGCGGGTCGCAAGGCACTTCGCCGAAGCGCTGCCAGCCGTGTTTTTCATAGAACTGCGGGGCCTGGAAACTGAGGGTATAGAGCACCGCCGAGCGGCAACCACGACGACGGCCTTCGTCCTCGTACGCTTTAAGCAGTCGAGAACCGAGCCCGGAGCCGCGCAGTGACTCGGGCAAGTAGAAAAGATCGAGAAACAGCAGACCGAGCGACGTACGCCCGGTAATACCGCCCAGCACCTGATGGGTATCCGGATCGCGGACCGTTACTGCCAGCGACTGGCGGTCGTTTATGCCGGTCGTCTGATCATTGAAGGCACTCAGCCCGGCGCTGAGTACGTGCTCGACTTCAGGTTCGATGACGTCGCTGACGACAATCAGGTGGCGGTCCATGTGTTCGTTGATCCTGTGGGCATCGGGTTTGCAAGGGTAGAACACTCGCAGCCGAGGGGCATCAGGGTCAAGGGCAATAAGGGTTTCATGTCAGCCAAACGGTGGTGGCGCAATTGCCGGCGAGGACTATCGTTGCCTGACTGGGTCACTCCAACCGATGAGGACATCGTCATGAACACCAGCGATTTGCTCGAACAATTACTAAGGGCCGGCCAGGGCTCAACGTCGCAACAGGGTGGCGGTGGCGCGTCGGCCCAAGGTGGTCTCGGCGGTCTCGGTGGATTGCTCGGCGGCCTGTTGGGCGGTGGTGCCGGTTCAAGCGCCGGGGGCGGTGGCCTGGGTGGTTTGCTCGGTGGTCTGCTGGGCGGTGGCTCCGCCATGGGCGGTTCGACCCAGACCCGGTCGACCCAGACTCGGTCGGGTGGCGGCACCAATTACGCGGCGCTGGCTTCGCTCGGAATGATGGCATTCCAGGCCTATCAAGCCTGGCAACGCAGCCAGGCCTCGGCGCCGCAACAGGCACCGCGCACTGTCGACCTGTTGTCCGGCCCGGAAGTCGAGGACCACAGCCATGCGATTCTTCGTGCATTGATTGCGGCGGCGAAGGCCGATGGCCGGATTGATGATGCCGAGAAGCAGATGATCAGCACCGAAATCGGTCGCCACACCGATGACCCAGAGCTCCAGCAATGGCTGGATGACGAAGTTGCACGGCCGCTGGACGCCGCCGATGTGGCGCAGTCGGCCACGGATTCCGGCATGGCGGCGGAGATGTACCTGGCCAGTGTGATGCTGGTGGATGATCTGCAAGACGCCGAACGTAGCTATCTGGATGAACTGGCTGCGGCGCTGAGTATCGATCCGGAGCTGCAAGTGCATCTGGAGCAGCAGGCCAGAGGTGGCACTGTTTGAGGTTCATCCACAAAAAAGTTGGCTGTCAGGTTGCCTTCGCGAGCAAGTCGAATCGTCGCACCGCCGCTCCCACATTAGATCTTCAGTGAATGCATTTTTTGTGTTCAATACAGATCCAGTGTGGGAGCGGCGGTGCGACGATTCGACTTGCTCGCGAAGAACGATGACACGGTGATGCTGGTTGCAACGCCTACGAGGTCATGGGGGCTTTTGGCACCAGAAACGTAACCCCGAAACTCTCGGCGATCTCCAGTATTCGCGGCAAATCCTGCGGCACTTTGAGCTGATCCATCGCGGCAAAGAACTGACCACCGAGCGGATCAGACACCACACCGATCATCTTCGCTGTCGCACTGATGTTCTTGTAAGCATGAACAGTCCCAGCAGGAATATGCACATAACCCCCGGGGAAAACGGTGGTGGCCTTGCCCGCAACTGTCACTTCCACCTGCCCGTCGATGACGTAGAACGCTTCGTCCCAAGGGTGAAAGTGCGGAGGCGGCCCGCCGCCTTGCACGCCTTCCTGGATATGCATTTCAAAGGGCTTGGTCAAATCCCCGCCCGCGAGAATGGTGATGGCCTCACCCACGACATTGACCGGGTCGGGGGTTTTTTCGGGCTCGATGACATGAACCGTTCGCATGATTGCTCTCCGAAGGATGAGTCCACACCCGCTGAGTATATTCACTTGATTTGGCGCCGGGTGCTGCGGCGCTGCCCGTCTGTCCGAGCAATTTCAACGCCGATTGAATTATTTTCCGGGCGTGTCGCTCTGCTGATGTAGAGACGTGCTGATTCAGCGTCCTGCCATTGGCCTCAGACCGAGAGACGACCCCATGACTGCCCTGACACGACTTGAATCCCAGCCGACCCACGAACGCTCGATCCCGACCGCCGGCAGCCTGAAACGTATCTACGAACAGTTATTGCTGAGCGACGATATCGAACACCAGCGCGCACTCGGCAAAACCTTCCTCGAGGCTCAACTTGCGCACGCAAAGGACCTGCCCGAGGACATGCCGCACGACCTGTCGGCACTGCCAACCTTTGTCGAACATCACTGCGCCGAAGTGGCTCGTCAATACGCCGATTACCTGCAACAGCGCAAGGACGGCGGGCCGCGTCAGTTCTTCACCAACAAGGCACACGCATTGTTTTTCCTGCAAGCCGTTGCCCCGACCAAACTGGTGGACGGCGCATGGCTGTATGGCCTGCTGCGGCACTGGCATGACCCGCGTTTCGAAGGGCTGATTTGCACCTATCTGCAAGAGCTGGGCGACGGCAACCCGGCGCAAAATCATGTGGTGATCTACCGCAAACTGCTCGCCGAACATGGCTTGCTGGACAACGCGTTCATCCCGGACGAGCGTTACCTGCAAGGCGCGGTGCAATTGGCGCTGGGTTATTGCAGCGACGATTTTTTGCCGGAAGTGATCGGCTACAACCTCGGTTATGAACAACTGCCGCTGCATTTGCTGATCAGCGCCTATGAACTCAGCGAGCTGGGCATCGATCCGTATTACTTCACCCTGCACGTGACCATCGACAATGCCAGCACCGGCCACGCGCAAAAGGCCGTGCAGTCGGTGCTGCAATTGTTGCCGGTGGAAGGCGACCGTGAAGACTTTCTGCGCAGGGTTGCGCTGGGTTATCGGCTCAACGATCTGGGGCAGGGCAGTCGCGCGATCATCGAGTCGTTCGACCTGTACAGCGAGTTGCTGAGCATGCTTGAGCGCAAGCGCCCGTTTGGTCAGCACATGCATTCCGACTACTGCCGGTTTGAAGGCAAGACCGTCAATCAATGGTTGTCGACGCCGGAGCAGTTGCCAGGCTTCCTCATCGCCATGGAAAACAAGGGCTGGATCAAGCGCCACCAGGACCCGCAAGCCAGCCGTTTCTGGCAATTGATCGATGGCGACGGCGCGGCCATGTTCGGGGTGTTCAGCCCCTACGAAAAACAGCTGCTGCACGACTGGATTGCCGGGGACTGGCGACCTGCGCGAGCGCCGGCAGCGGTTCGACGCGGTAGCAGTGCCGCGACAGAACAGCCAGTGCCCGTCAATGACCCGGATGTCCAAAGCCTGCACGCTACACTTAAAGGGCGTGCCGCCGACGAGCAAATGCAAGTCTTGATTCCGTGGTTGTCTGCGCATCGGCACGCCCACCCCGCTGGCCTGATGGCCACGCGACGGTTCATCGAACTCAAATCCGGTTTTCGATAGGGAGCCCTTCATGAATCAGGAAGAACACCTTAGCGCCGCCGATCTGGCCCTGCTGCAACTGGGGCGCCGCTTGCAGGCCGACGGTTATCGTTTCATCACGCCAACGCCGCTAACCCATCAGCGGGTCAATGATCGCTCCTTTGGGCAAAGCGCCCGGACCCTGCGCGAAGTGTTCGGCTGGTCGCGGCCGTTTGAGCCGGGTCTGTTGTCGGTGGATGAGCAGCGGCAGTTGCAACAGGCTGGCGTCCTCGAGGAATGCAATGGTCGACTGAAAAGTCATGTGCGCTGGTCAAGCCTCGATGACCTGTTGTTCGTGCACTCGGGTTACCCCACTGATGCCGCTGACGCGGTGTTCTTCGGTCCCGACACTTATCGTTTTGCAAAACTGATTCACGCTCATCTGCAACAGAGCTTCGCGCCGATCAGGCGCGCCGTGGACATTGGTTGCGGCGCTGGTGTCGGAGCGATTGTTATTGCCCGCGCACGCCGTGAGGCCGAAGTGCTGGCCGTGGACATCAACCCTTTGGCGTTACGCATGACGGCGGTCAACGTCGCGCTTGCCGAGTTGGCTAACGTCAGCATCGAGGCCAGCGATGTGCTGCAAGACGTCGACGGCCACTTCGACCTGATCGTCGCCAATCCGCCCTACATGGCCGACCCGGCCGAGCGTGCTTACCGGCATGGCGGCGGCGCGCTTGGCGCGCAATTGTCGTTGCGCATTGTCGAGCAAGCCTTGTATCGGTTGGCCCCCGGTGGCTCCTTGGTGCTGTACACCGGGGTGGCGATGATCGATGGCGTCGACCCGTTTCTGGATGCGGTGACACCGCGTCTGGAATCGCCGATGTTCGGCTGGACCTACCACGAACTCGACCCCGATGTGTTCGGTGAAGAACTGTTGACCCCTGGCTATCAGCGGGTGGAACGAATTGCCGTCGTAGCCCTGATTGTCACGCGTATCGGTTCGGGCATCGGGGGCACCGTTACGTCATCAGTCGGTGCGCCATGACCAGGAGCCTGGACGATTACAATCGCATGCGCGATTTCTCGGCGACCTCTGAACCGGTTGCCGGCAAACGTTCGGGCAAAAAAACCGTGAAAGATCATGCGTTACAGTTCTGCATTCAGAAGCACGACGCCTCACGGCTGCATTACGACTTTCGCCTGGAGCTCGATGGCGCACTGAAAAGTTGGGCGGTGCCCAAAGGTCCGTCACTGGACCCCAAGGTCAAGCGCCTGGCGGTGCACGTCGAAGACCATCCGATTGATTACGCCACCTTCGAGGGTAGCATTCCCGAAGGGCATTACGGCGCCGGCGACGTGATTGTCTGGGACCGGGGGGTGTGGATTCCTCAGGACGACCCGGCCAAGGCGTACGCCAAGGGCAAGCTCAAATTCGAGCTAAAGGGCGAGAAGCTCGGTGGCCTGTGGAACCTGGTGCGCACGCACATGCCGGGCAAGCAGGAGCAATGGTTTTTGATCAAGCATCAGGACGGCTCGGCCAAACCCGAAAGCGATTACGACGTGGTCGCCGCCGAGCCCGACAGCGTGCTCAGCGACCGGACCATCGTTGCCAAAAAGCCGAAGACCGCTGCCAAACCCAAACCGGTCAAAAAAACCGCCGCCCCGGCGCGCAAGGAAAAGTCGGCGCCATTGACAGGCGCCCGCAAAGCCAAATTGCCGGAGCTGCTCAAACCGGAACTGGCGACGCTGGTCGAAAAAGCCCCGGGCGGCGAGTGGAGCTATGAGATCAAGTTCGATGGCTATCGGATCATGGCGCGCATCGACCACGACGAAGTCAAACTGTTCACCCGCAACGGCCACGACTGGACCCACAAACTGCCCAGACAAGCCGAGGCGTTGGCGGCGCTAGGCCTCGAATCGGCCTGGCTCGACGGGGAAATGGTGGTCGCCGACGAGCAGGGCGTGCCGGACTTTCAGGCCTTGCAAAACGCCTTCGACTCGGGCCGTAGCGGCAACATCGTTTACTACCTGTTCGACATGCCTTACCTCAACGGCGTGGACCTGCGCGAAGTGCCTGTCGAGGAGCGAAGGGTTGCGCTGTCGACCGTGCTCAACGCCAACAAAGACCCGCTGCTGCGCTTCTCCGATGCCTTTAGCGAAGAACCGGAAGCCTTGCTCAACAGCGCCTGCCAAATGCAAATGGAAGGGCTGATCGGCAAGCGTCTGGGTTCGCCTTACGTGTCGCGGCGCAGCAGCGACTGGATCAAGCTCAAGTGCAAGCATCGGCAGGAATTTGTGGTCGTCGGCTTCACCGACCCGAAAGGCTCGCGCAATGCCTTCGGCGCGCTGCTGCTGGGGTTGCATGACCGCGACAGCGGTGAGTTGCGTTACGCGGGCAAAGTCGGCACCGGGTTCAACGAGACGACGCTCAAGCGCATCTACGAGCAGCTGAAACCGCTGCAAACCAAAAAGATTTCGGTGGTCAATCCGCCGAGCGGTTTTGATGCCAAGGGTGTGCACTGGCTCAAGCCCACGCTGCTGGCTGAGGTCGCTTTTGCCGAAATGACCAAGGAAGGTTCAGTCCGTCATGCAGTGTTCCATGGCCTGCGTGACGACAAACCTGCCGAAGACATTACCGAGGAGCGTCCCAAAGCCGTGAAGACTTCAGCCGCGAAAAAAACCACTGCCGAAAAACCTTCCACCCCTGCCAAAAAGAAAGCCGGGCCCGCGCCCTCACAAATCGGCCTGGGCGAGGGCAAGGTCCGCATCACGCACCCGGACCGGGTGATCGACGCCAGCAGCGGCACCACCAAAGTGCAACTGGCGGAGTATTACGCCAGCGTCGCCGAATGGATTTTGCCCGAGCTCAAGGACCGGCCCGTGGCGTTGGTGCGCGCCCCGGACGGCATCGCCGGCGAACTGTTTTTCCAGAAGAACGCCGAGCGCCTGGCCATTCCGGGGATCACCACCCTGGACAAGGCACTCACCGGCCAACCGGTGATGATCATCAACAACGCCGAAGCCCTGATCGGCGCCGTGCAAATGAGCACCGTCGAGCTGCACACCTGGAACGCCACCTCGGACAACCTCGACAAACCCGACCGCTTCGTCCTCGACCTCGACCCGGACCCGGCACTGCCCTGGAAAAGCATGGTCGAGGCCACCCAGCTGACCCTCTCGGTACTCGATGAACTGGGGCTCAAGGCGTTCCTCAAGACCAGCGGCGGCAAAGGGATTCACCTGGTGGTGCCACTGACTCGCAAGCTGGGTTGGGATGAGGTGAAAGACTTCAGCCACGCGATCGTCAGCCACATGGCCAAGTTGCTGCCGGAGCGTTTTTCCGCCGTGTCGGGCCCGAAGAACCGGGTAGGGCGGATCTTCATCGATTACCTGCGCAACGGTCTGGGCGCCACGACCATCTGCGCCTACGCCGTGCGCACCCGCGAAGGGCTGCCGGTGTCGGTGCCGATCTTTCGCGAAGAGGTGGGCGAGCTCAAGGGTGGCAATCAGTGGAACGTGCACACTGTGCATGAACGCCTGGCCGAGGTCGGTGATGAACCCTGGAAGGATTTGAAGAAAACCCGGCAGTCGATCACCGCCGAGATGCGGCGACGGGTAGGGATGAAAAAATAGCGGTTGGGATGAACACGATCGGTGTAGGAGCTGGCGAAGCCTGCGATCTTGGCGGCGGTTGTTACACCGACAAAATCAAGATCAAAAGATCGCAGCCTGCGGCAGCTCCTACGGGGGGCTACTTGATGAATGCTTGTAGGTCACTGGTCAGTTTGTCGATCGCCACTTTGAAATCCTTGGTGGTGATCTTCTGGCTGGCGTTTGACAGGGTGCTGCCAAAGACTTTGCGCACCACTTTGGCCACGGTCTGGTTGTTGCTGGCGTCGATAAACTCGGCCTCGATAAACAGTGTGGTGTCCTGATCGCGATGGCCACTGGCAGCGGAAACACCCCCCACGACGGCGGCAACCGGCACCACTTCATACCACTTCATGCCTTCGTTTTCGGCACTCACCCCGGTGATCGCCGCGCGCATGATCAAGGTTTTTGAACCCTTCGGCGCTGATTTTTCGCTCGATACCACCCGATATTTCTGACCCAGCACACCTTTGGCCTTACTGGTCATGTAGTTCTGCAACTCGTCCAGGGTTTGCTGGTTAACCCGCTCAGTGGGCTTGGGCGCCGGGTAGAGCTCCAGCTTATTGAAAACCACGGTGTTATAGGCATCTGGATTCCAGGACGGGCTCACCCAGCGCATGGCTGTTTCGCCGCTGGTGGTGGTGACCTGCTGCAAGTTGTTGTAGTTGGACAGGAAGCCGGAATACTGCTCATGCTCGGTGACTTTCGAGGTGCAACCGCCGAGCAGCAGGCTGGCCAGCGCAGCGCCAATAAACAGTTTTCGGGACAAGTTCATAGTGGTGTTTGCTCCATGGATTAAGTCGTTTTTTTCAGTAGCAGGGCATCAGAATCGCCAGGTCATGTTTCCGGTCACGGCTTGAATCCAGGCATTGTCGAACTGACCTGAAATTCGATTGCCGGACGTTGATTTGGTCTGGTCGACCGGCATATCACCGAGCCAGACCATCGCCCAACTGACGTTGACGTCGGTGTCCTTGTTCAGAGCATAGGTCGCTCCTGTCGCAATGCGCCAGGATTCGGCCATTGGCACAGTTACAGTGCGATCACTGTCCGAGACGGCGCTGCTGTCGTAAGCCACTCCGAAGTTCCACAACAATTGTGGCGTGGCCTGGTATTGCGCGCCGAGCGCCAGTTGCCAGGTGTCTTTGTAGTTGGCATCAATCGTGGTCGATCGGGCATTGACCGCTGTGGTGTCGACCTGGACCCCGACCTCGCCGAACTCTGACCAGTCCTGCCAATTGACCGAGGCGAGCAAGGCCCACTGCCGGTCGAGTTGCTGGAACAGGCTCAGGGTGACGGTTTGAGGCACAGTTACGTCGAATTGGGTGTTCAGGCCGTTCAATCGATCCAGCGCCGGGCCATTACCTTTGACGTCTAGCCCGTCCTCAAACTGCAGATCGACCTTGCTGGTGTAAGCCAGGCCAATGCGCGTGCCGGCTTGCGGAGCGTAGATCACCCCCACATTCGCGCCAAAACCCCAATCCTTGTCTTTGTACTTGAACTGGCCGTCGCTGCGGTCGGTAAGGCCGAACGGCGAGCGGTCAATCGCGGTGTCGGATTGCAGCATGCCGTACATGGCTTTCACGCCGACGCCGACCGACCATTGTTCGTTAAAGCGGTAAGCCACGCTGGGTACAAAAGATAAACCGCCGAGGCTGGCGTTCTGCGCGAAATAGCGCCCGGACCAGTCGTTGTCGTAATTCTCCGCCAACCCGAAGTCAGCATACTGGCCGAAGCCAACGCTCCAGTGGTCATCGAGTTGATGGCTGATGAAGAAACTACCGCCGGGAATGGGGTCGAGGGCGTTGCCACTGCCGCTACCCGGGACGTTGGTGTCGTCGTCGCGATTGAACTTGAGGTTGCCGTAGAGCACTTGCAAGCCGCCGGTGATTTGCGTGCCTGGCAGGTAACTCATGCCCGCCGGGTTACTGGCAATGGTCGAGGGCCCTTGAGCACGGGCGGCGGCACCGGCGTTGGCCAGGCCGGCATTATCGGTGCCGATTTCGTAGAGCATGAGACCGCCGGCACACGCTTGCTGACAGCACAACGCAAGCAAGGTGAAGGCGGGCAGGGCGGATGTTTTTATCTGCATTGGGTTACCTCAGCAAATGTCCTTCCCGAACGCGGGTGGCCAGCGTTGGCCACCCGTTGACTCGACTGCTTACTTGGCCATTTCCGCCCGAGCGGCTGCGATCTTGGCTTTGACGGAATCGAGGTTGAAGCTCGCGCCTTTTTGCATCGGCGGGAATTCAATCGCGGTTTCAGCCAGCTTGGCGACCTGCTGCTGGACGAACACGAACCGCCAGAACTGGAACTTGAACCAGTCGAAGTACTGCTGGGACCCTTGCGCTGACTGGTTTTCCGGCCAGCCCATACGTTCGAACGGGTCGAGACGAAGGTTGGTCAGGATCGGTACATCGACCGCCAATTTGGCGCCCATCCAGCCACCCGGTTGTTCAATGAAGCGGTACTTGTAGTCATCGATCCGTACCGCACCGAGCGCACTCTCGCCAAAGTAGAAGATTTCATGCCGGTTCGATGGACCTTTGCCGGAGATCATCGGCGTCTGGTCGTAGCCGTCCAGGTGCACCTTGTACGTGGTATCGCCCAATTGTTTGCCCTTGAGCAGTTCGGCAGTGATGTTCGGATTTCCGGCTGCCGCGACCAGGGTCGGGAACCAGTCCATACCGGACATGATGCCGTTTGCCACCGTATTGACCGGTACTTTGCCCGGCCAGCGAATGATCGCCGGTACCCGGAAACCACCTTCCATCACTGTGCCCTTGCCCATGGCAAACGGGGTGGTGCCGCCATCCGGCCAGGTGAAGTTTTCCGCGCCGTTGTCAGTGGTGAAAATCACGATGGTGTTGTCATCCATGCCGTCTTTTTTCAGCTTGGCCATCACGTCGCCGACGATATCGTCGAGCTGTGCCATGCCTGCTTCCTGTTCTGACCAGCCATTTTGCGAATTGCGCATGGCCTCATATTTGTCGGAGAGGTGCGTGACGATGTGCATGCGGGTGGGGTTGAGCCAGAGGAAGAACGGTTTATTGTCCTGCTTGGCCTTGTCCACAAAGGCAAATGCCTTGTCACGAATCTCTTCGTCGATGGTTTTCATCCGTTCCGGATACAGCGTGCCGGCGTCTTCGATCTTCTGTTTGCCGACCTTGCCCCAACGTGGCATCACCGTCGTATCGTCAGTCGCCGCGGCCCAACTGTGAACCATGTTGCGCGGCCCCACGGTGGCGAGCAGTTCCTGCGGATAGTTGGGGTGCGCCGGATCTTCCATGGCGTCCAGGTGGTAGAGGTAACCGAAGAACTCGTCGAAACCGTGGACGGTGGGCAGGAATTCGTTGAGGTCGCCCAAGTGATTCTTGCCGAACTGGCCGGTGGAATAACCCATGGCTTTCAGTGTGGTGGCAATGGTGACCGCTTCGGCGGGAATACCAATGGGAGAACCGGCCTGCCCGACAGTCGTCATCCCGGTACGGATCGGCAGTTCGCCGGTAATGAAATTGGCCCGCCCGGCAGTGCAACTGGCCTCGGCGTAATAGTCGGTAAAGCGCATACCTTCAGCGGCGAGCTGGTCGAGGTTGGGTGTTCGACCGGCCATCATGCCCTGGTTGTAGACACCGATGTTGGACCAGCCGATATCGTCGCCCATGATGACAACAATGTTGGGGACTGTTTTGTCGGCTGCTTGAGAGAGGCCGGGGCCAACCATTGCAGCCAACAGTATTGATACAGCGAACGCCGAGGATAACTTTGTCCGGTGCATGTCGAGCTCCTGCGCACTAGCGTTAGTACTCTGAGACGCCCCAACCGCCCACGAAAAAATTGGATCCCCCGCGAAGAGCGTAGGTACGAATTGTGAAATATCCAGTAATTAGTTACTCGACTGTAAGCCGTTGTTTCATGGGCTTTACAGTTCAAATGGCCGGTGACATCGCAATCACTGCGACGAACCCCTGTAGGAGCTGGCGAAGCCTGCGATCTTTCAGCGCCTTTGGAATCGCAGCAAGATCAAAAGATCGCAGGCTGCGCCAGCTCCTACAGGGACCGTGTGCACTTCAACTGATCTTGCGCATCGAACCCTGCCAGTACTTTTCCCGTACTTGTCGGCGCAATACTTTGCCGACCGCTGAGGTGGGAAGTTCATCGACAAACACCAGCGATTTCGGCGCCTTGTAGCCGCCCAGTCGAGTACGGGTCTGTGCGATCAATTCTTCAGAAGTGACCGCTTCCCCCTGACGCAGGATCACTTCGGCATGCACCGCTTCGCCCCATTCCGGATGCGGAATACCGACCACCGCCGCCATCAGCACCGATGGGTGCGCTGCCAGCGCGGCCTCGACTTCCACCGCATAGACGTTGAAACCGCCGCTGATGATCATGTCCTTGAGCCGATCAACGATGTACAGGTAACCGTCGCCGTCGATGTAACCCAGGTCGCCGGACTTCCATGCGCCATCGTCGAATTCCGCCGCCGTCGCTTCCGGGTTTTCGTAGTAGCCCTTGATGATCGCTTTGCAGCGAATGCGGATTTCGCCGGTTTCGCCAACCGGCAGCGGGTTGCCATCGAGGTCGGCAATAAACACTTCGACGCCTGGGGTCGGGCGGCCCGCCGACGACAAGTGTTGCAGCGCAGCGGCATCACCGGGCTGGTGCGCGGCCTTGTCGAGCGATGCGATGATCATTGGCGACTCGGTAGCGGCGTAACCCTGGACAAAAATCTGCCCGAAGCAGGCCACCAGTTCGCCAAGCTTGTCCGGACTCATCGGTGCCGCGCCGTAGATCAGTGTGGTCAGGGACGAAAAGTCTTTCGGGTCGGCCCGTTGCAACTCCAGCAAGCGGTACAGCACGGTGGGCACCAGGAACGAATGGCTAACGCGCTCACCTTCGACAATCTGCCGCCAGCATTCCATGTCCAACTGGTTCAGCGTGATGTTGGTGCCACCGCCGTAAACCGTGGGAAAGAACAGCATTAGCGTGCCGTGGGATAGCGGCGACACATGCAGCAGCCGTGTCGCGCTGGACAATCCCAGATCGGTGTTGATGAACGCCGCGTCACGGCAGGCCATCCAGTTATCGATGGAGTACATCGCGCACTTGCCCTTGCCGGTAGTGCCACCGGTGAAGCGCAACATGCAGATGTGCTGGTCGGTATCGAGGGCTACGTCGTTGTCCAGGTCGGAGGCGGCTTCCACCATCGGCCAGAAACTGTGCACGCCGGGGAGGGTGGATTGCTCGGCGGTGGGCGGGTCCATCACGACGATCTCGCAACCGCGGCTGCGCAGCATGCCGTAGTAGCTGTCGAGCAAACGGGTTTCGAGAAATACCACCCGTGGCTGGACCAGATCGATCTGCCGCGCGTGCTCCTCTAGCGGGTCGCGCAGGTTGGTCATGACCACCGTGCCTTCCTGCTTGAAAGTGCTGGGAAACATCATCAGGCTGAGGTTGTCGTTTTCCAGGATCAGCATGAAGCGTTCGCCTGCGCGAACCTGCAGCACGCTGCGCAGAACATCGGCCACGCGGTTGGTCAGCAGATGGTATTGCTCATAGGTGTAACGTCGGTTGCGCTCGACGTTGACGATCGCCTCTTGGTCGCGATGACGCAGCGCCAGCATGCGCGTGATTCGGCTGAAATTCATTTTCATGGAGTGTTGGCCCTGTATGACTGGCGCAATAGATCGAGGCGTTTACCGGGCACGCATGCGCGAGGCGGCGTCGAGGCGGATGGTCTCGCCATTGACGTAGGCGTTCTCGATCAGGAAGGCACAGCAATGGGCGAACTCGCGCATGTCACCCAAGCGCTTGGGCGCTTCCATCTGTTCTTTCAGGGAATTGAGGATTTTCTCGTCGAGGCCGGCCACCATGGTGGTCAGGAACAGGCCGGGCGCGATGGCGTTGACCCGAACCCCAATCGCACCCAGTTCACGTGCGGCCGGCATGTTCATGCCGATCACGCCAGCCTTGGTAGCCGCATAAGCACACTGACCCACTTGCCCTTCATACGCGGCACCGGACGACACGTTGATCACCACACCGCGCTCTTCGCCGGCTTCGGCTTCGTTGTTGGCCATGTGCTCGGCGCACTTGGACATGACGTTGAACACGCCATTGAGGTTGATCGCCGTGGCTTGAGCGAAACGCGACAGCGGCGCCGCCTTGCCTTCCTTGCCCAACACTTTGAAACCGGTCGGCACGGCCGCGCCGTTGATGCACACATGAATCGCGCCGAATCTGGCGATGACGGTATCGACTGCGTTCTGCACCGAGGCTTCATCGCTGACGTCGGTCTGCACGAACATCGCGCGGTCGGCGCCGATCTCGGCGACGGCTTTTTCCCCGGCTTCGATGTTCAGGTCGAAGATCGCCACGCGGGCGGCTTTCTCGCCCGCCATGTAATGCGCGGTAGCCAGACCCAGGCCCGAGGCGCCGCCGGTGATTACGATGACTTTGTCTTGAATACGCATGAATGTGTCCCTGTTCGCTGCCCGGCTCGCAGGAGCCGGGTTGTTATTGTTAGGTGTGGAACTGACGTTGATCAGAACGCGTTGACCCCAGTCAGGGCGCGGCCAATGATCAGTTGCTGGATCTGCGTGGTGCCTTCCGGAATCGGCACGATGATCGCTTCACGGGCCAGTTTCTCGACCAGGAAGTCGGTGGTCACACCGGCGCCGCCGTGGATCTGCACGGCCTGACGCGCGATGGTCACCGCGGCTTCGCAGGCAAAGTATTTGGCCATGGCCGCTTCCATTTCTGCCGGGATGCCGGCACCGATCATCTCGGCGGCGCGGTAGGTCAGCAGGCGCGCGGCATCAACGTTAGTTGCCATCTCCGCCAGCATGGCGCTGATCAATTGGTGGCCGCCGATCAGCTTGCCGTGCTGTTTGCGCTCCTTGGCGTAACGCACGGCTTCTTCCAGCGCGCGACGGCCGATACCCAGGCCTTGAGCGGCGACAAACACCCGCGAGCGCTCGAAGAACGACAGGGTGTTTTTCAGCGCTTCGCCTTCGTTGCCGATGATGTTGCTGGCCGGAACACGCACGTCGTTGAGGAAAATCTGCGCGGTGGACTGGCTGTTCCAGGCCATTTTGTGGATGTTCTGGACTTCGTACGGATGCTCTTTGCGGTCCAGCAGGAAGTGAGTCAAACCTTTGCGTGGGTCATCGCCGGTACGGCAGGTGCAGATCAGGAAGTCGGAGTAGGAACCGTTGCTGATCCAGGTCTTCTCACCTGTGATGATGAAGTCATCACCGTCGCGACGGGCGCGGGTCTTGATTTCCAGTACGTTGGAGCCGACGTCCGGTTCCGAGATGGCGACGCTGACGAACGAATCGCCGCTGATCAGGCCCGGCAGGTAACGCTCGCGCAGATGATCCGGGGCGAGTTTTTCCAGCATCTGTGCGCCGAAGGAGTTGATGACCACCGGCGTCGACAGGTCCACCGAGCAGGCGGCGACTTCTTCGAACAACATGGTCATGGTCGGCCAGTCCAGGCCCAAACCGCCATTGGCTTCACTGACCGCGCCCGAGACCATGCCGAACTCTACGAGCTGGCGCATCATCTCGGCCATTTTCTCTTTGGGCATGAACTTGTCGCGGTATTCCTTGTTGAACACCGGGTCGATCTTGTCGGCCAGGAAGCGACGGAAACTCTCGACGGCTTCGAGTTGTTCCGGGGTGCGCATGACGTGTCCCATGGGGTTCTCCTTAAATATTTTTGTTGGCGAGAATGTTGACGGCGACCACGGCTTCTTCGATGCCGAACAGGCCACCACCGTTTTCCTGAATGGCAATGCGCGCGCCTTCGACCTGGCGCTTGCCGGCTTCGCCGCGCAGTTGCGTGACCAGTTCATGGATTTGGCCCAGACCGGTGGCGCCGATCGGGTGGCCCTTGGATTCGAGGCCGCCGGACGGGTTGATCGGCAGGCGCCCGCCGACGGTGAAGTCACCGCGTTCGGCCGCCGGGCCACCTTCGCCGAAGGGCACCAGTATCAGCGATTCGGCGTTGAGGATTTCGCCGATGGCCGAGGCGTCGTGGACTTCCGCGACGTCGACGTCGGATGGATTGATACCGGCCTGGGCGTAGGCTTTTTTCGCGGCGAGGTGAGCGACGATTTTTTCCGGCTCATCCAGGCCACGGTTGGTGCCGGTCTGCACCACGCTGGCAAGTACGCGAACGGCGCGGTCACCGGCGTTTTTCAAACGCTTGAGACCGTCGGCGTTGCACAGCAACACGGCGGCGGCGCCGTCGCTGATCGGCGAACACATGAGGGTCGTCAGCGGGTAGCAGATCGGCGGCGAGGCCAACACTTCATCAATGCTGAACGCTTGTTGGAACTGGGCCAAAGGGTTGTGCACCGAGTGCTGGTGGTTCTTTGCGGCCACTGCGGCGATCTGCCGTTGGGTGGTGCCGTAACGCAGCATGTGATTACGGCAAATGGCGGCATACACATCCATGAACACGCTGTAAGGGCGTTCGGACACGGTGCCCGGCGGCGGCACGATGCCTTCGCCCATGGCCAGCAGGGTGTGCTTGTTCTGCTCGACGGTGGAGACGTCCCAGCCGCCGTCGAACACGGCAAACATCTTGGCTTTGTCCGGGATATTCATCTTCTCGGCGCCGACCGCCAGGGCGATGTCGCACTGACCGGCACGCAAGGCCAGCGTGGCGAGGTTGAACGCCGAGGAACCGGACGCGCAGGCGTTCTCTACCGAAAACACCGGCACACCTTCGATGCCGATGCGACGCATGGCGATCGGACCCGGAATACCGGTCTGGCCCTGCAACATGCCATTGGTCATGGTGCTGTAGTACACCGAGCCGACGTCAGCGGTGGTGGCGCCGGCATCTTTCAATGCCAGGCCCACGGCTTCGTCGACCATGTCGTAGACGCTGCGGTCCAGCAAGCGACCAAACGGCGTCATGCCGACGCCCACTACGTAGATATCGTTCATTGTCTGTTCCTGAGATGGCGGGGACGTGGCGGCCTAGCGGCCCTTGAAGTTCGGTGCGCGTTTTTCGCCAAAGGCCTGCAGCCCTTCCTGGAAATCGGCGGTGCGCAGGTGCTGGCGCAACATCACTTGCTCGTGCTGCAAGGCGTCGTCGCGGGACTTGTCGGCGGAGGCGCGGGCCACTTCTTTCATGCGGCGCAGGGCGATCGGGCTCTTTTTCGCGATCTGATTGGCCAGCGCCAGGGCGGCGTCGGCGAGTTCGGCGTCGGCGTGGACTTCACACACCAGACCGTAGACTTTCATTTCGGTGGCCGAGAGGGATTTGCCGGTCATCAGCAAGTACATTGCCATATTCAGCGGGATCAACCGTGGCAGCACCGCCGCGCCACCAGCGCCGGGGTAAACGCCGAAGTTGGCGTGAGCGTCGGCGAGGGTCGCGGTTTGCGCCGCCACCACGATGTCGGCGCACATGGCCAGTTCCAGGCCGCCGGCCATGGTCACGCCGTTGAGCGCGGCGATCACCGGTTTGGGAAAGTTGCGCAACTGACCGAAGACCTGATTGGCACGGTCGAGAAAGTCGGCTTCGCCCGCAGGCAGCGTGGCACCGGCCAGGACTTCCTTCAGGTCGGCACCGGCGCAGAAGGCCGGGCCGTTGCCGGTGAGGATCACCGCTCGCAATTCATCGTTCAGTGCAATGTCGTTGAGGCAGCGTTCGAGCTCGGCGAGTGTTGCCAGGTTCAGCGCGTTCATGGCCCTTGGCCGATTGAGCGTCAGGCGCGCCACCGGGCCGACGATTTCGTACAGCAAGACATCTTCACTCATGACAACTCCCCTTATTGTTAGCGCTCTGTTGGCGTCGTTGATGGGCCGATAGTAGGAACGCACGCGGTGCTGTCGCAGGTCATTGCAACGAAAGCGGTTGTCCGCAGGGGGGAGGGATGCAGTAGAAACTCAAGACACTGCAATCCCTGTGGGAGCGAGCTTGCTCGCGATAGCGGTTTTACATTCAACAGATGTATTGCCTGACAGTCCGCTATCGCGAGCAAGCTCGCTCCCACAGATTGCCCGCCTGTGAAGACTGATGAATTGATCGAGAAGACCGGCAAGTCACCAGTGCTTGATTGCACCATCGCAATGGCAATCCAAATAACAATGAGAGAGACCCTGCGATGAAAACTTTCCGTGTCGTGCTGACGGTATCGGTGCTGGCTGCCAGTATTGCCGGGGCTTTGCACTGGTCACGCGGTCAAGCCGGCGTGTCTGGGCCTATGGTGGACAACAGCGCCGGCCAGGGTGGCCAGAAAGCCGCGACGGCGGCGACCATCGCCGTCAACGCGAACACGGCACACACCATGCCGGCCGTTGACCCGCAGGTGGAAGACGACATCCAGCGCGGCTTCATCGCGAGCCTGCCAGACGCCGAAACCACCGCTGCCGACGGTCACGTGGTGTACAGCCTTAAAGGCTACGAATTTCTAGGCAGCGCCGATGCGCCGGCTACGGTCAATCCGAGCCTGTGGCAGCAGGCGCGCAAAAGCATGGCCAACGGATTGTTCAAGGTCACCGATGGGTTTTACCAGGTGCGCGGTCTTGATCTGACCAATATGACCATCATCGAGGGCAACACCGGCCTGATCATCGTTGACTGCAACCTGGCCACTGAAGTGGCCCGTGCGTCACTTGAACTCTATTACCAGCATCGGCCGAGAAAACCGGTGGTGGCGGTGCTTTACAACCACAGTCACGTTGATCACTTCGCCGGGATTCGCGGCATCGTCGATGAGGCGGACGTGAAGTCGGGCAAGGTGCAGATCATTGCTCCGGCGGGGTTCATGGCGACGGCGGTGGCCGAAAACGTGATGGCCGGCAACGCGATGAGCCGCCGCGCCGAATACCAGTTTGGTACGACGTTGCCCCGCAGTGCCCAGGGTCAGATCGACCTTGGGGGGGCCAAGGCCTTGTCCAACGGCACCATCACGATGATCCCGCCGACCCTCGAGCTCAATCAGCCGGTGCAGACGCTGACCATCGATGGCGTAGAGATCGTCAACATGCTGGCTCCCGGCACCGAGGCCCCGGCCGAATTCATCCACTATTTCCCGCAGTTCAAAGTGCTCGATACCGGTGAGTTGGCGCTGCCGACCCAGCATCAGTTACTGACGCTGCGTGGGGCGACAATCCGTGATGGCCTGGCCTGGTCGAAATACCTCAATGAGGCCCTGCATCAGTTCGCCCCGGGTTCCGACATCCTGGTGGGCCAGCATGGTTGGCCGGTGTTCGGGAATGAGCGCGTGGTCAACTATTTGTCCAAGCAACGGGACATGTACAAGTGGCTGCATGACCAATCGTTGCGCCTGATCAACAAGGGCTACAAACCGGTTGAGATTGGCGAATACATGCGCAATCACGTCCCGGCGAGCCTGACCAGTGAGACCTTCACCCACGGGTTTTACGGTTCGGTACAACGCAACGCCAAGGCGGTATATCAGCAATACATGGGCTGGTATGACGCCAATCCGGCCAATCTCGATGCGTTGTCCGACGGTGATTACGGCAAGAAATTCGTTGAGTACGGCGGCGGTGCCGACGCCGTGTTGGCCCGCGCCCGCAATGACTTTGCTAACGGCCAGTACCGCTGGGTGGCGCAAGCCATGAGCCATTTGGTGTACGCCGAACCGAGCAACAGCGCGGCGCGAGAACTGGCGGCCGATGCCCTCGAGCAGTTGGGTTACCAGGCCGAATCGGCGGTGGAGCGCAACAGCTATCTGGCCGCCGCCATGGAGCATCGCAGCGGTGGTAAAAAACTCGCTTCACCGCTGCGTACCGCCAGCCCAGACATGCTTCGGGCGCTGACCATCGACAATATTTTCGATTACCTGGGTGTGCGTCTGAAGGCCCGGGATGTCGAGGGCAAACACATTGTCCTCAACTGGAATTTCACGGATGTCGGTCCGTCGGGCACGCGTTACACGCTCAATCTGGAGAACTCGGCGTTGACCTATATCGCCGATTACAACGCCGACAAGGCCGATGCCACCCTGACCCTGACACGCGAGACGCTGAACGCCATCCTGGCGGAGAAAGTCTCGCCGATCGAGGCGGTCTTCAAAGGGGACCTGAAGATCGATGGCAGCAAAATAGCGGTCTATGACGTGCTCGGCTCGCTGGACAAGTTCTCTCCAGACTTCGAACTGGTAGGCCCCAATGAGCCCGCACGATAGGAGCTTGAACATGCACTGCGCACTGCACGACCTCAAAACGCCTGGCGATAAATCCGCCAACGCTAAGTTTGCACCCGAGCGGGTCCGTGCTGTGCTCGCCCGCCAGCAAGCCGCCTCCCTGGCCGAAGGGCCGCCGTCGGCTGAATTGCGCATTGAGCGCATCAATCGGGTCATCACTCTGTTGCTGAAAAATCAGCAGCGGTTGTGCGAGGCGCTGGCCAGCGACTTCACCTGGCGCAGCCATGATCAATCGCTGATGGCCGATGTTCTGTTGCCGGTCCAGGGCCTCAAGTACGCCCGTGACCATGTTCGCCGCTGGATGAAACCGCAGCGCCGCAAAGCCGAACTGGGCAGCGGCTGGCTGGGTGCCAGGGCGGAAATTCATTTCCAGCCATTGGGCACGATCGGCATTATTTCCCCGTGGAATTTTCCGATTGCCATCGCGCTTGGGCCGCTGGCCGAAGCGCTGGCAGCCGGTAACCGGGCGATTATTCTGTTTTCCGACCAGTCACCGGCCACAGCGGGCGTGCTGATTGAGCTGCTGGCGCAGGCGTTCGACGACAGTGAGGTGGCTGCCTTTATCGGAGGCGCCGAACTGGGCGCGGCGTTTTCTGCCATGCCGCTCGATCATCTGGTGTTTACCGGCAGCCCGCGGGTCGGGCGTCTGGTGATGCGCGCTGCGGCAGAAAATTTGACGCCGTTGACCCTGGAACTGGGCGGCAAATCCCCGACCATCATCGGTCGCGGCGCTGACCTGGAAAACGCCGCCAGACGCATCTGGGGCGGCAAGGGGGTCAGCAGTGGGCAGGCCTGTATTGCGCCGGACTATGTGTTTGTGCATGAGGATGACCTCGAGCGTTTATTGAGTTCCATGCAGCTCGAATTGCAGCGCCTGTTCCCGACGCTGCTGAACAATCCGGACTACACGGCAATGGCGACACCCGGGCAATACCAGCGGATGCGAGCCTGTCTGCAAGACGCCCGCGAACAGTGCGTCAGGGTGATCGAGGTCAATCCGGGCAACGAGGACTTGAGCGCTTCACGCAAGATCGCACCGACCCTGCTGGTTGATCCGCCGGACTCGACACTGGCGATGCAAGAAGAAGTCTTCGGCCCGTTGCTGCCTATTCGCGGCTATCGCCATATCAGCGAAGCGCTTGAGTACATCAATGCGCATCCGCGGCCCTTGGCGCTGTATTACTTCGGTGTCAACCGCGCTGAAGCCAGGCATGTGCTGGAGCGTACGCATTCGGGGGGCGCGTGTATCAACGAAGTCATGCAGCACCTGTTCCAGACGGATTTGCCGTTTGGTGGCTGTGGTCACTCGGGTTTCGGTCGTTACCGTGGCGGGTATGGGTTCAAGGCTTTCAGCCTGGAGCGCTCGGTGTTCATGCCACCACGGTTCGATGTGATGGGGCTGCTGCGTCCGCCGTACGGCAAGCTGTTCCGCCGCGTGTTGGGTGCCTTGTTGAAACCCTGAATCGAGCCACACACAGATCAAAAAATGTGGGAGCGGGCTTGCTCGCGAAAGCGGTATGTCAGCCAACATCAATGTTGAATGTAAGGACCTCTTCGCGAGCAAGCCCGTTCCCACAAAAGGAAACCGTGAATGATCCCGTTGAAATCGCTTGTCCTGGCCATGTGTTGTCTAGCGCTCGGCACCCAATGTTTCGCAACACCCAAACACCCGAACATCGTGGTACTGGTCGCCGACGATTGGGGCTACAGCGATGTCGGCTCGTTCGGCAGCGAAATCGCCACGCCCAACATCGACACCCTGGCCCGCGAAGGCGTGCGCTTCTCGGACTTCCACGTCACGGCTTCCTGTTCGCCCACGCGTTCGATGCTGCTGACCGGCGTCGACAACCACCGCAACGGCGTCGGCAACATGCCGGAAACCATGCCTGATGAACACCTGGGCAAACCCGGTTACAGCGGCGTGCTCAACGACAATGCGATCACCGTGGCCAGCCTGCTCAGGGACGGCGGCTATCACACCTACATCACCGGCAAATGGCATTTGGGCAAAACCCCTGACACCTTGCCGGGCAACCGTGGTTTCGACCGTTCGTTCATTCAGGCCGACAGCGGTTCCGACAACTGGGAAGAACGACCCTACGCACCGCTGTACGACAAGGCCGCCTGGTTCGAGAACGGCCAGCCGGCGCACCTGCCCAAGGACTATTACTCCTCGACCTTTATCGTCGACAAAGCCATGGATTACATCGCCGCCGACCGGCAGGACGGCAAACCGTTCTTCGCGTATCTGGGCTTTCAGGCCAATCACGTTCCCATCCAGGCGCCCAAGGACATCATTGACAACTACCGCGGTCGCTATGACGAAGGCTGGACCGCATTGCGCAACGCTCGTCGCGACCGAGCGGTTGAACTGGGGCTGATTCCCGCGGGAGTCGGTATGCAGACGATGGCCAGCACCGCCGACTGGGATGCATTGGATGAGAACGAAAAACGCTACGAAGCACGCCGCATGGAAGTCTATGCCGGCATGGGCGAGACCATGGACCGGGAGATCGGTCGCCTGATCGCTCATCTCAAAACCACGGGGGAGTACGACAACACCGTGTTCGTGTTTTTATCCGATAACGGCAGTGAGCCCACCGACCCTTACACCATTCCAGCACTGCGGGTGTGGCTGGAAATGAACTACACCCGTCAACTCGATCGCCTGGGCAGCAAGGGTGCCTTCACCAGTATCGGTCCGAGTTGGGCCAGTGCGGCGGCCTCACCCTTGAGCGGCTACAAGTTCTTTGCGGGCGAGGGCGGCTTGCGCACCCCATTGATCGTTTCCGGGGTGCCCGGCATCCAGGCCAATCACATTGCCCAAACCTTCACCCATGTCACCGACATTGTCCCGACACTGCTGGAGGTGGCCGGTATCAAACCCCACGACGGCCATTACCAGGGAAAAGCCGTCGAGCCGTTGATCGGCAGCAGTCTGGTGCCGGTGCTGCAAGGCAGTGCCGAGCGAGTGCATCCCGAGGATCAGGCCATCGGTTATGAATTGTCCGGCAGTGCGGCGTTGTTCAAAGACGATTACAAACTGGTGAAAAGCCTGAAGCCGGTGGGCAACGAACAATGGCACCTCTACAACATCGCCACCGACCCCGGTGAAGTGGTCGACTTGCAGCAGCAGATGCCGGAGCGCTTCCAGAGCATGCAGGCCGACTACGCTGAATACGCCCGCGCCAACGGTGTGCTGCCGATGCCGGTGGGTTATGACTACATGCACCAAGGGCAGTTGTATGCCTTGAAGCATGTGGTCATGCCCAAGCTCAAGGCTGCCGTGCCGCCGGTCGTGGCGATCATCGCGTTGCTGGTGGGCGTACTGGTCTGGCGTCGCCGTCGCAAGAGGGTTATTTGAATGATGATCGATGAGGTCGACGAGTGGGGGCGCCGGTTGATTCACCGGCGCACGGTTGAGTGCCTGGGCTATTTGCGTGCGGATGGCCTGTGGGATATCGAAGGACGATTGAGCGACAGCAAGACTCATCCCGTGACCCTGGCGGAAGGCCGGATTGTGGCGGCGGGGCAGACCTATCATGGAATGCTGATCCGTCTGGCCCTGGACGATGACTTTATTGTGCGTGAGGTGCATGTCGCCATGCCCGACGTGCCCACCAGCCAATGTCGCGGCGCCATGCCGGGCTATGAAAAATTGCTCGGCGAGCGGATCGGGCCAGGGTTCTCGCGTCGGATCAAAGAGCTGTTTGGCGGGATCGGCGGCTGCGTGCATTTGACCGAGTTGCTGCTGCCGATGGCTACGACGGCGTTTCAGACCATCCCCATGGCCCGGGCGATGGTTGCACCGCGCACGGCGGCAGACACCGAGGCTTACAGCAACGCCACCGGTCAACTGCTCAATACCTGTTACGCGTTGCGTGAGGACGGTCCCGTGGCGGTGTTCCTGAAAAAAACTGAGTCGAGCCTGCAATGAGTCCCCTGTGATGAGCCCCTTGTCGGTGCTGGATAAAATTGATGTGCCTGCTTAGGGGCGGTCTGCTGGGGTGAGTTGACGTTGCGCGGGGACAATTCCGTAGCGGTGAACGCAACCTGTAGCAGCTGGCGCAGCCTGCGTTCGGCTGCGCAGCAGTCGTGAAATCAGGCGACGCGGTATTTCAGGAAGACCGCGTACTTAGATTTCACGACTGCTTCGCAGCCGAACGCAGCCTCGCAGGCTCGGCAGCTGCTACAGAGGTCAGCTCAGTCGCTGGATTTGCTCTTCGCTCAAGCCTGCTTTGCGCAGAATGCCTGTGCTGTGTTCCCCTCGAGACGGAACACTGCCAACCGCCGAAGGCGTCGCTGAAAACCGTGGCGCCGGTGCGGCCTGCAGTACGCCGTTCTGACGCGAGTACACGCCACGCTCGGCCATGTGCGGATGCGTCAGGGCTTCGGCCGGTGTCAGTACCGGGGCGAAGCAGGCATCGGTGCCTTCCAGCAGATCGATCCAGTGCTGGCGCGGTTGGCTGGCAAACACGGCTTCCAGTCGCTTACGCAACGGCCCCCACAAACGTGGATCGTAGGGGGCCTTGAAATCCGCGTCGTCACCCAGTCCGAGTTTTTTGAACAGCAGCGCGTTGAACTGCGGTTCGAGGGCTTGCACGCTGACAAACAAACCATCGGCACACGCATAAGTGCGGGCCCAGTGCGCGCCATCGAGCAGCCCGCAACCGCGTTCCAGCGGCTGCTGGCCGGCAGCGTGCGCCGACAGCAACAGGTTCATCAGGTTGGCGCTGCCATCGACAATCGCCGCATCCACCACTTGGCCGACACCGTTGGTGCTGGCGTTGATGATCCCGGCCAAAATGCCCATCGCCAGGTACAACGCACCACCGCCCAGATCGCCCACCAGGGTAGGGGGCGCCATCGGTGGCTGGCCGGCCTCGCCACTGAACCACAAGGCGCCGGACAGTGCGATGTAATTGAGGTCGTGACCGGCGGCCTGCGCCAACGGACCTTGTTGGCCCCAACCCGTCATGCGCCCGTAAACCAGCCGTGGGTTGCGCGCCAGGCAGACGTCGGGGCCCAGGCCCAGACGCTCCATGACGCCAGGGCGCATGCCTTCAATCAACGCGTCGGCGCCCTCGATCAGGCGTAACACCGCTTCGATGGCTTCAGGGTCTTTGAGGTCCAGGGCAATCGATTGTTTGCCGCGATTGACGATAGCGTGCTTGCCCAGGTCGAGCATGTCAGCGCCCTTGGTCACCGAGCGCTCGACAAGGATCACCTCGGCGCCCATGTCCGCCAGCAACATGCCGCAAAACGGCCCCGGGCCGATGCCGGCGATTTCAACGATACGAACGCCGTCCAATACGCCCATGTGCGTACTCCTTTGGATGAATTTAGAGGTGGGGGGAGGTTAACGACGTAAAAACAACGCGCTCATCACGGCATGCAACACCACCGCAGGCCACAGCAATAACCCGCCGCCGCCCAATACGCCGATGTACGCCAGGTACAACGCAATCGCCCCGTTGTAGAACAGCATCGAACGCAACGCGGCAGGGTTGGCCGTTCGGGGCCAACACGCGATGCCGAGCGCAATCAGCGCGATGCCAAAACACCGGGCGATCAGGTTGGTCGCGTCCGTCGCGGGCATTCCCAGCAACAGGTTGCAGACAAGGCCCGGCGTGAGCAGCAGCGCCACGCCGGTCGCCAGTTCGACAACCGCTGAAACCACAAGAAGCTTATGCGGGGTAAGGGCGGGTGCTGGATTCATGATCGTCCTTTGAGGAAAGAGAGGCGCTGGTTACGCGGTCCTGACGGATGAATTCGGCGGCTTTTTCACCGATCATCACCGTGGCGGCGGTGGTGCTGCATCCAATGATAGTCGGCATGATCGAGGCATCGACCACCCGCAAGCCTTCCAGGCCATGGACCTTCAATCGGGCATCCACCACCGCCATCGCGTCGTCGCCCATTTTGCAGGTGCCCACCGGGTGATAGAGGGTGTCGGATCGGTCGCGCAGGACGCGTTCGATTTCGGCGTCGGTGAACATCGGCTCCTCAATGACATCTTTTGGACTGAATGCCTGGAAGGCTGGCGTCGCCATCACCTTCTGGATGACGCGATAGCCTTTGATCAACGTCTTGATGTCGTCCGGGTGGGTCAGAAACGCCGGGTCGATCAGTGGCGGGACCATGGGGTCCGCGCTGGCCAGGCTGAGTTGCCCGACGCTTTTCGGGTGCAGCAGACAGGCATGAATACTCAGGCCATGACCGCGATACAGTGTGCGGCCGTGGTCGGCAAACATGGCGATGGTCAGGGCCAGTTCAATGTCCGCCTGATCGAGCTCGGGAGAGGTCTGAACGAAGGCACAGGCCTCGGCGAAGTTGGTGGTCAGCGGACCGCTACGTCGCCGCCAGTAACGGATCGCCGCTTTGGCGATGTCCCAGGCGCCCGCCAGCGACAGGCCGATCAGGTGACGGGACTTCACGCGGTAGGAATGTACGTAATCGATGTGATCCACCAGGTTCTGGCCCACGCCCGGTAGCCCATGGACCACCGGGATGTCGAATTTCAGCAACTCGCCAATCGGACCCACACCAGACAGCAGCAGTAGCTGCGGGGAATTGAAGGCCCCGGAGCTCAGAATCAACTCGTGACGCGCGTGCAAGGTCCGCTTGACGCCGTTCTGCATGAACTCGATGCCCATGGCGCGCTTGCCGTCGAAAAGGATGCGCGTGGCGTGGGCGTGGGTTTCGATGTGCAGGTTCGCCCGGTGGCGGTTCGGCGTCAGATAGGCTTTGGCTGCGCTGCAACGCTGTCCGTCCTTTTGCATGACCTGCACACGACCGAAACCTTCCATGCTCGCGCCGTTCTGATCGGGGCAGGCCGGGTAACCCGCCTGTACGCCGGCCTCGACAAAGGTTTCGCCAAAGGGATTGGGCGAGGAGTGGAAACGCACATTCAGCGGGCCGTTCTGGCCATGCAATTCATCTTTGAAGTGTTCGTTGTGCTCGGCGCGCTTGAAGAACGGCAGCACCTCCCGGTAACTCCATCCCGGGTTGCCCAGGGCGGCCCAGCGGTCGAAGTCTTGCGGATGACCGCGGTGATAGGCCATGGCATTGATCGAAGAACTGCCGCCCAGGGTCTTGCCCCGTGGCTGATAACCGACGCGACCGTTCAAGCCGGCTTGCGGCACGGTCTGGTACTGCCAATTGTTGATCGAGGTTGGCACCATCGCCGCGACGCCGGCCGGCATGTGCACCAGCGGATGGGTGTCGGGGCCGCCGGCTTCCAGCAGACAGACTGAAATATTCGAATCTTCCGACAAGCGACTGGCGACCACGCAGCCGGCAGCGCCCGCGCCCACTACGATGTAATCGAATTGCGTGTTTTCGTTCATGCGTTCTTCTCTTTGTTCGATGCACAACTTCAACGCATTGTGTGCAGAACGCCGGGTCGTCACTGGTCAATAGAATGAATTCAACGGTCACTGGGACAGGTGACTATCGCGCCAAGCATCGGAACATCACGTACAAGCCCTGAGCAGGTGATTGACCGATGCAGAGCCGGGGGCGAGTATCGGTGCTCGCATCCCCAGCAGTCAGGCCCATGTCAGGTTCGAAAATGGATACGCCCGGTACCGAAACTCCGTTGCATGAAGACGCGCTGCAACCCTCCACCATCGGCAGCTATACCGTGGCGATTGCGCAGGCGCTGGACGCCAGTGGCATCGACAGCAAACGGATTTTCATCGCCACAGGCATTCCGCTGAGCCAGTCCACCGACCCGCTGACCCGATTGCCGGCCACCAGTATGACGCGCCTGTATCGCGCCTGCGTCGATGTGACCAATAACCCGTATTTTGGCCTGGCCGTGGCCAAGCATATCCATCTCACTCACCTGCATGCCTTGGGTTATTCCCTGGCCGCCAGCGGGTCCTTGATGGATTTCTGCTGGCGCCTGGAGCGCTATTTCCGGTTGGTGTCCCAGGTCGCCAAGGCTAATGTCAGCCAGACTGACGAACACGTTTTGCTGCGGTTCGATCATTTGGTCGAGCTCTGCGGCGAGACGGAAGATGCGTTTTTCGCTTTTCTGATCCGGGTGATGCGGTTGCTCTACAAGCAGGAGTTCAAGCCCGTGCGCGTGGAAATGCGCCGTCCTATGCCGCATGAGGGCGCGGCCCCGTATGAAGCATTGTTCCGTGCGCCGGTGTTGTTCAGACAGGCCTCCAGCCTGCTGGTGTTCGACAAGGCAGACCTGCTGCAGGTGCTGACCGGCTCCTGCCCTGAATTGGCGCAGGTCAATGACAACATCGTGATCGGCTATCTGGCGCGCCTGGACAAGAACGATGTGATCACCGGGGTCACCCAGAAAATCATCGAATTCCTGCCCAACGGCGACTGCACTCGAGACAAGGTCGCCAGTGCGTTGTGCATGAGTCCGACCAAGTTGCAGCTCAAACTCTCCCAGCGTGGCACCCATTTCCAGCAATTGCTCGATGACACTCGCAAGGAACTGGCGTGCAGCTATCTGAGCCAAGCATCGCGCCCGGTGACAGAAATTACCTTCCTGCTTGGCTTCAGTGACACCAGCAACTTCACCCGTGCCTTCAAACGCTGGACCGGGTTATCGCCGACGGATTATCGATCGCAGGGTTGACTGCCAATAATGAAAAGCCTCCCCGGGCCACGTCCGGGGAGGTTTTTTTTCGCCCGGATTGCGCTGACCGATGATTTGGCCCAATTGACCGGCGACCCCCCCACCGCTCGCGATACAACAGCCTCGACCGATCCGGTCTGTGCCCCATAGAGCCAAGGCACACCACCGGAACCGGCATTTTCTTGAATGACTTTTCGTGAAACCACAGAGAAGGCGAGCACGCTAGATGAATAACAACAATAAGATCTGCCATCCAAATCTGCGGCGCGGGCTTCTGGCTTCGGCGGTTCTCGCCGGGCTGGGGATGACGCCTGTGCAGGCGTTCGAGTTCGATACGGGGAATGAGGACGTGTCGGTACGCTTCGACAATACCTTGAAGTTTAACTACGCCCAGCGGGTCGAAGCCCCGAACAGTAAGTTGGCCAACGCGTGGAACAACAACGACGGTGATCGTAATTTTTCGTCCGGCAGTCCAGTAGCCCAGCGTCTTGATGTGCTGTCGGAACTGGACGTGGTGTACAAAAAACAGATGGGCTTTCGGGTCAGTGCCAACAGCTGGTACGACCATGCCTATGACGATATCGGCAGCGACAACCCGTCGACCAACCAGCTCAATAATGGCAAGCCTGATTCGCGGCACCAGAGTGGCTATGCCGACCGTTATTACAACGGTCCGTCCTCGGAGATCCTCGACGCCTTCGTCTTCGGCAGCACCGAGATCGGCGACGAATCGCTGCTGAGCGGCAAGGCGGGCAAGCACACCCTGTATTGGGGTGAAAGCGTGTTGGCCTTCGCTCATGGCAACAGCTATGGCCAGTCGGGTCTGGATTTGTCCAAGGCACTTGCCGTGCCGGGCACCGAAGCCAAAGAGCTGTTCATCCCGCGTAATCAGCTGTCGACCAGCTTCACCGTCAACCAGGAACTGACCCTGGCCGCGCAGTACTTCCTCGACTGGGACGCCGCACGGCTGCCGGAGTCAGGCACGTATCTGGGCTTCAACGACGGACTCCAGAGTGGCGGTCACAACCTGTCGTTGATCGCCGCACAGAATCCTCGTTTTGGTACTCCTGGTCCGTTGGGCGCCAATCAGTTTCTACGCCTCACCAATGGTCACACCTACACCCCTGACAACCACGGTGACTTCGGCCTGATGGCCAAGTGGAGCCCGGCGTGGCTCGACGGCACCCTGGGTGTTTACTACCGCAAAACCTCGGACATTCTGCCCAACCTGGTGCTGCAACCGACCGCCGTCGGGCCGGCGCAGCTGATTTCCGGCAACGCCGGCAGTTACAACCAGTTCTACGTCGACGACATCGACGTCTACGGTTTTAGCCTGGCCAAAAGCATCGCAGGCGTGAGCGTCGGTTTCGACCTCAACTATCGCCACAACATGCCGCTGTCCAGCGTGCCGGCCACTGTCAACCCGACATTGGGTGCCGCGGGGCGACCCGGTTTTATCAGCAACTTTGACGGCGACAACGGCGTGGCGCGGGGCAACACCGTGCACGCGGTGCTCAACGGCCTGACCACGTTCGGCGATACCCCCCTTTGGGATTCCTCCACGTTGCTGGTCGAACTCGGTTACAGCCGCTGGCTGGATGTGACTGAAAACAAGCAACTGTTCAAGGGGGAGGATTGGTACAACGGCGTCGACAAGGTCTCCAAGGACAACTACATCTTGGGCATGAACTTCAACCCGACCTGGTATCAGGTTTTCCCCGGCGTCGATATGTTCCTGCCGGTCAGCTACAACGTCGGCCTCAAAGGCCAGTCTTCCGTGCAACTGGGCGGTAACAAAGGCACTGGCAGCTACTCGGTCGGTGTCGGCATGGACGTGCGCAGCCAGTATCGCTTTGACCTCAAGTACGTCGATAACTTCGGCGATTTCGACACCTGCGATTCCGCCGGCAGCGCCGGGTCACGGGGCGATGGGGCCGCTCCTGGTGCCAATGGTCAGTACAACTGCGTTCCCGGTCAGACCACTGCGTTTGCCGGGACCGTGGCCCAGCTCAAGGATCGCGGCATGGTCACTTTCACTTTTAAAACCACCCTCTGATCCAAGAGCTTTGAGTCAACAGGAGACATCCTATGAATTTCGTTAAATCAGTATTGGCCGCCGCCCTGGCGTTGACCGTCGCAGGCTCCGCTCACGCGGCAGTCAGCGCCGATCAGGCCGCTAAACTCGGCAACAGCCTGACCTCGATCGGCGCCGACAAAGCCGCCAACGCCGATGGCAGCATTCCTGCCTACACCGGCGGCCTGACCGCGATCCCGGCCGATTTCAAATCCGGCGACTCGTTCCGCCCGGACCCGTTCGGCGCCGAGAAACCGCGTCTGGTGATCACCACAAAGAACCTTGCCGAGCAGAAAGAAAAACTCACCGCGACGGCCCAAGCGTTGCTCACTCGTTATCCGTCCTATCGCCTCGACGTGTACCCGACCCACCGCAGCGTCGCACTGCCTAAAGGGGTGCTGGACAACACCGCGAAAAACGCCGTGACCGCCAAGACCACCGACGGTGGCCTGTCGCTGGAAAATGTCCTGCCGGGCGTGCCGTTCCCGATCCCGGCTGACGGTAACGAAGCCATGTGGAACCACTTGCTGCGTTATCAGGGTGTGGCGATGAGCAACAAGTACGACTCCTGGAACGTCGACTCGTCCGGCGCCGCCTCCCTGAGTTCCACCGGTAATTTCTTCATCGAATACCCGCTGTACTCGCCGGCACGCCCGGTCGGTCCAGTGTCTGGCGATGAAGTGTTCTACAAGATCAAACTGGCTTACTCCGGCCCGGCCCGTCGCGCCGGTGAAGCACTGTTGCTCATGGATTCGGTCAACCCGTTGAAGCAGCCCCGTCGTGCGTGGCAATACCTGCCGGGGCAACGTCGGGTGAAACTGGCGCCGGACCTGGCCTACGACACGCCGAACCCCGGCACCGTCGGCGCCGCGACCTATGACGACGCGTTCCTGTTCAACGGCGCAATGGACCGTTACGACTTCAAACTGGTCGGCAAGAAAGAACTCTACGTGCCGTACAACACCTACAAGCTGAGCTATCACAAGGACGCGGCGGACGTGATGACCGCCAACCACGTCAACCCCGACTTGCTGCGCTGGGAGCTGCACCGGGTGTGGGTGGTCGAAGCAACGCTCAAACCGGGCAAACGCCACATCTACAGCAAGCGCACCTTCTACCTCGACGAGGACAGCTGGATCGCTCTGGCTTCCGACGAGTATGACGGTCGTGGCCAGCTCTACCGTGGCGGCTTCTCGCACCTGACCTACAGCTATGACGTGCAGGCCCCGGACACCATCAACCACATGCTTTATGACCTGGTTTCCGGTGCGTACAACGTCAACGGTTTCTACGGTCCTTACGGTGGCCTGAAATACATCGACCCACTGTCCAAGGCTCAATGGTCTGCCGAGTCGCTGGCCGGTACCGGCATCCGCTAAACCCTGCAATCCCATGTGGGAGCGGGCTTGCTCGCGAAGAGGGCGGCACATTCAACAAGCATGTTGTCTGTCAGACCGCTTTCGCGAGCAAGCCCGCTCCCACAAGGGAACTGTGGTGTACACCCGAGATAATAATAATGACGATGATCAAGTGGTTTTTGCTTGCCGCGCTGTCGGCTGCCATGGCCGTTCCGTTCACCCGCCCTGTGATCGCCAGCGAGTTTGCCGATGTGCTCGACACACCGGCGCTGCGCAGCGATATTGCCGCTCAGTCCACGCTCACCGGGCTGGCCCGGGCCGGCGAGCGGCTGATTGCCGTGGGCCAGCGCGGGCACATTCTCTATTCCGATGACGCTGGCCAGCACTGGCAGCAGGCGCAGGTGCCGGTCAGTTCAGACCTGGTTGCGGTGCACTTTGCGACTGCGCAACAAGGTTGGGCGGTGGGGCACGATGGTGTGGTCCTGCACAGCAGTGATGCGGGTCAGACCTGGAGCCGGCAACTGGACGGGCGTCAGGTCGGGCCGATCATGCTTGATTACTACCAGCACCAACTTGCCAGCCAACCGGATGACGCGGGCCTGCAGGCGCGGGTCAGCGACGCTCAACGCATGGTCGATGAGGGCGCCGATAAACCCTTCCTCGATGTCTGGTTCGAAAGCGATCAGGTCGGCTACATCATTGGCGCCTTCAATCTGATTTTCCGCACCGACGATGGGGGACGCCGCTGGACGCCGTTACTGGATCGCACCGACAACCCAAGCGCGCTGAACCTCTACGCGCTGCGGCCGGTGGGTAACGACCTGTTCATCGTCGGCGAGCAAGGACTGGTCATGAAGCTGGATCGCGTGAGCGGTCGATTCGACGCTACTGTGACGCCCTACAACGGCACCTTTTTCGGCATCACCGGCAAACCGGGCGCCACGTTGGTATTCGGTCTTCGCGGCAACGTTTACCGCAGCACCGACCGCGGGACGAGCTGGAATAAAATCGACCTCGGCCTGCCCCTGAGCATCACCGCCAGCAGCGTCACCGCCGATGGCCGGATCGTTCTGGTCAGCCAGGCCGGCCATGTGCTGGTCAGCGTTGATGACGGTGCGAGTTTTCAAATCCAGACGCACACCGCACTGGCCCCGGTGGCCGCCGCGCAAGTGGCCACTGGCGACGCACTGGTGCTCGCGGGCGCTCGTGGTCTGCGGCAGTTACACCTCGAATAAGCCGGGCATTACAAAGAGAACTACATGATGGGTCACTACGAACTCGAAACAATGCCGGTCATTCGCGAGCTCAAGGGCTTCGACGTTCGTTCTGGTAACCGCCTGGAGCGGCTGATCTTCAATAATCGCCTGTGGGTGGTGCTGGCATGCCTGTTGGTGACGGTCGCATTGAGCTACTTCGCCGCCACACGGCTGACGCTCAATGCCAGCTTCGAAAAGATGATTCCCCACAGTCAGCCCTTCATCAAAAACTACCTGGAGAACCGTCAGGCCCTGCGCGGTCTGGGCAACGCGGTGCGGGTGGTGGTGGAGAGCGCCAACGGTGACATTTTCGACCCGCACTATCTGGATGCCTTGAAGGAAATCAACGACGAACTGTTCGTCACCCCCGGCGTTGATCGTGCCTGGATGAAGTCGCTGTGGACCCCGGCGGTACGCTGGACCGAAGTGACCGAAGAGGGCTTTCAGGGTGGCCCGGTGATGCCCGATTCCTATGACGGTTCGGCCCGGAGCGTGCAGCAGTTGCGCCAGAACATCGCCCGTTCGGGGATTGTTGGCAGTCTGATCGGCAACAACTTCAAGTCGAGCATGATTTTCGTGCCGCTGCTGGAGAAAGACCCGATCACCGGGCAAGGCATCGACTACCACCAGTTCTCGAAAACCCTCGAAGAGAAACTGCGCAACAAGTATGAGTTCGACGGTGCTGTTCGCGTCGCAGGCGAGGAGGGCAAAGGGCCGATCAAGATCCGCGTCATCGGTTTCGCCAAACTGGTGGGCGACCTGATCGATGGCCTGATGCAGGTCATGCTGTACTTCGGTGCCGCTGCGTTGATTGCCACGGCAATCATCTTTTTCTTCACCCGCTGCGTACGCAGCACGGCACTGGTGATCCTCTGTTCGGTGATCGCGGTCGTCTGGCAATTGGGTTTGGTCGCACTGTTTGGCTTTGCGCTGGATCCGTTTTCGATTCTGGTGCCGTTCCTGGTGTTCGCCATTGGCGTGTCTCACGGCGCGCAGAAGATGAACGGGATCATGCAGGACGTGGGGCGCGGCACTCACCAACTGGTCGCCGCACGCTACACCTTCCGCCGTCTGTTCCTCGCTGGCCTGACCGCGTTGCTGGCGGATGCCGTGGGCTTTGCGGTGTTGATGCTGATCGACATTCCGGTGATCCAGGACCTGGCGATCACCGCCAGCATTGGTGTCGCGGTGTTGATCTTCACCAATCTGGTGCTGCTGCCGGTGTTGCTGTCTTATTGGGGGGTGAGTCGCAAGGCTGCCGTGCGCAGCTTGCGGGCGGAGAGCGAAGAGCTGCGTGGCAAAGGCATGGGCGCGCTCTGGAGTTTTCTCGACAAGTTCACCGAACGTCGCTGGGCCACTGTCGCCGTCACTGTCGCTGGCCTGTTGGCGGTGGGCGGGATTGTCGTCAGCCATCATCTGAAGATCGGCGACCTCGACCCCGGCGCCCCGGAACTGCGCTCTGACTCGCGCTATAACCGCGACAACGCCTACATCACCGCCAACTATTCGCTGTCCAGCGACCAGTTCGCAATCATGCTCAAGACCCCCAGTGAAGGCTGCCTGAAATACGAAAGCCTGGTGGAAGCCGATCGCCTGGGCTGGCTATTGCAGCAGCAACCCGGCGTGCAAACCACCGTGTCACTGGTCAACGCCGTGCGGCAGATCACGGCCGGTTCCTACGAAGGCAACCCCAAGTGGTTGACCATCGCCCGCAACCAGAACGTGCTGAACTACGGCGCACAGCAGGCTTCGGTCAGCAGCCCGGACTTGTTCAATAACGATTGTTCGATGATGCCCGTCGTGGCGTACCTGTCCGATCACAAGGCCGAAACCCTGGATCGCGTGGTGCAAGTGGCCGAAACCTTCGCCCGCGAACACAGTAATGGCGAGCGACAGTTCATGCTCGCCGCCGGGAGTGCCGGGATCGAAGCCGCGACCAATATCGTGGTGCGCGATGCCAACCGCACCATGCTGTTGTACGTGTATGGCGCGGTGATTGTGCTGTGTTTCATCACCTTTCGCAGCTGGCGGGCGGTGGTGGTGGCGGTGGTGCCGTTGATGCTGACGTCGATTTTGTGCGAAGCGCTGATGGTCTGGCTCGGCATGGGCGTGAAAGTCGCCACGCTACCGGTGATTGCACTCGGTGTGGGGATTGGCGTGGACTACGCGCTGTACCTGCTGAGCGTGCAACTGGCGCAGCAACGTGCCGGGCTGTCGTTGACCGAGGCTTACCGCAACGCTGTGGCGTTCACCGGCAAAGTCGTTGCGTTGGTCGGTATCACCCTGGCCGCCGGCGTCATCACCTGGGCTTGGTCGCCGATCAAGTTCCAGGCGGACATGGGCATCTTGCTGACGTTCATGTTCATCTGGAACATGGTCGGGGCGTTGGTACTGATCCCGGCGTTATCGCACTTTCTATTGCGCAAAGTGCGATAGGTAGAGACCGGAATAGGGCGGCGGGCAGCACCCACCGCCCCAACGACTATTGCTTGCCGACAGCGCCCGCCAGCAGCGGCGCTATCTGTTCATCGGTCAGTGCCGCCTGGACCTCCATGGTCATGAGGTCGCTCCATTCCAGCACCCACTTCTGAATGGCTGCCGGATCACTGGCCTCTGCCACGCCAAAACCGGATGCACCACCGACGGCGTGCCAGCGTCCCAGCATCTTGACGCCAGCGGGTGGAGCTCCCCCGGTCTTGAGGAAGCGCTCGATCGCGCTGTTACGAGTTGCCGAACTGATAGACCAACTGACTATGAATAACATCTGCCACCTCCTGCTACGGATTGGCACCTGTTGCTCTTCGCGCACCTGGCGGGTGCCGGGACCACGGTCACGCTTGAGTGTCCAGCTTCATCCCTGACTGGCTTGAAACCATTGCTCCCATGAGAAGGCATAGCAGCGGGCCAGACTCTGCGTATGACCGCTGATCCTGTTTCGTTGCATGGCAACGAATTTTGCAGGTGCTTCGAGGACGAGGTTCATGGGGCTGATTTCACGCATCGCGCAACAGGTCGTTGGCGTTGAGCAGCTCGTAGGCAATCTCCGGGCGCTTCTCCAGTGCGCGACGAATCGCGGCCGGGATCGACTGACGGGTTTTGCGGCATAACCCCGGTTGTTCGCCGAGGTTAATACCGATACCACGCATGGTGCGTACTTCGTTGAAACTGGGAACGATGTCTACGCGGATGCCCAACTGTTCGTACATTCGCTGTTGCAGGCGTTCCAGATCACTCAGGCTCTGGAGGTTTTCCAGGCGTTCGACCAGGCGCTTTTCTTCCGAACGGGTCAGAAAGAGGATGCGCACGTCCGCCCCCGGTGTTTCCAGCAGCGGGTCACGCCCGCAGTCGCAGGCGCCGGGCGGGCAGGGTTGGCGGATCGGAGGCGTGGTGGTCATGGGGTTCAATCATAGAGTGCTCCAATCGGGTTTGCCCATAGGGTTTCTTGCCCTTCTGGCGAACGGGTCACGCCGAGTCTAGGCTTAAGAGTCGTGCACAGGCCAAGGAGCGGGATCAATGAAAGCCAACGCGAGTGTTTTCTGCCTGTTGTTCACCCTTGCGCTGGCCCCGGGCGCTCGTGCCGACGATCCGCCAACACCGGACGCCACCCCGACGATCAACCCGCAAGTGGTCGATAAACTCATCGATATGGGCACCTACCTACGCAGTCTGCCGACGTTTCAGGTCGACGCCGAAGTGTCCCGGGATACCGTTCTGGAGTCTGGCCAGAAGATCAAGACCGAAGCCTCTACTGTCTTGAAAGTGGTGGGTCGCGATCGGATGTATGCCAAGACGCAAGGCGATGTTCGAACGCGAGAGTTCTTCTATAATGGCAAGAAACTGACCCAGTATTCACCGTTTCTCAAGTACTACACCACCGTGGATGCACCGCCTGACGTCTCCGATACGCTGCACTTGATAGAAAACCATTACGGGATTCAGGTGCCCATGGAGGACCTGTTTCTGTTTGGCAGCGATCAGGCACAGATCGATGCGCTGAAAGAGGCGCTGTATGTCGGCCCGTCGACGATCAAGGGGCAACTGTGTGATCACCTGGCCTTTCGGCAGGAGGGCGTTGACTGGCAGTTGTGGATCACCCGATCCGACAAGCCACTGCCGTGCAAACTGGTGATCACGACCACCGATGAACCGGGTTCTCCGGAATACAGCGCGGTGTATCGCTGGAACCTGAAACCGGGCATCAAGGACTCGATCTTCACCTTCGCATCGCGCAAGGGCGATGTGGCGATTCCTTTGAAGAGAGCCAGTGATCAGGGAGGGGCATGACATGAGCAGGACGATGTCGTGGAGCCTGTTGTTATCGCTCGTAACCACCTCGGTACTGACGCTGAGCCTGGTCACTTATGTGGATGCCCGACCCCAGCGCGCCCAAGGGCACGCCAGGGCATCGGTCAATCGTGCGCCGCCGCCCAGTGCTCAAAGGGCTCAGCGCGTCAACACCGGCAATACCGCTCAACGCGCTACCAACGTCAACGCGGGCAATCGGGTCAACACCGGCAACACAGTCAACTCTGGAAATCGGGCGAATGCCGGTAACACAGTCAACTCTGGAAATCGGGCCAATACCGGAAACACGGTCGGCAACCGAACCAACATCAACAACGGCACCCGTAACGTCAACATCGATAACAGCCGCGACGTGGACATCGACGTAGACGGGCAGGGCCGCTATGGCTACGACGATCACTACCATCCGATCGCCACGGCGGCGGCCGTCACCGCAACGGTCGCGGTGACAGCGGCGGTGGTCGGGTCCATCTTCACGCCAGCGCAATTGCCCCCCAGTTGCGTGCAAGTCATCCAGTACAACACGGCTTACATGCAGTGCGGTTCAACCTGGTATCAACCACAGTATCAGGGCAGCGATGTGACTTATGTCGTGGTGAATGCGCCTTGAGTCGGGGGGATCACATTCCGACCGCTTGATTTTAGAGGAGACGCAGCATGGAGCGATTCACGGGTGGTTGCCTGTGCGGCAACGTCCGAATTGAGGCGTCGGGACTCCCGTATCGGGTCGGCCTTTGTCACTGTCTCGATTGCCGCAAGCATCATGGGGCGCTTTTTCATGCTTGCGCGATATTCCCTCAGAGTGCGGTGACGATCGACGGCGAAACACGTGACTACGCCGGACGGTTTTTCTGTCCCCGCTGCGGCTCGTCCGTTTTTGCGCGCACCGACGACGAAATCGAAGTGAACCTGGGGTCCCTGGATGCCCCTGACCAACTGATGCCAACCTACGAAAGCTGGATCGTGCGTCGTGAGTCCTGGTTGCCGCCGTTTCCGCTCACGAGACGATACGAGCGCGATCGTGACGCCACGGGTCGCTTTGAGGAGTAGGTTCCGATGCTTGAACCGGGTCTGGAGCGTTGCATGAAAGTGGGCGTGATTTCCGATACCCATGGCTTGCTCCGCGCCGAAGCCCTTGCTGCACTGCAGGGTTGTGAACGGATTATTCACGCGGGCGACATCGGCAGCCCCGAAATCCTCGATCAACTGGCATCAATAGCCCCGCTGCACGTGGTCCGCGGGAACAACGATCTGGACGCCCCTTGGGCGGAAAATCTCGCCGACTGCCTATGTTTCGACCTGAACGGATGGCAGGTCTTTCTGGTACATGACAGTGCCGATGTCCCAGCCGTGCTTGATGCAGGCATAAAGCTGGTGATCACCGGCCATTCGCACAAGCCCCGCATAGAATGGCGCGGCGAACAGCTCTACCTCAATCCCGGCAGCGCGGGACGCCGACGCTTCAAGCTGCCGGTGACGCTGGCTCTGCTTGAGGTGCTTGAGACCTCAATTGAGCCGCGTCTGGTCTCGCTACTGGAATGACCTTTCCCTGGATTGTAGATTTTTCTGTGAGCAGGGCCTTGCCAAACTGGGCGTTCCACACCGAGTTTTCCAGCCGCTATATACTCGACGGCCCCTTTACCACCTCATGCAAGAGATCCCCATGGCAAACCACGACCTCACCTTCCTCCCCGACCCCGATCCGCAGTCCATCTCCTCGGATGTCGCCGGTTTCGGCGGCCTGCTGGTCTCCACTCAGATCCCCACCCGCGCCGACGGCAGCCTGGAGTTGGGCGACATCGCCCTGCAAAGCGAATGCACCCTGCAGGCACTCAAGGTAGCGCTGGAGCACGCCGGCAGTTCCATGGACCGGGTTCTGCATCTGACCATCTACCTCACCGACATGGCTGACCGCGCCGCCTTCAACGAGGTCTACCAGCGCTTCTTCGCCAAGCCCTGGCCGGTTCGGGCCGCCGTTGGCGTGGCCTCCCTGGCAGTTGAAGGCATGCGCGTGGAAGTCACCGCGATGGCGGCCAAGGGCTGAGTCCGCGGACTTGTCCGGAGGTCCCGCTCAACGAGCGGGCGCCACGGGGCGGGTTGGCAAAGACTGCGTCAAGGATGGTTTTTACTGGCCGTCTACGAGGCGAGGCAGCCCCAAGGGATTAACCTCGCGCAATGACTCAGGCAATAGGGCATCAGGAAAACCCTGGTAAGACACCGGGCGCAAAAAGCGTTCAATCGACGTCATGCCAACCGAGGTGAAGCGGCTGTCCGACGTTGCCGGAAACGGTCCACCGTGGATGGTGGCGAAAGACACCTCCTGAGGATGCGCGAAGGCGTTGACAACGATTCGCCCGGTGCGCCGCTCCACGACCGGCAGCAAGCGATGAGCCAGTGGCATATCGCGCTTATCAAGATGCATGGCAGCGCTGAGCTGCCCCTTGAGCGAGCGAGCGACGGCGAGCAGTTCATCCTCATCCTTGACGTTCACCAGCAGTGCCGAAGGACCGAATATTTCTTGCGCAAGTACCGTCTCGGTCAGGAAACGTTGGCCATCGACTTCATGCAACACCAGATCAGCGAGCCGAGCGCCGCCTACATCGAAGAACGAAACGCACGGCGTGAGGCTTTCAAGGGGAATCGAATCCAGCAGTAAGGAGGGAATCCACAGTGCTCGTTGCCCGCTGAACTTGTTGGTCCGCATGGTAGGACGAGCGCACCAGAGGACCGGATGCAACGTTCTTGAAGCCCATCCGCGTACCTTGTTCGGCGAACCAGGCGAACACGTCCGGGTGGACGAAACGCTGGACCGGCAAGTGACTGCGCGACGGTTGCAGGTACTGGCCGAGGGTGAGCATGTCGACATCGTGCTCACGCATGCGCTGCATGACTTCGATGACTTCCTCGTCGGTCTCGCCAAGGCCCAGCATCAGGCCGGATTTGGTTGGTACACTCGGGACCAATCGCTTGAACTTCTGCAGCAGATCCAGCGACCACTCGAAATCCGAACCCGGCCGCGCGGCTTTGTACAGGCGCGGGACGGTCTCCAGATTGTGGTTGAACACATCGGGTGGCTCAGTGGCGGTGATCGCCAGGGCAACGTCCATACGGCCACGGTAATCCGGCACCAGGGTTTCCAGTTGCACGCCCGGCGACAGCTTGCGGATTTCGCGCAGGCAATCGACGAAATGCTGGGCGCCGCCGTCGCGCAAGTCGTCGCGGTCCACCGAGGTGATCACCACGTACTTCAGGCGCAGGTCGGCGATGGCCACGGCGAGGTTCATCGGCTCGTCGGCGTCGAGAGGTTTCGGGCGACCGTGGCCGACATCGCAGAACGGGCAACGGCGGGTGCAGATGTCACCCATGATCATGAAGGTCGCCGTGCCACCGGAAAAACACTCGCCGAGGTTCGGGCAGGAGGCTTCTTCACAGACGCTGTGCAGCTTGTGTTTGCGCAGCAGCTGTTTGATCCGGTCGACCTCGGGGGAGGTCGGTATGCGCACGCGAATCCAGTCGGGTTTGCGTGGGAACTCATCGGTCGGGATGATCTTCACCGGAATTCGCGCGACCTTTTCTGCACCGCGCAGTTTGACCCCGACTTGCATTTTTACCGGGCTTTTGCCGGTCGATTCCACAAGTATGCTCATGTATTTTTTCCTCTTGTGCGAGCGGGAGAGCCCCGCGCTGACGCCAGAAAAACGCATTCTATGTAGCAGCTGGCGCAGCCTGCGTTCGGCTGCGCAGCAGTCGTAAAACCTGAGTGCGAGGTTTTTCTGAAACACCGCATTGCCTGATTTCACGACTGCTGCGCAGCCGAACGCAGGCTTCGCCAGCTGCTACAAAGAGTGCTGCGGATCAGTCGCGGTAGACCGGGAAGTCGCTGCACATTGCAGCGGCTTGCCGGGCGACGTGGGCCTCGACATCGGCATCGCCGAGGTGATCGAGAATGTCGCAGATCCAGCCCGCCAGCTCGATACTCTGGGCTTCCTTGAACCCACGGCTGGTGATCGCCGGGGTGCCGATGCGCAGGCCCGAGGTCACGAACGGCGATTGCGGGTCGTTCGGTACGGCGTTCTTATTCACGGTGATCCCGGCGCGACCAAGGGCCGCGTCGGCGTCTTTGCCGGTCAGGCCCTGACGAATCAGGCTGACCAGGAACAGGTGGTTGTCGGTACTGCCCGACACGACGTCGTAGCCTCGGTCGATGAAGACTTTGGCCATCGCCTGGGCGTTGCGGATCACTTGCGCCTGATAGGTCTTGAAGGCTGGTTCCAGGGCTTCTTTGAAGCACACAGCCTTGGCGGCGATCACGTGCATCAACGGGCCACCCTGGCCGCCGGGGAACACCGCTGAGTTGAGTTTTTTCTCCAATTCCGGATTGGCCTTGGCCAGGATCAGGCCACCACGCGGACCGCGCAGGGTTTTGTGGGTTGTGGTGGTGACGACATCGGCAAAGGGAATCGGGTTCGGGTACAGACCCGTCGCCACCAGCCCGGCGACGTGGGCCATGTCCACAAACAGATAAGCGCCAACCTTGTCGGCGATCTCACGGAAGCGCGGGAAATCCAAAGTCTTCGAGTAGGCGGAGAAACCGGCGATGATCATCTTTGGTTGGTGTTCGACGGCCAGGCGTTCGACTTCGTCGTAATCGATCAGGCCGGTGGCGGTGTCGATGCCGTACTGAACGGCGTTATACAACTTGCCGGAAAAACTCACTTTGGCGCCGTGGGTCAGGTGACCGCCGTGGGCCAGGCTCATGCCCAGCACGGTGTCGCCGGCCTGCAGCAACGCCAGATAGACCGCAGCGTTGGCCTGGCTGCCGGAGTGCGGCTGGACGTTGGCGTAATCGGCGCCGAACAGCTGTTTGGCGCGGTCGATGGCCAGTTGTTCGACCACATCGACGTGTTCGCAACCGCCGTAATAGCGCTTGCCCGGATAGCCTTCGGCGTACTTGTTGGTCAGGCCGCTGCCTTGCGCTTCCATCACCCGTTGGCTGGTGTAGTTTTCCGAAGCGATTAGCTCGATGTGATGTTCTTGCCGTGCGTCTTCGGCGTTCATCGCCGCCAGCAGTTCGTCGTCGTAGCCTTTGATCTGGTCGTGTTTGCTGAACATGGTGGAGTCCTCTGTTGTTCTTGGATGGATAGACGTACACCTGTAGGAGCTGCCGAGTGAAACGAGGCTGCGATCTTTTGATTTTTTAGAAGCCAGATCAAAAGATCGCAGCCTTCGGCAGCTCCTACAGGGGTTAAGCGGTGTTTTTAAGCGTCCTGGTAGTCCGCTATCGACGGGCAGGCACAGATCAGGTTGCGATCGCCAAACACGTTGTCGACGCGACCGACGGGCGGCCAGTATTTGGCCTCGATCAAGGTTTCGAGTGGGTAAACCGCTTGCTCACGGCTGTACGGATGCGTCCATTCACCGACGATTTCCGCCGCAGTGTGCGGGGCGTTTTTCAGCGGGTTGTCGTCCTTGTCCAGGGTGCCGTTTTCCACCGCGCGGATTTCTTCGCGGATGCGGATCATGGGGTCGCAGAAGCGGTCCAGTTCTTCTTTGGATTCGCTTTCGGTCGGCTCGATCATCAAGGTGCCGGCGACCGGGAACGACATGGTCGGGGCGTGGAAGCCGAAGTCGATCAGGCGCTTGGCGACGTCATCGACGCTGATGCCGCTGCTGTCTTTCAGCGGACGCAAATCGAGGATGCATTCGTGCGCCACCAGGCCGTTGCTGCCGGTGTAGAGCACCGGGTAGTGCTCTTCGAGGCGACGGGAAATGTAGTTGGCATTGAGGATCGCCAGTTGCGACGCACGCTTGAGACCGGCGCCACCCATCATCCGAATGTACATCCAGGTGATCGGCAAAATGCTCGCGCTGCCGAACGGTGCGGCGCAGACCGCGCCTTCTTTACGCTCCATGGTGCCGTGACCCGGCAGGAACGGGGTCAGGTGCGACTTGACGCCAATCGGGCCGACGCCGGGGCCGCCACCGCCGTGCGGGATGCAGAAGGTTTTGTGCAGGTTCAGGTGCGACACGTCGCCGCCGAACTTGCCCGGCGCGCAGAGGCCGACCATGGCGTTCATGTTGGCGCCGTCGATGTACACCTGGCCGCCGTGGTCGTGAATGATGCCGCAGATTTCGCGGATGCCTTCTTCGAACACGCCGTGGGTCGACGGGTAGGTGATCATCAGCGCGGCGAGGTGTTCGCGGTGCTCGATGGCCTTGGCGCGCAGGTCTTCGATGTCGACGTTGCCGCGGGCATCGCAGGCGGTGACGACCACGCGCATGCCGGCCATGTTGGCGGTGGCCGGGTTGGTGCC
>NZ_CP024866.1:53446-68827 GCF_004136015.1 Pseudomonas sp. ACM7 | reverse complement strand
TGGCCGATGTAGGTCTTGAACAGCTGGTTTTTGCCGGCGATGGATTTGATCAAGGCCAGGGCATCGGCTTCGCTGAGGCCGTCTTCGAGGCCGAGGACGCTGGTGCCCTTGATGCTGTCGGGGATGACGCTGGCGCTCAGGGCTTCCAGCGAGTCGAAACCGAGGCTATTGAGCATGGCTTGTTCGTCGCCGGCACGTGGGCCGATGTGGCGGGCGATGAATTCGTTACGGGTATCGAGGAGGGTGGTCATACGCAAATCCTCAAGCGTCGGCGCTGGTCAGGCGCTCGTAAGCGGCCTGGTCGAGCAGGGCGTCCATCGCACGCGTGTCGCTGGGGCGCATGCGGAAGAACCAGCCCTCACCCAGTGCGTCTTCGTTGATCAATTCGGGGGAGTTTTCGAGTGTTGAATTCACCTCGACCACTTCGCCGTCCAGGGGCATGTACACGCTGCTGGCAGCTTTCACCGACTCCAGCACCGCCACCTCATCGCCAGCGCCGAAGGTGCGCAGTTCAGGCACCTGAACGAAGACCACGTCACCCAGCGCCTGCTGGGCATAAGCGGTAATGCCAACGGTGATCAGGCCATCGCTTTCGAGACGCAGCCATTCGTGATCGACGGTAAAACGCAATTCGCTCATATCAACTCCTCATTGTTCTGACTCATCCGCTGCAGGTGGCGGATGACGATGGACAGGCTCGTGCCGGGCAACGAGCGTGGCTTGAGGGTTGATAGCAAGGGCGGTGCCAATCTAGTTTATTAGTTTTAAATCAATGAGTTGAGATATTTCTAGCGGGATTGGCGTACAGCTTCCGTATTGAAATCAATACAGGCATGCACGGAGGAGGGATCGAAGTCTGGGCCAGACGCTTCGAGAGGGTCTGTCTTGATTTCGATACGATGTATCGAATTGCATACAAAAGGGGGGGTTGTTCTTGACCCCTGTGGGAGCGAGCTTGCTCGCGAAGAGGCCGTGTCAGTCGATATTAATAGGGAATGTCAGTCCGCTTTCGCGAGCAAGCTCGCTCCCACAGGGGTTGGATGGTGTTGGTGAAGATGCATTGCGGCAAAGGCATCAGGGTTTGTTGGGAATGCCATATTTACGCAGCCGGATGGCGATCGCACTGTGCGAGGTTTGCAGGCGTGCCGCCAGTAAACGGCTGGAGGGATAGCTGCTGTAGAGCTGTTCCAGCAGGTTCTTTTCAAACCCTTCGACGGCATCCTCCAGGCTGCCGACCTCACCGTCGTTTTGCCGCTCCACCGCCGTTCTGGCAATGTCGAGGTCGTCGATGTCCACCAGTGGATTCTCGCAAATTGCAGCAGCACGAAAAATCACGTTCTGCAGTTGCCGTACATTGCCCGGCCAGCGGTTACCGAGCAGCGCCGGATAGGTCCCGGGCGCCAGTCGACACACCGGACGCTGGATCTGCGCGCAGGCCTGCTGCATGAAATGATTGGCCATCAACAGGATGTCATGACCGCGCTCGCGCAACGGCGGCACTTGCAGATTGAGCACATTCAGGCGGTAAAACAGGTCCTCGCGAAAACTGCCTTCGCCGACCATTTTTTCCAGATCACGGTGGGTCGCGCTGAGGACGCGCACGTTGACCCTGACCTCACGATCGCCACCCACCCGACGGAAGCAGCCATCGCTTAAAAAGCGCAGCAACTTGGCTTGCAAGTAGGGCGACATTTCACCGACTTCGTCGAGGAACACCGTGCCCTGGTCGGCCAGTTCCAGCAGGCCGAGTTTGCCGCCGCGCTGGGCACCGGTGAAAGCGCCCGCGGCATAGCCGAACAGCTCGCTTTCGGCGAGGCTCTCCGGCAGCGCCGCGCAGTTCAGGGCCAGGAAGGGCGAGTCATGCCGGGCGCTGATCGCGTGGCAGGCACGCGCCACCAGCTCTTTACCGGTGCCGGTTTCGCCCTGAATCAGCAGCGGTGCATCGAGCGTTGCAACGCGCTGGGCGCGGGCCTTGAGGGTCCGAATCGCCGGTGACTCGCCGAGCAGCGCATCGAAACCTTCGGCATGATCATGATGCAGCGCCGAGAGACGTTCACCGATGCGGTTCGGTTGATACAGGGTCAGCAGGGCGCCAGCATCGGTGATGGGCATGGCGTCCAGCAGCAGCGTCTGACCACCGAGACTGACCTCGTGCATGGGCAGACGAAAACCGTGTTCGATCAATGTGTGATGCAGCGAAGGATCATCGAATAGCGCCGTCAACGGCTCACCGGCGGGTTCACGGCCACAGAGTGCGATCAGCGCCGGGTTGGCCAGCAGCACATGACCTCGCTCATCCACCGCCAACACCGGGTCGGTGCTGGCCGCCAGCAAGGCATCGAGTTGCAAGCGTCGGCGCTGCCCCGGGAGGATGTCGACCATCGTCACCGCTTGCACGCCCCGCACCCCAAGAAAAGCCTCGCGCAGCTCTTCCAGTACATCGGCCCCGAGGGTGGGCGCATCGATGTAAACGTTGGGCGGCACCATCTCGACGGCATCCAGATTGAAACGGCGCCCACCGAGCAGGGCCAGCACTTCCTGGGTGATGCCGACGCGGTCGATGAAGGTGACGTGGATGCGCATAGGTGGCCTGCAAGGGTTGCGAACAGAATGAGTATGACCGGCACGTGCCGTGTCTGTCAGGTGTTGCCGGTGGTGCGCGAACAGGCGGCCAGATCCTCAAGGAACGCCTGAAGGATCGGCGGCGGGGCAGTGCCGCGTCGGGTGATCACGTCAAATGGCGACATCAGTTGCAAGCTGGTGGGCGCCAGTTGGTGCATCTCGCCGGTCTTGACCCACTGAGCTGCGAAGTGCATCGGCAGAAAGCCCAGATAGGCGCCGGAGATCAGCAGAATCGCCAGCGCTTCGATGTTGTCCACCGTAGCCGCAGCCTTACTGACGCCCAAGTGTTCCAGATCGTATTGCTGCATGTAGCCCCTGACCACAATCCGGCTCGCGGCAATCTCTTCGAGCAGTTCGTCGCCCTCCGCCTTGCTGCCATACAGCGGATGCCGCCGCCCGCAATACAAGCCCAGTGCTTCCTGATACAGCGGCGAGTGCAACAGCCCCGGAACGTAGATCGGGAAGTGCCCGATGGCCAGGTGCAGTCGGCCGTCGAGCACGCGTTCTTCCAGTTCTGCGGGGGTGCCGACGTACACGTTCAGGTGCACATCATGCCCTCTGGAGACGAAGCGCTGGGTGGTTCGCGGCAGTGGAGAATCGGGATCGGTAATGGTGGTGTCGATGATCCCCAGATTGAGTTTGCCGCTGATGTGCTGCTTGAGCACGTCAGCGTCCATGCAGAAGTTTTCCACCGCCGAGAGCAGACGCTGAGTGGCTTCGTGGATCGCCACGCCTTGCTCGGTCAGGCGAAAGCCGCTGCGCCCGCGTTGACAGAGTTTGACCCCCAGCCGGGTTTCCAGATGAGTCATCTGTTCGCTGATGGTTGACTGGCCGGCATTCAACGCCGCCTGCGCGGCAGAGAAACCGCCGCACCTGACAATCGCGGCGAACACCCTGAGCAGTTTCAGATCGACATCGTGCAGCTGGATCACCTTGGACCTCCCACGCGTGGATGCATCGGTAATGCCGATATGAGTATCTGATGTTTAGCATTTTTTCCACGAAAACCTGCGCCCATAGTCATTCCAACGGCGGTCGCCTTCCAAGTCCGCTAGCTGATAACAAGAATTGGAGATGCCTGAAATGTCGAACAACGGTTATGAATCCGGTCGCCTGAACCTGCCATTCGTGGGTCACTGCACCTTTGGTAAATCCCCGGTGTGCACCGATTGGGATGCATTGGATGCGGACGTGGCGGTCCTCGGCGTGCCCAACGACATGGGTACCCAGTGGCGTTCCGGCGCACGCTTCGGACCACGCGGCATTCGTGAGGCATCGACCCTGTTTTCCTTCGGCCATGCCGGCGCCTATGACCACGAAGATGACGTCATGTACCTGACCGCCTCTGACGTGCGCATGGTCGACGTCGGTGATGCCGACATCGTGCACACCGACATGGTCACCAGTAACGAGAACACCGAATACGCCGTGCGCAAGATTCTGGATGCCGGCGTCATGCCGGTTGTACTCGGTGGCGATCATTCGGTTCACGCCCCGGTGATCAAGGCGTTCGAGGGCCGCGGCCCGATCCACATCATCCACTTCGATGCGCACCTGGACTTCGTCGACGAGCGCCACGGTGTTCGCTACGGCCATGGCAACCCGCTGCGCCGCGCGTCCGAAATGAACCACATTGTCGGCATGACCCAGATGGGTATCCGCAACGTGTCTTCGTCCAATCGTGACGACTATGAAGCCGCCCACGCGGCCGGCTCGAAGATCCTTTCGGTCCGTGATGTGCGCCGCCTCGGCGTCGAAGGTGTGCTGGCGTTGATCCCGCAGAACATCAACTACTACATCACCATCGACATCGACGGTTTCGACCCGTCCATCGCCCCTGGCACCGGCACCCCAAGTCACGGCGGCTTCCTCTATTACGAAGTGCTGGAAATCATCCAGGCCCTGGCCAAACGCAGCCAAGGCAACATCGTTGGCATGGATCTGGTGGAGGTCGCACCGGTCTATGATCCTTCCGGCATGACCTCGATTCTGGCGGCGCAACTGCTGCTCAACAGCATCGGTTTCATCTTTCATGAGCGGGCTCAAGCACGGCACGCCATGAGCGAAACCACCACGGCCACGGCGTGATCCGACCGCCGCACAGAGGGAATGAAAATGGACACGATCGTTAAGCAGTATCTCCAGAAATTTGGTGTATCCGAAGCCACCCAGACCTTCCTCAGCAAGGTTCAGAAAATGTTCATCGGTGGCGCCTTTGTCGAGGCCAGTGACGGGCAGACATCCGATGTTATCGAGCCGTCGACCGAGGGCCTGATCACGCGTATTCCGATGGGCACCACACAGGATCTGGATCGCGCCGTGCAAGCCGCCCGCGCACAGTTTGACGGTGGTGCCTGGCGCCAGGCCAAACCGGCGGAACGCGAGCGGATGATGCAACGTCTGGCGGACCTGATTGAAAGCAACGCCGCCGAACTGGCGGAAATCGAATCGATCGACATGGGCAAGTCAGTCGCCTTTGCGCGGGATGTCGATATCCAGGGCACGGTCGATACGCTGCGTTATTTCGCCGGTTGGGCGACGAAGCTGCATGGCCGAACCGTTGAACCGTCGTTGCCCGGCAACTACCTGGCTTATACCCGCAAGGAAGCGGTAGGTGTGGTCGGCGCCATCGTGCCCTGGAACTTCCCGCTGCAAACCATGGCCTGGAAGCTCGGCGCGGCGCTGGCAACCGGTTGCACCGTGGTGGTCAAACCCGCCGAACTGACCTCGCTGTCCGCCTTGCGCTTTGCCGAGTTGGTGCAGGAAGCCGGCATCCCGGACGGGGTGATCAATATCGTGACCGGACGCGGCAGCGTGGTCGGTGCGGCGATGGCCACGCACCCCGGTATCGACAAGCTCACCTTCACCGGCTCGACCCCGGTCGGCCGTACCGTTGGCCGCGCGGCACTGGACGAAATGAAGCGACTAACCCTCGAACTCGGAGGAAAATCACCGGTAATCGTATTGGCCGATGCCGACGTGCCGGCCGCCGCCCAGGCCATTGCCAACGGCGTGTTTTTCAACTCCGGTCAGGTGTGTGATGCCGGTACTCGCGCCTACATTCATCGCAGCGTCTACGACGAATTCCTGCGCGAACTGATCGCTTACACCCGCACGCTGAAAATCGCACCGGGTCTGGATCCAGACTGCTTCATCAGCCCGTTGGTCTCGGCGTTGCAGAAGGCGCGAGTGACCGACTACATCGAAACCGGCAAGCAAGAAGGCGCCGAACTGGTCTACGGCGGCCAGCCTGTCGAGGGCCCCGGTTTCTTCGTCGAGCCGACCATTTTTGCCCATTGCCGCAACGACATGCGCATCGTCCAGGAAGAGATCTTTGGTCCGGTGCTGGTCACCGCACCGTTCGACGATGAAGAAGAGGCTTTGGCCCTGGCCAATGACTCGCCTTACGGCCTGGCGGCCGCACTGTATTCCAATGACCTTGGAAAGGTGCACAGCCTGATCCCCCGGTTGAAAGCGGGTTCGGTCTACGTCAACGCCCACGGCACCCTCGACCCGTCGATGCCGTTCGGTGGTTACAAGCAATCCGGATTCGGCAAGGACCTGGGCGCGGAGCAGCTCGATTACCTGCTCGAAACCAAGGCGGTCTGGATCACGCTGCCCTGAGTCATGGCTGACTCAACCCTGTGGGAGCGGGCTTGCTCGCGAAAGCGGAGTATCAGTCGACATCAATGTTGGATGTGCCGGCCTATTCGCGAGCAAGCCCGCTCCCACAGGGGCGTCGTTCACCCAAAAGAATGCAGTTACCTCGTCATGATCTTCCAACAATAAGAGACCATCATGAACACTAACGCCAAGTCAGCCCTGAGCGTGTCGGTCCTGGACGACAAACCCGTCGTCGAAAGCCATTCAATCGATTTCATCCCGGAGAGCGAGCGCACCGATAAACTGTCGAGCCAGGGCCCGTTCTGGTTCCTCGGCAATTTCACTTTCTTCACCATGACCATCGGCTTCGTCGGCCCGAGCGTCGGCCTGACCGCGCTCTGGACCACACTCGCTGGCACGCTGGGCATCATGTTCGGCACGCTGTTCATGGCGTTTCACGGCTCGCAAGGTCCACACCTTGGCTTGCCGCAAATGATCCAGTCCCGTGCGCAGTTCGGCTATCGCGGTGTGATCCTGGTGCTGCTGGCGACGCTATTTGTGTTCGCCGGTTTCAACATCGTCAACCTGGTGTTGATGATGCAGGGACTGCACACGCTATTCGGTTTCAACCCCGCAGTGATCGCGGTGGCGGTGACGATACCGGCGGCCGTATTGGCGATCCTCGGGCATGACTGGATGCACCGCAGTTTCAAATGGGCGCTGTACCTGTCGCTTCCGCTTTACGGCCTGGTGACGTTAGCGGTGCTGATGGGCTGGGTTCCCGATGCCGCGGTGCCGGTGCTTGCGGCCGGTGAAGTGGCCCCGGCGCCGCTGGGCTTCAACTGGACTGGCTTCATCGCCCAGTTCGCGGCAGCGGCGAGTTACAACATCGCTTACGCCCCGTATGTGTCTGACTATTCGCGTTACCTGCCGAAGAACACCTCCAGCGGCAAACTGATCGCGGTGGTGTTCCTGGGTGCCTCGTTGTCCGGCGCATGGATGATCTCTGTCGGTGGCTGGCTGGCCGATCACCTGCATTCCACGGACGTGCTGGTGGCCCTTGGGCAAGTCGGCAACACCGTGTCGCCACTGATGGGGACTGTGGTGGTGGTCGTCACGATCCTGGCGTTCCTGCCGGTCATCGCCATGAACATCTACAGCGCGAAGTTGACCACGCTGACCTGCGTCGACTCGATCAAGCACATCGAACCGACCCGCAAGGCGCGCATCCTGGCGATTGGTTTCGTGATCCTGCTGCAACTGGGCGTGGCGCTGAGCATCCAGAGTTCGGGCAAAGGCCTGTCGGTGTTGGGCATCTACCTGGTGGTGATGCTGTACTTCCTGGTGCCCTGGACCTCGGTCAACCTGACCGACTACTTCTTCGTCCGCAAGGGCCGCTACGCCATCCCGCATTTCTTCATGCCCCACGGCAACATCTACGGCAGCTGGGGCCTGCGCGGCATCGCGGCGTATGCCATCGGCTTCATTTCGATGATTCCGTTCTTCTACATCTACGACGGCGTCGAGCAGCGTGAAGTGTATGTCGGCCCACTCGCCAAAGCGCTCGGCAGCATCGATATCGCCTGGCTGGTCGGGCTGATCGTGTCGGGGCTGGTCTACTACTGGTTCAGCCGTTCAATCGACCTCAAGCGCGAAGAAGCCGTCATCCAGCACATCGAAAAAACATCCCCGCAATACACCACCGGCGACACGTTGACCAAGCCGTCGTTGCACGTTTTCAACGAATCGGCGGTCCGGAGATAATCATGGCTACGCAAAAATACGACTACATCATCATCGGTGCCGGCTCGGCAGGTTGTGTGTTGGCCAACCGCTTGAGCGAAGACCCCGCCACCTCGGTCCTGGTGCTGGAATTCGGCGGCAGCGATCGCAGTGTGGTGATCCAGATGCCGAGCGCGTTTTCGATCCCGATGAACACCAAGAAGTACAACTGGCGTTACGAGACCGAGCCGGAGCCTTTTCTTAACGGACGTCGCATTCACTGCCCAAGGGGCAAGGTGCTGGGTGGCTCTTCGTCGATCAATGGCCTGGTGTACATCCGTGGCCACGCCTATGACTTTGACGAATGGGAGTCCCTCGGTGCAGAGGGTTGGGGCTATCGCAATTGCCTGCCTTACTTCAAACGGGCAGAGCATTACGAGGAGGGCGGTGACGGCTATCGCGGCAGCACCGGCCCCTTGCACACCACCAACGGCAATCACATGAAAAACCCGTTGTACGGGGCCTGGGTCGAGGCCGGAGCAGAAGCGGGCTACATCAAGACCGATGACTGCAACGGTTACATGCAGGAAGGTTTCGGCGCGATGCACATGACGGTGAAAAACGGCGTGCGTTGCTCCACGGCCAACGCTTACCTGCGCCCGGCCATGGGGCGTGCGAACCTGACCGTGATCACCCATGCCATGACTCGTCAGATCATCCTTGAAGGCAAGCGAGCCGTCGGCGTCATGTATGACCACGAAGGCCAGACCCATCAGGTGTATTGCAACCGTGAGGTGCTGATTTCCTCGGGCCCCATCGGTTCGCCGCACCTGTTGCAACGCTCCGGTATCGGCCCGGCCGAGGTTCTGCGCAAAGCCGGGATCGGCGTGCGCCATGACCTGCCGGGAGTAGGGGAGAACCTGCAGGATCACGCCGAGGTGTACATCCAGTTCGGCTGCAAGGAGCCAGTGACGCTCAACAGCAAAATGGACCCGCTGAGCAAACTGTTGATCGGCCTGCGCTGGCTGTTGTTCAAGGACGGACTCGGCGCCACCAACCATTTCGAGGCCGGTGGTTTCATTCGCTCGGACAAGGGCCTGCGCTGGCCGGACATTCAGTTCCACTTTCTGCCCGCGGCCATGCGTTATGACGGCAACAAACCGATCAAGGGCCACGGCTTCATGGTGCTCACCGGGCCGAACAAACCGAAGAGTCGCGGTTACGTTCGGGTGCGTTCCGCTGACCCTTACGAACATCCGGAGATTCAATTCAACTACCTGCAACGCGAAGAAGACCGCGAAGGCTTCCGCCGCTGCATCCGCCTGACCCGCGAAATCATCGGCCAGCCGGCGATGGACCGCTTCCGCGACGGCGAGATCGCGCCCGGGCCACAGGTGAACACCGACGAAGAGATCGACGCCTTCGTGCGTGAAAACCTCGAAAGCACCTACCATCCCTGCGGCTCGTGCCGCATGGGCGAGGACGAGATGGCCGTGGTTGATTCCGAGTTGCGTGTGCGGGGCATCGCGGGTTTGCGGGTGATCGACTCATCGGTGTTCCCGACCGAGCCAAACGGCAACCTCAACGCACCGACCATCATGCTGGCCGAACGGGCTTCCGATCTGGTTCGTGGGCGCACCATGCTGCCGGCGTCCGATGCGCCCGTCGGGCTTGTGCATGATTGGGAAACCAGCCAGCGATCATCGTTGCCGGGACGCAATGTCAGGGTTTGAACCCGACTCTGTGGGAGCAAGCTCGCTCCCACAGGTTTTGCGCCTTAACTGACCAGTATTAGCCCTCAAGGCGCCCGTTTTTTTCTTCGCAGCACGTACAGGCGCTAGCTCATTTCAACACCAGCAAGCTATAAACTCCGCCCTCGCTTTCGATTCCATGGGTGTCATGGGTGAAACCCGGGAAGGATTTGTCGAAGGCTTCCAGCGCCTTGAGATACGCCAGCAAAGGCCCGTCCGCAGGCCCGGCGTTTTCACCCGGCATCAGCAATGGAATGCCCGGTGGATACGGCACGATCCCGGTCGCGGCGATACGTCCGGCGGCTTCTTCGAGTGTCACCCGTTCGATGTCGTTTCTGACTAGTTTTTCGTAGGCCTCCACCGGGCTGAATTCGGCTTTCGGCAGTGTGCCGAACGCCTGGGCCATGTTGGCGGTAGTTTTGTGTTTCTTCATGGCGGCGAAGATGTCGTCGGCCAGGTCCTTGAGGCCCATGCCGGCATAACGAGTCTGGTTGGCGGCCAGCAGATCCGGCAGGCACAGCTCCAGTTCGACGTTGTCGTCATAGTCGCGTTTGAAGTCGAGCAGGGCATTGAGCAAGGTGCCCCATTTGCCTTTGGTGATGCCGATGGAGAACAGGAACAGGATGGTGAAGTCGGTGGTTTTCTCGACCACGATGCCCTGACGTCCCAGGTAGGCCGTGAGTACACAGGCCGGGATGCCAGAGTCGAGCAGGTTGCCGTCGTCGCCCATGCCGGGGCTGAGCACCGAGACCTTGATCGGGTCGAGCATGCAGTAGCCTTCTTCGATGTCACCGAAGCCGTGCCATACCGCGTTGGGATGCAGTACCCAGCAGTTCGGCTCGGTTTTCAAAAGCACCGGGTCGACTTCATGGAACGGCACGGTGGCCGCGCCAACCTGCACGGTCGGCGGCTGCCAGCAGGTAAAGAACCAGTCATCCTTGCCCAACATTTCGTTGTGCATGCGCGAGACAACCTGGCGAAAACTGATGGCTTCTTCGATCGATTCGGTGGTGAGGATTTGCCCGCTGGGCGCTTCCATCATCGCCGAGCTGACGTCGCAGGAAGCCATGATCGCGTAGTTCGGCGAAGTCGAGGCATGCATCATGTACGACTCGTTGAAGCGCCCGTGTTCGATCGGGTTGCGGCCGTTACGCACGTGAATCATCGAGGCCTGGGACAGGGCGGCCAGCAACTTGTGGGTCGACTGGGTGGCGAACACGGTCGGCTTCGAGTCGTCGTGATCGTCCGGGCTGCCGTGCATGGCGTGGCGCTCGCGGTACAGCGGGTTAAAACGCGCATAACCGTACCAGGCTTCATCGAAATGTAGACGATCGACGCTTTGCCCCAGCAACTCTTCGACGCGGGTGACGTTGTAAGTCAGGCCGTCGTAGGTGGAGTTGGTGATGATGGCGTGGACGGGTGTCGGGTCGATGCCTTGCTTGACCAGCGGGTTGCTGGCGATAGCGGCTTTCACGCCGTCGCTGCTCAGGGTTTGCGGCAGGATCGGGCCGATGATGCCGTAGCGGTTGCGGGTCGGCACCAGATAGGTCGGAATCGCACCGGACAGGGTCATCGCATGCTCGGCGGACTTGTGGCAGTTGCGGTCGCACAGGGCGATCTGATTGCGGGTGACGCTGGCCATGAGGATGACGCGGTTGGACATCGACGATCCGTTGGTGACGTAGTAGGTGCGGTGGGCCCCGAACACCTTGGCGGCGTAGCGCTCGCCCTGGCCGATGGGGCCGCTGTGATCGAGCAGCGAACCGAGTTCACCGACTGAAATCGACAGGTCGGAACGCAGCAGGTTCTCGCCAAAAAACTCGTAGAAGGCGCGCCCCGCGGTGCTCTTCAAAAACGCTGTGCCGCCGGCATGTCCAGGGGTGTGCCACGAGTACTCATAGGTTCGGGAAAACTTCACCAGCGCTCCGAACATGGGGGGCAGTGCGGCTTGGCGATAACGCTCGATGGCCGCCAGGATGCGCCCGCTGAGGAAGCGGCTGGTGTCCTCGGGCAACCAGATGAAGTCGTCGGCGTGCTGCATGACCACCAGCGGAATGCTCGACGCGGTGCTGCGGTCGCTGATCAGGAAGACCGGCACCCGGGTGTTGCGCTCGCGCAGGCTGACCAGCAGTTGGATACATTCCTCGTGGCCTTCGCTTTTGTCCATTTCCCAGCTGAGCAACACGCATTGAATGGCCGGGTCCGAGCGCAGGATCGACGTGGCGTCGCTCAAGGTTTCCGACGCCAGTACCCGGACGGTGCGTTCTTCCACATCGTTGATCAACTGATGCAGGGCGCGACCAAAGACGGTGCGTTTGTCCAGCGGGCTGCTGACCAACAGTGTGAGCATGCCGAGCGTCTGTCTATATTCCGTCATGATTAAGCCTCTACTCTGACTGCTTGCAAGTTATTGACCGGCACCGGCTCGCCCGTGATGTGCTGAGCGCTGACGGTCTGTGTCGGTACGCTGTTATTGAACGCTTCGAGGCGGATCAGGCGGTTGTTGACGAAGCCGAACAGCGTGTAACCAAAGATCGTTGTCACGCCACCGAGCATCAGTGCCTGCGCGCCCGAGCTGTACAGCGCCAGGTAGCTGTAAGCCGCCGCCACCCATGCAATGATGTTGGTCACCAGCGCCGTGCCCGCCGGAACGTTGGAGACCTTTTGAATGGTCATCAACGCGGCCATGGAGAGGATGTAGGGCACCAGGTTGGTGACCACCGCGAGGTTGACGAGAGTGTCGAACTGCTTGCTCAGGTCAGGGCTGATGGTGAGAAAAGCCAGCGCCGTCTGCACTGCCAGCAGCACCAGCATGCCGACAATGGGTGTTCCGGCCTTGTTGGCCTTGGCGAAGATCGACAGGAAATACCCGGTGTCCGCGGAGCTTTTGTAGACCTGAGCGATGGTGAATTGCCAGCCCAGCAGCGAACCGATGCACGCCAGTACCATCGCGGCCATCACAATGTCGCCGACCATAGGAGTGAACATCTTGGCAAAGACCAGCCCGAACGGTGCAGTGGAGGAGGCCAGTTCAGGGTTGTCGACGATACCGGCGATGACGTTGGTGGAGACGATGTAGATCACCGCTGCGCCGAGGGTGCCGCCGAGTACCGCAATCGGTACGTTCCTCTCCGGATTTTCTACGGCATCGGTGTTAGCGCACGCCGACTCCAGACCGAGGAATGCCCACAAGGTGATCGCCACCGATGCACCTGCGGCTTCGAACCAGCCCATGTTGTGCGGGTTCCAGCCTGCGGCGTAGACACTGCTGTCGAACCAGAACCAGCCAATGGTGGACACCAGCACCACCGGCGCAATCACCCCCCAAACCGTGATCGCACCGATCCGGCCGGTAATCCGCGCGCCGCCGAAGTTGGCGAACGTGGTGATCCACAACAGAGCGATGGTCGCCAGACCCACTTGCAGTGAACCCAGTTCAACATGGAACAGCTCCTGGATATAGCCGACCGCGGTAATACTGATCGCCACGTTGGCAATCAACAGCGAGAGGCCATAGGTGTAGTTCGTGATGTAGTTGCCCGCCTTGCCGAAGGTGTATTCGGCATATCCGCCCATGCCCCCGGTCTTTCGGCTGAGCATCCCGCAGCGCGCAAAGGCATAGGCCAGCGCCAGGGAGCCAGTGGCCGTGATCAGCCAGGAAAGGATAGAAATACCGCCGACTTCGGCAAGTTTTGTGGGGAGCAGCACAATGCCGGAGCCCAACATATTGACGGCTGTCAACATCGTCAGTTGCCCCACTGTCATTTTCTTTGCGACTGACATTCCGTTGCCTCACTTGATTGCATTGAGAGGGTGTTAGCTATAGCTAAGGATTGAAATCTCGCCAGAAATGTCCGTAAGACACTGAGAAAACAGGCGATAGCGCACTTAAGGCATTTTGCTGGCCCCGAGGACTGAAACTTTTGATCAGAATCAATTAATTTTCAGATAGTTAGGATCGAATGCAAATGCGGAATGTGATGGTTGCGCTGATTTCGTTAGGCCTGGCGAGCGTTGCCGCCTCTGTCCAGGCCAAAGAACTGGCCTCGAATGATCGTTACATTTGCAGCTGGGGCGCAGGTACTGCGGCGAGAGCCCAGGAACTCAAGCTGTCCGGGGTTTCACTGTATGCAGCGCGGCAAAAGTTACATACCTACAAGTTCAGCAAACCGTGGATGCACATGATGGCGATGGGCATTACCGAGCAGACCTATGACAGTAATTCGCGGATGAAGCCCGCAACCCTGCGCGAGAGCTTTTACGAGGAGTGCGTCCGGTACAAGTTGGCGCGCAAATGAGGAGGGCGGTCCGCCATAATCACCCGGACACGGCTACTGCGCCGTGCCGGGTTGGTTACGTCAGGCATTGGATACTTCAGACCTTCCCTAAAGAGAGAAAACTATCGAGTTCTTCTCAGGTTCTTTGCCTTTAACCTCCTGAGAATACCCATTACCGGCTGTAGGAGAGGCACCCTGTCAAAGATGGAAAGCTCATGCAGGTCCGTCCGCGAGGGCCTTTGATAGCCACAATTCCAGGTAAAGTAGTAAGCCAGAATTTCTTTATTCTTATGAATAAGCGTATTGAGAGCAGCGTCATAATGCATCGGACCTCCGTCAGGATGTCCCGGTGGTCGCTCCAGAACCTGGAATAAAAAATCCCTCAATTTCCCAAAGCATTTCCCGTTTACAGCATAGAAATGGGCCAAATGTATTGGCCGGTCGACTGCTTTCCAAGCGGGCAAGTTTGAATTTTCTTCAAACGGATGCCCAAAATAGACGATGTCCCACTCCATACCTTCCAGAGACTCGATCGCCGCTCTCCCATATTGAGAAATATGTCTGGAGAACTGTATGTCGTCCTCCATGATCAAGATATTTTTCAAATTCAGGCGCATTGCCTCTTCCAGCACCCCCAGATGACTCAAAAAGCAGCCTCTGACCCCGACGCTCGGGAAGCCATTTCCCTCACTGGGCGTAACAGCCTCAAAAAAGCCTATTTTTTCATCATCGATGTGAAAGCCGTTGCGAGTGAATTCTTCTACTGTTTCTAAACGGCGATCCTTTCTTGACGAGATATTGATGATTCTTACTCGATCAAAATATTCGATCACATTCATCTGTCAGGTCCTTAGCGCAGACAATCAGGGCAGTTGGATTGGGGAACCCGCAGATTTCGGAAAAAATCGTACGTAAGCACTACCGACAGGAGGCAATCCCTTACGTCTCCTGGTTGTGTCCGTTTTCTCTATCGACCCCGGATTGCAGTATAGGCAGCATTTCCGGATGAAGTTTTAGTCTCGTAAATCGGCGTGCAGCACCAGTTCGAGAGGACACGCCAGATAGGTGCTCAGTGAATGGGGGCCGGGCGGAAAGCTCCGATAGGTCCGCAATGCTGTTCACTTAAGCGGAGCAGCCTTGCGGTTAACCGGATACCGGGTTTTAGACATCTTCACCGCCCTAGGCCTCGCAGGCCTGGGGCGTTTTACTATGAAGAGCACACCAATGCTGCCGCGAAGCTCGTCCAGGCGTCTTGGCGTGTGTGAGGGCGAGACCGCTCCGGCCATGACCACTAGATGGCTGGCGATGTGCTGACAGGCAAACTTGAAACTCACCTCGCTGGGAGCCCGCTTATGAGCTACAGCCGCCTGACTGGCTTCTCGACGCACTACGTTATAAGCCAGTAA
>NZ_CP024866.1:0-53346 GCF_004136015.1 Pseudomonas sp. ACM7 | reverse complement strand
CGACTATTGGCTCACCTCTGAAAAGTGCCATCCCGACTACCAGCCAAAGGACTACGTCCGAAGGCAAGCGCCGACGTCGGATCGTGGCTTTATCCGCCAGAGCGGCCGCCGCGGTAATCCAATCATGAGGAATATGATCGGTGAACACCTCAAGGCGAGAGAGCGGTTGCTCAGCAAAATCCAAAACCGCGCTTAAATCCTGAGCAACAGACATAAAAAATCCGGAATCCTTATCAGATTCCGGATTTTCCTGCTGCCTGAGGATTAGTCAACAATCCTTAAGTGAACAGCATTGCGATAGGTCCGGGCATTTATCGCTGGCGCCAGCCCTTCGGCGGGGTGCAGAGCGAAGTCTTCAAGGTCTCCTATACTGGATCGTTCCGATAGTTTCCCTACCCTTCACAGCGAGGAGAACGCACATGACCATTCGTATTGGCGACGAAGCACCGGATTTCACCGCCGAAACCACCGAAGGCACGCTCCATTTCCACGAATGGATTGGCGACAAGTGGGCCATCCTGTTCTCACATCCGAAGGACTTCACCCCGGTCTGCACCACTGAGCTCGGTTATATGGCCGGGCTCAAGCCGGAGTTCGACAAACGCAACACCAAGATTGTCGGCCTCAGCGTCGACCCGGTCGGTAACCATCAGACCTGGGCCAAAGACATCGAAGAAACCCAGGGCCATGCGGTCAACTACCCCATGATCGGCGACGAGAATCTGGTCGTGGCCAAGCTCTACGACATGATTCACCCGAACGCCAGTGGCGGCGCTCGTACTGCCGTGGACAACGCCACGGTGCGTTCAGTGTTCATTGTCGGCCCGGATAAAAAGATCAAGGCGATGCTGGTCTACCCGATGAGTGCCGGGCGCAACTTCGATGAAGTGTTACGGCTGCTCGATGCTATTCAGTTAAACGCCAAGCACACGGTTGCCACACCGGTGAACTGGCGTCCGGGTGAGGACGTGATCATCCCTACGTCGGTATCCGACGACGACGCAAGGAAGAAGTACCCGGATGGCTTCAAGACGGTGAAACCTTATTTGCATACGGTGGCGCAACCGAAGTAAAGGTCAGTCATTCATCCTGTCTTCAATCGCGATGCCTTTTACGCGCATTGCATTGATCTGCTCGGCGCGGGTGCCAGGGAGGTTGAGCATGGTTCCCTGTCACAGCGCCGAGACTTCTACAGTGTTCCAAGGCTGGGAATGCACGGGGAGGCTTTACCTGCATGCGCCTTCATGCGTCAAAAACTCTTGGTCGCCGGGTATTTTCAGAAAGTTGCCGATAAACCCCGCCTTTACAGGCGTCGTCGGCGGTCGAGCCCATGCCATTGCCTAGGTGCCTCGTTGCCCGGTGTAAGGCGCTGCGCCGGGTCGTGGGCCAGCATCCTGATGCGGGCTGACGCCCATGCGTGAAGCTATTTCACATGGATAGAATTCACAGAGCTGACGTGGTGTTTGTGGCGTTATTTTGACGCCACCCTCCATGAAGGGAAATTTCAATTTATTATTGTGACGAGCTGTTGACGTAATGGCGATGTGCTTATAGGCTCAATTTAGCCGATACAGATTCCTTCAACCGACAAAAGAATAACCCCCTACGCAAGGAGGCGGTGTTATGCGCTCAACACTTGTCATTAAATTTGTGTTGTTTTCTGTGATCCTGAATGGTGCAGCCATTGCTAGTGCTCAGGCGACCAGTTTGGCCTATGAAATTAGTCGCATAGGCAGCGCTTGCGAGGAGTTAGGGCCTCAACTTTGTACGGCTCTCAAAGAGCACACGGGTGGCGCGCTGCTTACTTTTGGAAAGAGCCTTGGCTTGCCTTCATTGATCACTGATATTTACGTTGATGATGCCCATTCTGCGAAAGTTAACAGTGTCATACATCACGCTGACTCGGGCGTGGATGTATCCGTCAATTCTTCTTCGCGTGACAGATTAATGGCGGCGGCTGACAATAAGCAATTCAAGATTGATTCATCTCTCCAGGATAAAAGTCTGGTTGAGGTATCTGGCATCAACCAACCCAATGCAGTACCGCTTTCTGCGGCAGCATGGTTATTTTCTTCCGCGCTATTTGGTTTTATTGTGGTCGCCAACCGACGGAAGATATAGGTGGTAGTTAACGTTATTTGGCAATAAGGGTTATTTAGACAGTCACTCTGGTGGCTGTGTAGACACACAGCTTTATGTATTGTTTTTGCGGATGATGTCTGTCTTGCAATGATACTTGGTTTGTAATTGTTGATATCAATTAGTTGCGCTGGCAAACGTAGTCATAGCCAGGTTGACAGTGTCGCAGGTGAGCCGGCTCAAGCGGGCATGGTGTAGTTAATATTGGCGCGGAATACGTCGAGGGTGGTTTGCTTGCTCCAACCTGTTGTTAAATAACACTATTTTGCTGTTTTGCACTAACGTTCCGGTTTCGGGTGTGTTGCATTGGCGGAATTGACCGCCCAGAAGCTCAAGGTGATTGCTGTGTAGTAGTTTCTTTGGCTTGAAATAGGCTAGAGTGATTTGACTAGGTTTTTTTGTTCTAAACTCCTTGCATGGCTACTTAGACGGAGGGATCCCGATGTTCCGTTCATTGATACCTGTGCTGTGCGCGCTGGCCGTTTGGCCCAGCATTTCCAATGCCGTCGAAAACGACCCGACTTACCGGCTGAGTCCGGGAGATAACCTTTCTGTTTCCGTGTGGGGCGAAGACAAGCTCAAACAGGATGTACGCGTACTCCCCGATGGCAGCATTACCTTCCCGCTGGCAGGGCAGGTCAATGTTGCGGGGCTTGATGCTACCGCTGTCGCGAAGCAAATCGCTGCCAAGCTTGAGGCTTTCATACCTGATCCGCAGGTGAGCGTTGTCGTCACCGGCACCGAAGGTAATCTCGTCTACGTTCAGGGCAAAGTGCTGAAACCCGGCACCGTGCATATGTCAGGTCAAACGTCAGTGCTGCAGGTAATAAGCATGGCGGGCGGGCTCGACAAATTCGCCGATAAAGGCGACATTAAGGTCGTGCGGCTCAATGGGGCTAGACAAGAGATCCTGCGCGTCGACTACAGCGAGTTGATGTCAGGGAAAGACATGACCACCAATTTTCTACTTAAAGCCGGCGATACGCTGGTCGTGCCTTAGCCTTGCGCGAGGCACTAGGGATTACTTTGCTTGGATTTCGAACTACCGGGGTTGCGACGGCAATCCTGTCTTTGTCGTGTTCGGACATGGCCTATGCTGCTACTTGGCAATCAGCAATAGCAGTGCCTTCGACGGTCGAGTACGACAGCAACCCACTGCTGCTTACGAGTGGTGAGAAGGGGGTGACCCGTACCATCATCGCCCCCGATTACAGCCTCGTGGGTACTTCCGGACGGGATGAGTTCCAGTTCGGTCTCGGGTTAAATATCGTGCGTTCGTCGGATACGTCGATCGTTTCGGACCGTGAAGATCCCAGATTAAAGTTAGGGTGGCAGCGCGCGACCGAAACGGGTGCTTTTGGACTCACGGCGAGATATGAAGAAAACTCGACGCTTTCCACGGTGGTTCAGGAAACCGGCGTAGTTGCCTCTGATGGCACGCAAAAGATGTATTTGGTGGGCGGCAACTGGAGCACTGCTCTCAGCGAGCGAAGTACCCTGGTTAACGAGACCGACTACACTCATGTCACTTACGATGTTGGTTCACTGACCGACTATGACGAGCTGGCGACCCGCTTCAGCTGGAACTATGCATGGAGTGAGCAGGTCGAGCTGTTCACCCGTCTTGGCGTGAGGCGCTATGAGCCGGAGAAGGGGTCTGCGGTGGCTTCCTCAAACAGCTACACCCCCGCGGTCGGCTTGAATGTCCAATTCTCCGAGCGGCTAAAGGGGACGGCCTACGCGGGTCTCAACCAAGTCTCCGGCACCGGTAGCGGCCCCAAAGGCCAGGGCGGTTTAATGTTGCAATATGCCGGTGAGCGTATTGATACCAGCATCGACGCCAGTCGTAGCACTCTCGCCAGCGGCGACGGTGGTTTCGTCGAGGTTGATGCCCTGAGGGGTACATGGAGCTATGCCGTCGACGAGACCCGGCGCACCGGTTTCGATGCCTCCTGGCAAGACTCCAAAGGACGGACGCCTAATACCTTGAAAAATTACAGTGCCTGGTTTAGCCAAGAACTCTCGCCTTTTTGGATTGCACGCCTATCCTACACATACAAACAACGCCAGCAAGATGGCTTGCCGGATGCCACTGCAAACGTCGTCGGGCTGATGCTGACTTATAGTTATCCCGGTCTCTGACATTCAGCTGTGTGAGAAATATGGCCTCTGAATACGAAATGTCGTTCAACGACTACCTAGCTATCATCAAGCACCACGCCCTGCTGTTGATCGTGAGTTTCGTGGTCATACTGGGCGTGTGCATAGCGGTAGCGATCTCTCTCCCGCCGACCTATGAGTCATCCGGTACGATTCTGGTGGAGTCTCAACAGATTTCGCCAGACTTGGTGGCGGCCAACAACAATACCTTTGCCGATGAGCGCATCGAAGTCATTCGCCAGCGCGTGATGACCCGTGAGCATCTGGAAGGGATCATCGACAAATACAATCTTTTTGCTTCGCAAAGTCGGCAACTGAGCGTTAGCGAGAAGATCGAAGAAATGCGCAATGCGATTGTGGTCTCCCTGGTCAGTGCTGCCGTTAAGGGGCGCGGAGAGGTGACGATTGCTTTCCGTCTTTCCTTTGAGCACCGGCAGCCAGAGATTGCGAACAAAGTTGCCAATGAGCTGGTGACGCTGTTTCTGGATGAAAACATCAAGCAGCGCACCGAGCGCGCCAGTGAAACGACAGAGTTCCTCACGCAGGAGGCGGACAAACTCAGGGTGGAACTGGAAGCCCTTGAGAACCGGTTGGCGGACTTCAAGCAGGCACACAGCAACGCGCTGCCCGAGCATCAAGAGCTGCGCATGAATATGTTGACGCGCGCAGAAACCGAGCTTAAAGAGGTCGACCGTGACTACAAAACTGCCCGTGAGGAGTTGCGCTTCAATGAGCTGGAGCTTTCCGCCGCGAATGCCGGGCTGGCGACCAAGCCTGGAGTACCCGGTGCGGCAGTTGATAAACCACAGGATCTGGCTAGCCTCAAAGCGGAGTACACCAGGTTGCAGTCGCTGTATACGCAAGCCCACCCCGACGTGCGTGCCGTCAAACGCAAAATTGCTGCACTTGAGGCTGGCAAAGGTGCTGGTGGTGCAGCGGCTTCGGTCAATCTGGACGTTGCCAAGGCCCAGACGCGGATCTCCGCAGCAGAAGCACGTATCAAGTCGCTGGCCGATCAAAAGCAGCAAATACTCGGAAAAATAGCCGAATACGAGGCGCAAATTCTTGAGACGCCGCAAGTCGAGCGCGGCTTGGTCACGGTGATGCGTGACCATGATAACGCTCGTAAAAAATATGAGGAGATTCGCACGAAGGAAATGGGTGCGAAAATTTCCGAAAGCCTGGAGCAGGAAAACAAAGCCGAGCGTTTTGTTCTTCTGGAGTCACCACTGATGCCCGAAAAGCCGGTACGGCCAAACCGTAAAAAAGTGGTTGCCATGGGTTTCTTGCTTGCCCCGGTGGGTGCTGGTGCGCTGGTGATGCTTCTCGAGATGATGAGTCAGCGTGTGCGCGGTGCTCAGGCCTTGGCCAGCGTGCTGGGTAGACGCGTATTGGTTTCCATTCCCTACATTCACACCAAGGCTGAACTGGCACGCCGCAGGAAATGGCGAATGCTATTGATCGTCTGTGGAGTCGCGATAATCGCGATCTTTCTGGTGCTCCTGCACTTCCTCTACATGCCTCTGGATCTTCTGATGTTTAAAGCTCTGGGCCGGTTTGCATAAGGAATATAACCATGGAAATAATCAATCTCGATACCGAAAAAGCCGAGCAACAGACCTCGTCAAAAGCCATGACACCGACCGCGCAGTCCACAGGTCTGAATGCACTCAGTTATGTGCAAACCAAGGTTGTACCTTTGCGACCAGATCACCTTGAGCGCAACCGCATTGTGGCTTACAACAAAAATTCGAGTATGGGCGGGGCATTCGATCTACTGCGTACACAAGTGCTGAAAATCATGGAAGAAAATGGCTGGCGCACGCTCGCCATCACCTCGCCGACTCCAGAGGCAGGCAAAACGGTGTTGGCTATAAACCTGGCAATGAGTATCGCGCATCACACGACCAAGACGGCGTTACTGGTGGACTTCGACTTGCGTCGTCCGAAGGTGGGTGAGTATCTGGGTCTGCCGATGGATAAATCGCTTAATGAATTGTTGGCGGATGAAGCTGAACTGCAAGAAGTACTGGTCAATCCGACCTTGCCGCGCTTTGTGGTCCTGCCGACGCGTGAGCCGATTCCTCTTTCCACCGAGGTGTTGTCATCGCCTGCAGTGAGCCATTTGATTGCTGATCTGCGCGAGCGCTACAACTCACGCATCGTAATTTTCGACTTGCCGCCGTTGTTGAGTTCGGATGATGTGATTAACGTCTTGCCCAGGTTCGACTGCGTCCTGCTCGTTGTCGCTAATGGATTGAACAGCAAGAAAGAGATCGAGGAAAGCCTGCATCATCTTGGGACAGCCAACCTGATTGGCACGGTGTTGAACAAAGCCGAGCGCGAAAACCGCTCTTACTACTAGAGCATCACCCGCAGGAGATCGGCGCTATTGGCTAGCGCCGACGGTCAGTGCCAAGGGTACTTCTGCTCCCAGCTCCAGGCGTGCGCCACTATCTGTTCAAGTGAGCCAAATTGCGGTTGCCAGCCAAGTAATGTGTTGGCCCTGCGGGGATCGGCCACAAGGCGTGGTGGATCGCCCGCGCGACGTGGCGCTTCGCTGACAGAGATATCCTGGCCGGTCACGTAGCGCGCGGTATCTATCACTTGCTGTACTGAGAAACCTTGACCGTTACCGAGGTTGAACGCCGTGCTTGCACCCCCTGCCAACAGATAATCCACGGCAAGTGCGTGAGCGGCAACGAGGTCGACAACGTGGACGTAGTCGCGAATGCAAGTGCCGTCAGGCGTGTCGTAATCACGGCCATAGACGGTGATGGTTGCGCGCCGTCCGGAGGCTGCTTGCAGGATCAGGGGCAGCAGGTGGGTTTCCGGTTCATGGCGTTCACCTAACTGTCCTTCAGGGTCTGCTCCGGCGGCGTTGAAGTAGCGCAGGCAGACCGATTTCAGCCCGTATGCGCGGTCGAAATCCTCAAGCATCTGCTCCACCATCCACTTGCTGCGACCATAAGGGTTGATCGCGACCTTGGGATGCTCCTCGTCGATGGGTACATACACCGGGTCACCGTAGACGGCGGCGGTTGAGGAAAAAATGAAGTTTTTAACCCCGGCGCGAACCATCGCCTGGAGCAGCGCCAGGGTGGCGGCGAAGTTGTTTTGATAGTACTTGGCAGGTTTAGCGACGGATTCGCCCACCTGTATAAAGGAGGCGAAGTGGAACACGGCATCGAAGTGGTGTCCCGCAAACAGGGCGTCCAGCGCCTGTTCGTCGGCTATGTCCAGTTCGACCAATGTCCCGCCCCTCAACGCGCTGCGATAACCCGTTGAGAAATTGTCTGCCACCACAAGATCGTGACCCGCACTCAGTAGCTGCTTCACCATGTGCGAGCCGATATAACCCGCGCCACCCACCACCAAAAATTTCATCCTGATCTCCGATTTCCTGGGCACTATCGCTGTGCAAGCTTGCCCTGGGTGACACCTTTTTTCAAAAACAACCAGCTCGAACCCTGCAAGTCGAACTTGATTGTATAACGGCCATCAAGGCAGGTCGCGGGCAGCTTCTTAATTTGCTCCAGAATGCCAAGGGTGAACTGTGCCAAGCCTTGCGACTCGCTACGTTTGGAGCGCCAAAGGAGAGATTATTTTGAACAAGATACCGCGAGAGCGCCAATTGGAGCTACCCTCTGAGGAAGCATATGGGCATCCTGCGAGAATAATAATCAAATGAAAAATCCTGCCAAAATTATCGATTACTCATTAAACATATTCAAAGCAGAATGGCCAAATTTAGTGTTGTGGTCATTTCTGCTATCACCGTTGATTGTTAGAGCGCTAACAAACAATCAATACTCTAAAATTGATTTATTGGTCGTTTACACCCTTGGCATGTCGGTGTTGTGGCTTTTGGCAATTAGATTTATTTCATCCAATCAGTTCAAGGTGCACATCATTCTGCTGCCATTCTATTTGATAGCAGCTATTGATCTCTTTTTGGTGTTGAATTTCAACTCGAGATTAACAGCTGCCTATATATTTATTGGCATGACAAACTATCAGGAGGCAAGCGAATTTCTGCCGACCTATTGGCAGCCAATCAGTATCGTTCTGGTGATTTTCATATTTTGCTATGGGGCTGGATTAATCGGCCTGCATAAGCGCGAATTATATAAAAACAAGGGTATTTTTGTTTTGGTTGTTAGCGCCTTGTTAGTGGGCTATGGGGCGTATTTTTATAAAACCGTCAAACTTAATTCTTTCGGGAAATCTGCAGTCATGGATCTCCTTGCAAAAGATCAAAGCACGCCAGTAGGTTATTTGTCGCAGATTGCCCTGACTGCAAATTTGTATTTGGGGACGGAGGTGCTTATCAAGCGCCGTCGGGAATCCGATGTAAAAATAACCAGCCTGTCGAATCAATCCAATATAGAAACCATCGTTTTTGTAATCGGTGAGTCATCACGGCCGCAGAACTGGTCCCTCTACGGCTATAACAAGGAAACAACCCCGAATCTCGGTAAGCAGGCGGGGCTTTTCAAATTTAATCAGATCTGCACGACAGCTCCCTATACCTCGTTTGCGGTTCCTTCAATGCTGAGCCTTGAGCCTATATCGGATTGGGACGCCATTGCGTCAACAAAATCATTGGTGAGTATCTATCGCACAGCCGGGTACATGACCTATTGGTTGTCTGTGCAGGAGGTTGATAGTTTTGGCGGAATAATTCCACAAATAGCCGCAGAGGCACAATACCGTCAGTATTTTGAGAGAAGCTATGATGGAGCATTGATTTCAGAATATGAAAAAATACTGAATAAAAGCGGTACAGAAAAGAAAGCCATATTCATTCATGTCAAGGGCAGTCATTTCGAGTATTCACGCCGATACCCGGAAAACTTCGATAAATTCAAGCCATCAACAGACAGCTTCAAAGACAAAATTACCGCGGAATATGACAATAGTATTTTGTATACGGACTGGCTATTGAGCACAATTATTGATCGATTGAAGTCAAGCAAAAAACCATCTGTCTTGTTTTATTCGTCGGATCATGGTGAAAACATGATGGATGACAGTCGAGGGCTCTTGGGTCATGGAATTGGCAATAAATATGATCTTCCGGTTTCGGCATTTATCTGGGCATCCGATAATGTTTCAAGCCAACAATCGCTCAAGCTTTTAAAGTTGAAGGAAAGAGAAAGTCAGAAAATCAGCATATCCTCCTTGCCACATACTCTTTTAAATATCACAGGGGTTTTCACGAGTAAGTACAGAAGTTCGGATGATTTATTAAGTGATGATTTTGTATCGTCGAAATGTCCACATCTGCTCGGCGCAGGCTATGTTCCATCGTTTGATTTTGACGCCCTTTAAATAGCCCTCGCGGAACAACGCCGCAAGGCGTTGTTCCATCAAGTTGAGGTCGGCTGCGCATCGCCTAAGGTTGTGCTTGCGTGACGTCTTTTTTCAAAAACAACCAGTTCGACGCCTGCAAGCCGTCGAACTTGATTGTGTAGCGGCCATCAAGGTAGGTCGCGGGCAGCTTCTTCATTTGCCCCAGAATGCCGTGGGTGAACAGTGTCAAGCCTTGCGGCGCCTGGATGGTTAGCGTGCCCTCGAGGGGCTCAACGTAAAAAGGTATTTTGTCGTCGTCTTGGGGAATGGCGCGGGTGCCTAACGAAATCAGTAAATCCTGCGATCGGCCCAAAGGCGCGTCGTCCAGACTTTGCACCACCACACTGGCGTTGGCAGTCTTCACTTGAACCTTAATGTTGCCCAGGCTGATCGATTCGCCGCCGATCCAGCCCGTAGCGGCCTGGGTACGCGGTGTATTAATGGTGTAGACGCCTTGTTTCCAGTTGCGCTTTAGCTCTCCCGTGTCGGTCGTGGACTCGATGGCATTGGCGTCCAGCAGCGACTGGTCAGGGTCATGAAATTCCTGTGCATTGCTTGGGATAACGCTCTGTTGCAACCAAGGCAACTCCGGCGTTTGTGGCATCGCGATTTCCAGCTTGCCTTTCTCCATGGCTGTGCGCAGTAGAGCAGAGTTGGCCGGTGTGATCATTTGGTTGAACAGGGTGCCTGGCGTCGGCGCGAAGACGTAGGTCGTTGTTGCTTCGCGAACGTCTGCACGGCGATAAAGCAAGGCGGCGGCGGGCAGGGTAGCCAGCATTGCAGGGTCGTTATAGGCGTGCCAGTTGTTGGCACTCATCCCTTGGCCCCCCAATGGCTCCTGGCTGTAGGCATATTGCATCAGTGCATCCCAGCCTTGGTGGCGGGCGGTGCCGGCGATATAGAGTGGCAGCGAATGGCGGTCTGGTGTCGGGAAGGGCTCATTGTTCCACTCGGTGACGGTCAAGGGTTTGCCGATGACCTGGCCGGCGGCAATCCAATTCACTATGCCGTCGCTGTAGAGCGGGTTTTTCTCTATCTGCCCCGAGCCCCCGTAACTATGGACATCTATTACGTCGCCGGCAGTAAGGGCCGGCAGGGAGTTCAGACCATTGCGGCCCCAGCTACTGGTCGTGGCGATGGGGACCTTCACGCCTATTCCACGCAGGTGTTGAATCATATCGACGTTGAAACGTCGCTCCAGATCGTTAAGGAACAGCTTGGAGGGGCCTGGCTCCCAGGAGCGCCAGGTCTGGTTTGCAGACAGATTGTGCTGTTTGGCAAAAGCCTCGGCCTCCGCCATGTAGACGCGGTTGTGCTTCGGCACATTCTTGTCTGGCAACAGGGCGTTGCCAAAGTGGTTGGTGACGTCGTTTTCGTTGGTGATCAGTACGGCGGCAATCGCCGGGTCGTCTTTGTAGGCGAGACCGGTATAGCTGTTTACATGGGTCATGTAGGCTTCGGCAAAGCGCTTCATGGCTTTCTGAATGGTGAGATTCACATAGGAATAGCCCTTGAGATAGGTAAAATTCTGTTCTTCTTTTGGCAATTCATCGAAGCCATAAATGTTGTCGTTTTCAGTAAAGACTCGCTGGACGTGCAGATCGAGCCACACATAAATGCCTTCGTCTTTCAGGCACTTGATCCACCAGTCGATTTTTTTCAGCGATTCCGGGCTCAATTGCTGGGTGGTGCTGCGCGTGACCCTGCCGTCGCCAAAGATGTTCGGGAAGACCCATGGCGAGTCATGGTGGTGCAGTCGTACAAGATTGAAGCCCAGTGCCGACAGGCGTTTGGCCTGCAGCTTGATTGCATCGTCTGATGTGAGGAACAGCGTGTAGGCCGAAAGGTTGGTGCCCCAGAAACGCGCCGCTGTGTTGTCGGCAAATAGCAATTGCTCGCCGGACGCTTTGATGAAGCCGCGCTTGCCTGCAGGTTTTTCCTGAGCGTTGAGAAAGGACAGGTCGACCGGCGAGGTTTTCCAGTCGAGCTTGTCAGTCGGCCAGCTCTTTGGGTCCGACAATCCGAAGCGCTCGGTTGTGGTCGGGCCGACCGCCACATCGCCAGAAACGCTCAAGGTGGCTGTGAAGTCCTGGCGGCCAGGTTTGATCGTGTTCTTGTAGAAAAAAGCACGCACCTCGGATTTACTGCCCGGTTCAAAGTACACACCCGCCAGTGCGGGCTCGAAGCGCATTTCGATGCGTCGTCCTTGTGCATTGCCCCAGGTCCAGCCGCGGTTGTCGGGTAGCAAAGTGGGCTCGCCCATTTCTCCAGCGAAAAGAGCGGGGTCGAATTCGAAGACGATGCCGCCACCTGAAACGCCCGACATCCCGCTGTGTGCATCCAGGGCAAAGGTCCAGGTCAGCTTTTGCTCGTCTTGCTTCTGAATCTGCGCAGTCAAGTCGAAATCCAGCGCTTTGTTTTTGCCTGCAAGGGAGTATCGATAAGGGGTATGTACCTTGAATTCGGTCTGCAAATACGTCCAGTCCCAGTTGCGCCCAAAGAACGAGAATGTCGTAGCAATTACCGGACTGCCACCACGCGCCAGCATTGGCAGCCCATTGCGCTCATCCACACTGACGACCCAGTCCGACGCCCAGGTACGAAACGGCCAAATAGCAAAAAACAGCAGTGGCAGAAGCAGTATCCGGGGGCGACGAAACAACTGGGTCATGGGTTCTACCTGAGTTGGAGGTGGGCGCTCGCCGTGACGGCCGTCGAGGTGTGCTTGAGCCTGCGTGCCATCTGAGCGTAGGCGACGCCCAGTCCAGCCACCGACCAATACACCACGGGGATTACCGTGATACTGCTAACGGTAACGATGGTGATCAGGATCCCGGCCAGTGTCGCCAGAAGTGCACGTCCGAGTCGGCGTGCCTCATTGTCTTCGTTGGGGAATGAACGCATCCCCTTGCGGATGCCCTGCAGAACACTGACGAAAAAAACCACGAAAAGCGTCAAACCAATCAAACCGAACGACAGCGCTATGCCGATATAGGTGTTCACGATATCGATGATCCCCTGGCCCTGAATCATGGACTGCATTTCCGGTGTGCTGCGGAAATTGAAAGAACCCAGCCAAGGGTTGCGCTGGATAACGATCACGGCGTTATCAATCAAGCGCTGCCGGTAGGTGATATTTTCCACTTCCACCGTGCCGATAAACGGTAGCAGATCAAGCACTTTTTGCCCGCCCGGCACGACAGCCAGCAAGGGAAGGGCGAGCCCCCCGGCGGCGGCCAGCAGCATCAGGCGTTTGATCGCTTTACGGCCGGTGCCGATGAACACGACGATGATGACGGCTGCACCGATCCAGGGGCCACGCGACAGCGGTGCGAACAGACCACCGGCGAGCAACAGTGCGCCGAGGCTGCGCTGCAATTTGCTACGTACCTCCTCCTGCATGTACAGGTAAAAGCCGATGGCCACGCTGATGACGAAGCCCAGCGCAATGGCCTGGCCGGTAGTGGCGCTGGCGCGTAATGAGCCACCACGGCTCAAGTAGCCGGGATCCCATTGCATGCCCATGGCGTTGACAACCGCGCTGTACAGCTGCCAGCGCTTGGAATATTCGAAGAGACCTATAAGCGACAGCACCATGGCGGCGAGTACAAAACCGAACAGAGCGTCCTTGAAGTCGCTGAGGTTCTTCAGCGCCCGGCTGGCAACGTAGTAAGGCAAAAAAACTTCGAGGAACAGGTAGAGCATTTGGCGCAAGGTGTCGGTGACGGTGGTTTCGCGCAGCAAAAGCAGACTCGTCAGCAGGAGGTAGGCGGCTAACAGTTTGTCAGGCCAGGTGCGCCCGAAAGGGACCGTGTCGGCGCGCTTGCGCAGAGCCAAAAAAGCCGGAAGCAACACACACAGTGCCAGCAGACGAATATGGTTAAGGACAACAAAATAGTTGATCAGGCCGAAGCCGGGAATCTCCGCCGGGGACGGCGGGATGAGAAACAGCAGCAGGAAAAACAACGCCACGGGATTGCGTTCGTTTTTTCGTGCGAAGGTCAGAATGATCGTGGCAATGCCCGCGTACACCCAGAAACTGTGCGAAACAAATGCCAGTAGCGTCAATACGAACCACAGATTGCGCCGCCGAGTGAAATTACGGTCGGGAATCAGGTCTGCTGCTGGTCGACGTGCCATGGCAAAAACGATGCCAGCAAGGACCAGAATGACGATTAACGCGCGGAAGTGCTCAGGCATGGATGATTGGACTTATTGATTGATGAGCGACGACTAGTGGAATGGCCAGACGCGACTATAGTTCCTTTTGAGCCATTGAGTCCGGGGATGATGTTATGTCGTTAGTTGATTTGTCGCCAACGTTGGGCCTTCGTAAGCGAGCGATTTCTGCCGGGGCATGGAATCTGGGGGCGCTGGTTACGTCTCAAGCCTTTCGCTTGGGCGGCAACCTGATAATGGCCCGTCTGCTGATGCCGGAGATGTTCGGCATCATGATGATCGCCATCACCGTTTCTCTGGTTCTGCACATGCTTTCCGATGTCGGCTTGCGCCAGAACATCATCCAGAGCCCGCGTGGCGACGATCCGGTGTTTCTCAATACCATCTGGACCGTGCAGATCGTGCGCGGCTTTATCCTTTTTGCTTCGACACTTCTCCTTGCGGCCCTCGCCTGGTATGCACAGACCATTAATCTGTGGTCGCCCAATTCCACCTACGCCGCACCCGAGTTGCCGCTGGTGTTGGCCGTGACCGGTTTCTCGGCAATCATCGTTGGCTTTCAGTCGACCAAAATCGACCTGGCAGTGCGCGCTTTCCAGCAAAAGAAAGTGGTGCTCACCGAGTTTGGGTCTCAGGTCGTGGGGCTGGTGGTCATGCTGGGCATCGGTTACTTCACCAGGTCCATCTGGTCGCTGGTGATTGCAGGTCTGATCCAATCGATGGTCAACACGCTGTTGGGGCATTTCTGGTTTGAGGGCCCTTCTAACCGTCTGCAGTGGGAGCGTTCTGCGCTCGATGAATTAGTCGGCTTCGGCCGTTGGATACTGTTGTCGTCGGCAGTGGGCGTATTGGCCATGTACGGTGATCGTGTCTGGTTCGGCGGCAGCATGACGCCCGCTGAACTGGGCGTTTACTCCATTGCCGTGCTGATTTTGGGAGCTGTTCAGCTTGCGTTGCAAAAGATAGTCGGGGCCGTGGCCTTGCCGGCCTTCAGTGAGGCCTCAAGAACTAATGACACCGTACGGCTCCACGCTTTGTACTACCGCTTGAAATTGATGCTCGATCTTGCATGCCTGTTCCTCTGTGGACTGTTCCTGACCGGCAGTCCCCTGCTCATCAGCATCTTGTACGATGAGCGTTACGCTGAGGCCGGCAACATGATGGCCATTCTTTCACTCTCTTTTTTCACCATGCGCTACCTGCTGGCGAATCAGGTCTGGATTGCCTTGGGACTCACCAAGTACCAGGCTATCGATAACATTATTCGCGTGGTCTCGTTGTGGGTGCTGCTGCCTCTGCTGCTGGCGATTGGTGGGGTCAAATATGCGATTTGGGGCGCTGCCCTGTACACGTTTCCTACGCTTATCCTGGTTTTTTACGTCAATTGTCGTCTGGGGCTGTTCAGTCTCAAGCGTGAGCTGGTAGTGCTGCCAATGCTGGCGGTGGGGGCTTTGTGTGGGGAACTATTGACGGATCTTTTTAAATGGCTTTGATCTGATCTGTTTCTCTTGATGTTTCCAAAGCTGTGGCACAGCGTCGCCATTGAGGTATTGATGGCGGTCGCCAAAAAAATATGGCCTTGATGTGTGGTTGAAATTTCCAACGTAATCTTGATGTCGTGGAGCTTTGAATCATGAGAGAAACTGATTTGAATACCTCTGTGATGGGGCGCAGAGGCTTCCTCCAGGCTTCTGCTTTATTGAGTATTGGAGGGCTCATATTCGGATTTTCCAAAGCCGTTGCCCGGCCTTCTGCTGCTAAATCCGAGTTTGTTGTCATCAACGGATGGGTGCTGCCTGCCCGGCATTTTCGGCAAACACAAGCATGATCAAAGACTACCAATCGCAGAAAGAACTCCGCGACCACTATGACGTCTGCATCATAGGCGGTGGGCCGGCCGGCATTACGCTGGCCTTGCGATTAGCCGGTAATGGTCGGCGTGTGGTGCTTGTCGAGGGCGGCGGGCACGAGTATTCGCCGGCTTCGCAGAGCCTCTACACGGTCTCATCGTCAGGCCTCGAGGTCTACGCTCATGAAACACGCCTGCGCTTTCTTGGCGGGACCTCCAATCACTGGGCCGGGCGATGCCGTCCATTCGAAAAGTCGGACTTTACCGTAGGCCCTCCGGTGCCCGTGCCCGGTTGGCCCATCGCGTTTTCCGAGATCGAGCGCAATCTGTCGGCGGCCATGGATATTGTCGATCTTCCGCCGCACTCCGGATTCAAGGCTATCAATGCGACTTTGGACGGCACCGACTTTGACGCTGATCGTTTTCTACTAAGCCCGCCGACGCGATTTGCACAAAAATATGCCAGGGAACTTAATGAGACCGAGGGGCTGGATGTCTTCATCCATTGCAATTGCGTCGATCTTGAATTCGACAGCGAGACCGGCCGCATAGCAACGATAGTCGTCTCGGACTACGAGTTGCATCGAGAGCGAGTCACGGCAAAACAATTCATTCTGGCGACAGGCGCGATCGAGAATGCCAGGCACCTGCTCAACAGCGAGTCCCTGGCAGCTGGCGGTATCGTAAGCAAGGATGGTTTCGTCGGTAGATGCTTCATGGAGCACCTGAACGTCGAAATGGGAAACTTCATCCTGAAAGACGGGCAGGGTACAGATGCTCGGCAGTACTTCACGACCGATGCATTCGTGATGCAGCACAAGTCAGGTAAAGGGAATGTGACGGCCACGCTTGTAGCTGAAGTGAAATCCTATGGGCGAATGGCTTCCATCAAGAGCTTTTTCGAGAACCTCGTTTGCGAAGTGGGTGCGGAGCGCAAGGTTGAATTTATTGCCAAGTTCGATTGCCCTGGAGATGGGGTGCTCGGCACGCTGATCGAGCAGTTTCCCAACCCTGATAGCCGCATCTCATTGCTCGACGAGCGAGATGCGTTAGGGATGAGGAAGGTCAAGATTCATTGGGAGCTAACTCCTGCAGACAGGGAAACCGTCAAGTCTATAGGGCTCGAAGTGGCAAAGTGTTTTGCCGACACAGGGCTGGGCTTCGTCAAGTTGGAAGAATTTGTGTATGACGTCGATTTGCCACTGAAGCTCAATCCCCATGCTCATCATATGGGGACCACGCGGATGGCGACTTCGCCTGAGTTTGGTGTGGTCGACGAGAACTGCAAAGTGTTTGGTGTTGAGAATCTTTACGTTGCGGGCAGCAGTGTTTTCGCTACAGGGGGTGCCTGTAACCCCACGATGCCTCTTTTGCAACTCGCTCTAAGGCTGGCAGATTATCTCCACCATCAGATGGGGCCCGGGGTGGGCAGATATTCATGAAGGGGGGAGCATGTGTGGATTATTTGAGTGTTGGATTTTAGGGAAGCGTCTACTCTTAGGGTAGTGGTAATGAAGAATCAGGGTGTATCTAACTCTGGCACAGATGTCTATCGCTGAATTATTGAGGCTGACAGGATGATTGGTCTACTAAAACGTATTATTGCTCATATTGCAAAAACAACGGGGCATGGGACCTCGCTCTATAAAAAATTCTGTAAACCGGACGGGTATGAATGGGCTAAACATATGGTTCGGTGGGGGGGGCTGCACTCCATCGGTAAAGGCGTATGGATCAATCCTGCTGCCAATATAACTGACCCTTCACTAGTACGACTCGGAAATAATGTAGGTTTATCTTGTTGCACGCTATTCGGTCACGATGGAATAGTCGGCTTGCTCGAGGTGCGCTATGGTAAAAAACTTGACTCTGTCGGCGCTATCGATATACGTGATAATTGTTTTATCGGCTATGGTTCTATCATCATGCCGCGTGTGACTATTGGTCCTGATTCGATTGTTGCAGCCGGTGCTGTAGTCGTAAAAGATGTTCCGCCTGGAGTAGTGGTTGCGGGTAATCCAGCCAAGGTTATTTGTACAATGGAAGAGGTGTTGGCGAAAGTCGAAGAGCGTAGCGCCACTTATCCGTGGATTGACCTTATCAGGCAGCGCAGTGGTGTATACGACCCGGCACTTGAACCGAAGCTTATAGCAATGAGAGCGCAACATTTTTTTGGCGAGCAACCCAATGGTTAGTGCTCCCCTTGACGTGTTGGTAGTTAATTACAATACAGCGGAGCTGTTGCAACCGATGTTTAATGCGTTACGCCAGTCCAATAGTGTGGATCGCACGCGCTATTTAGTGGTGGATAATGCCTCTGCCGATAATTCGCTGGAGTGTATGGCAACTATTTGTCCAGAGGCATTGCAACTGGCCAATGAAAACAATGTTGGCTTTGGGCGTGCCAATAATCAATTGGTTGAACACCTGCAGGGCAAGTATGCGTTGCTTCTCAATACCGACGCCTTTGTTGCTGCGGATACCCTGAGCAAGACCCTCGAGTACATGGAGACTCATCCTGATTGCGGTGTCCTCGGCGTTCGGTTGGTTGGACGAGAGGGCGATTTACAGCCCTCCTGTCGCTATTTTCCAACGCCGTTGAATGTCTTCCTCTCGCGTACAGGGCTTGAACGCTTTTTCCCTGTGGTTAAGAGAGTCGACGACATGGCCTGGGATCATGCTTCGGTGCGTGAGTGCGACTGGGTGCCCGGGTGCTATTACCTGATCCGCCGTGAAGTCATCGACCAGGTTGGCTTGTTCGACCCGCGCTACTTCCTTTACTTCGAGGAGATAGATCACTGCAAACGCGTTAAACAGGCGGGCTGGAAGGTGGTTTATTACCCGCATACCACGGTGGTGCATATCGGTGGTGAAAGTGCCAAGTCTGTTGACAAACTCAATGCGGTTAGTCGCCAGTTACCCACGTTACAAATCGAAAGTGAGCTTTTGTACTTCCGCAAGCACCACGGTCTGCCTGGTTTGGCCTCACATATGCTGCTGGTGAGTCTGGGTGATCTGATTTTGGCGCTCAAGGCGATATTGAAAGGCCGCGGTCGGGCCGCTTTAGGGGCGTGTTGGCAGCATACTCGTGTGACCTGGGCGTTGCTGCGTGATACCAAATTCGCTAGCCAACCAACACGGTAGAGCCAGTTATGTTCGAAAACATACGTGCGGACTTGCGTGCATACGCCGGAGATTGGGGGGCTCAGGGGTTTTGGGTGATGGTGGTTTATCGCTTTGGGCGCTGGCGTTACGGTGTGCGACCGGCACTGTTACGTAAGTTGTTCTCCTTTATATACAAAGTCCTCTTCAAACTGGTGCAGATCGTCACGGGTATCGAGCTGCCGTGTGAGGTTGTGGTCGGGCGCAACTTCGTCATCGATCATTTCGGCGGAATCGTGATCAGTGGCTTTGCGCAGTTCGGCGATGATTGCCGTATTCGCAATGGCGTCGTCGTGGGCCTCAAGAATGTGAGTGAGCCGATTGCTCCGGTGATGGGTAACAATGTTGATATCGGTGCAGGGGCCAAGGTGCTGGGCAATATCCGCATTGGTAACAATGTCGTGATTGGTGCCAATGCTGTGGTGCTGACCGATGTACCGGACGACTCGGTGGCAGTGGGCGTGCCTGCGACTATCAAGAAAAGGAAGTACGCAGAATCGAGGGAATTCTCATGAACCACCCGATGGATTACTTCAATTGCGTCGCTGAGTGAACGCCATGGCTATGGGGATGGGTGTCGTTGTTATCGGTCGCAACGAAGGCCTACGGCTTGAGCGTTGTCTGACTTCCCTCGTCGGTTCGGCGGAGAAGGTTGTTTATGTCGACTCTGGATCAACAGACGGTTCAGTGCAGATGGCACTCAGGCTTGGGGTCGAGGTGGTCGAGTTGGACATGACGATTCCCTTTACGGCTGCGCGTGCGCGCAATGAAGGATTTGCCTGCATACAATGCTTAATGCCGGTGATGCGTTATGTGCAGTTCGTCGACGGTGACTGTGAGGTTGTCGGGGGTTGGCTGCCCCGGGCGCAGGCCTTTCTTGATACACATCCTGACGTCGCGGTGGTCTGCGGACGGCGCCGTGAACGTTTTCCGCAGCACTCGGTTTACAACTTACTGTGTGATTTCGAATGGGATACGCCGGTAGGTGAGGCCAAGGCATGTGGTGGCGATGCGCTAATGCGGGCTGACGCCTTCGCCGAAGCGTCCGGGTTTCGACCGGGCCTTATTGCCGGGGAAGAGCCTGAATTGTGCGTGCGTCTGCGTGGGAATGGTTGGAAGATCTGGCGTCTGGGCGAGGAAATGACCTTGCACGATGCAACCATGACCCGGTTCGGCCAATGGTGGCGGCGTACCCTGCGCGGTGGTTATGCCTTTGCCGAGGGCGCATTTTTACATGGGGCCGCACCGGAGCAACATTGGTTGCGTGAGTCGCGCCGTGTCTGGTTCTGGGGATTGGGTGTCCCGCTGGCGACTGTTATCGCGAGTTTGGTGTTGGGATGGTTTGGACTGCTTGTGCTGCTGGTCTATCCATTGCAGGTCGTGCGCCTCGCCCGTGGGGGCGATAGGTCCACGCGCGAAAACTGGCTGCGGGCTTTCTTTCTCGTGCTGGGGAAATTTCCCGAGATGCTCGGGCAAGTCAAGTTTCTACTGAACAGATTCGGCGCCGGCAAGACGGCGTTGATCGAATACAAGTGAGACTTATATGAATAATTGGGTGATATTAAAGAGCGTGTTTTTTTTACACGCAGGATATTCTTTAAGGGCATTGAATAATAAGTTTAAAATGCTGGTTTTAGTTGCAAAAAACTGGTCCGAGCTAAAGTTGTTTTGCGGGCGTATGTCGAGCGCTCTGGGTGAGTCCGGTGTTGAGAAGTTAGGCGGGGATTGTGTGGGCGTTGTTCATTGGCCATACATCAGTAGAAGCTGGAACCCCAAGAATAAACTTAGCGTATTGGCCTCGCATTACGAAGTGGTTACCAAAAGCTGTCCGCAGCTATTGCTGTTGGGGCGAAGTGACAGTTTGCTGCTGAGTGATTTGTCGGAGTTTGCGGCTGGCTGTTCCCTGGTGCTGGATCGTCCGATATGGTTTATGCGTGAAGGGGAGCTGGTGCTGAACTTGTTTCAGGGTGACCTGCGCATTGCGTCGATAGCCTTCACCTTGTGTCGCACGGACACTGAGTTATGTATTTTTATCGGTGCCGTTCAAGGGATACATAAAGGCGTCGAGAGTGAACTGTCGTTGAGTATCTACAGGGACCTGACAAAAGACTTTGAAGGCCTTCGGCCAAGAAGCTTTCTGATCGAAGTTATTAAATACATTGCCATCAATATCGGCGTTGAAAAAATTTATGCGGTAGGGGATGGGTATCGCCACCATCGTCATCCGTATTTTGGCGCTCACAAAGCTCTAGAACTGGCGGCAAATTATGATGTGATCTGGTTAGAGCATGGAGCGACTCCATCAGAGCGCGAAGATTTTTTTGAGATTCCCATGATTCTGTCCAGGAAACCGCTCGACTGTATTGCTTCAAAAAAACGTGCCATGTACCGCAGGCGCTATGAACTGCTGGATGACACCTTTAAAAAGATAGATGGCGTGTTGATAGGCAGTTATAGCAGCAGCCGTGTGGCTAGTTGACGTTCCTGATACCTGTACTACTGTGGGATTACTTGCAGTAATAATCCACCGCAACGACAACTAAGTCTGGTTCCTATGCGCATCGCTTATTTCATCAATCAATACCCCAAAGTCAGCCATAGCTTCATTCGTCGCGAAATTTTGGCGTTGGAACGTCAGGGGTTTGTGGTGCAGCGCATTGCTCTGCGTGGCTGGGATGCCGAATTGGTGGATGCCGAGGACGTGTCCGAACGCGATAAAACCCAGTATGTGCTGCAGGGCGGAGTCAAAGAGCTGTTAGTGCCTGTGCTGCAGGTGCTGCGCGCCCAGCCGCGACGTTTTTTTTCGGCGCTGTGGCTGGCGTTACGCATGGGCCGGCGTGCCGATCGCCCCTGGCCCTATCATTTGGTTTATTTGTCCGAGGCGTGTCGCGTGCTGATGTGGTTGCAGGCGTTCGGTGCCGAGCATGTGCATGCGCATTTTGGCACCAACTCAACCGAGGTGGTGATGCTGGCCAATGTACTCGGTGGGCCGGCGTACAGTTTTACCGTGCACGGGCCGGAAGAGTTCGACAAACCGCAGTTTATTCATTTGGGCGAGAAAGTTCGGCGCGCGGCCTTTGTCGCTGCTATCAGTTCCTATGGGCGCAGCCAGCTGTTTCGCTGGGTGGCTCATGCACACTGGGCAAGGGTAAAGGTGGTGCATTGTGGCCTGGAGCGGGCGTTTCACGACGTACCGGCCGTTGCCGTGCCATCCACGCCGCGGTTGGTTTGTGTAGGTCGTTTGTGTGAGCAGAAGGGTCAGCTTTTGCTGCTTGAAGCCGCCCGCATCCTGGCAGCTCAAGACGTGGAGTTCGAAATAGTACTGGCCGGCGATGGAGAAATGCGCGCGGAAATCGAAACCCTGATTGCACGGCATGGCTTGCAGGCGCGGGTGCGAATTACCGGCTGGATCAGCAGCGATCAGGTGCGGGCGGAGATTCTTGCGGCGCGGGCCTTGGTGTTGCCGAGCTTCGCCGAGGGGTTGCCGGTGGTCATCATGGAAGCCATGGCGTTGCGCCGCCCCGTACTGACGAGCTATGTGGCGGGCATTCCCGAGTTAGTGCAACAGGGTGTGAACGGTTGGTTGTTTCCCGCTGGTGCTGTGGATGAGTTGGCGGCGGCGCTGGCGGACTGTCTCGCGCAACCTGTCGAGGTGTTGCAGCGGATGGGCGAGGCGGCTTATCAGAGGGTGCTGGAGCGACACGACATCGATATCGAAGCGGCCAAGTTGGCTAATTTGTTTAGGGCGCAAGCATGATCACATTACTTAGTTGGCTGTTCAGCTTACTGCTGATACTCATCCTCCTGCCGGTGTTAGTGCTGTTTGTGCAGGTGTTGATGGCCTGCCTACCTGCACGGTCGCGCTCGTCGGCGCAAGGATCGCGACCGCGGGTGGCTGTGTTGATACCGGCACACAATGAATCCTCGATCATCGTCGCGACGTTAAATAGCATTCGGCCGCAGTTGCTTTTGGGTGATCGTCTATTGGTGGTGGCGGATAACTGTTCTGACGACACGGCCGCGCTGGCCCGCACGGCGGGCGCCGAGGTGGTGGAACGCAGCAATGTTCAGCAGCGTGGCAAGGGTTATGCGCTGGACTGCGGGGTGCGTCATTTGGCGAGTGATGCGCCGGACGTCATGATTGTTATCGATGCGGATTGCCAGGTGGCCGAGGGTTCTATTGAGCGTTTGGCAATCTGTTGCATCGACTCAGGGCGGCCAGCGCAAGCACTTAATTTAATGCTTGCTCCAGCAGGTTCCGGGCTAAAAGTGCGGCTTGCCGAGTTTGCCTGGTGTGTGAAGAATCGGGTACGGCCGCAGGGTTGGACCCGGCTCGGTTTGCCCTGTCAGCTAATGGGCACGGGAATGGCTTTCGTCTGGCGGGATCTGATGTTGATCGATTTAGCCAGTGGCCACATCGTTGAAGATTTGAAGATGGGCCTGGATTTATGCCGAAGCGGCAAGTCGCCTTTGTTCTGCCCCGATGCTCTGGTGACCAGTTACTTTCCGCGCAGCGATGAAGGCTTAACTACCCAGCGTACGCGCTGGGAACATGGTCATCTAGGGGTAATCCTTGGGGATACGCCAAAGTTGCTGGTGGAGTCGATTGGCCAGCGTAACTGGAGTCTGCTGGCGATGACGCTGGATTTGCTGGTCCCTCCGTTGGCCTTATTGACGTTGGCCTTGGGGGCGGTATTTGGTGTGGCATGGTTGGTATTTATGCTGTCGGGAGCTTTGGCGCCAGCCTTGATAGCTTCTTCCGGGGTGGCAATATTGGGTGTGACTATCTTGCTGGCATGGAGCCAATTTGGTCGCGGGATTATTTCTTTTTCAGCCTTGTTGTACGCGCCGTTCTACGCGGTGAAGAAAATCCCTCTGTATCTCGGATTTTTGCTTAAGCGCCAGGTTGAATGGGTGCGTTCGAAGCGAGATGACAACTAATGCGTGCTTTATCCTGGCAGCACAGCTGGCAAACGATTACCCAGAAACTCAGGGTGATCAGCGATGTTGATGACGAGCAAGCATTGATTGATGCGTTATCCAGACCTGACGTGACGACAGTGCTCGGGTTCGCGAATGCCCATGCCATGAATCTGGTGGCGTCCAATACCGACTACTTTAACGCGCTGCTGGCTGCGGACGTGTTATTGAGGGATGGCTCCGGCATGGCCATCCTGTTTCGTCGACTCGGCTTAGCGCCGGGGTTGAATATGAATGGCACCGATTTCATTCCCAAATTACTGGCCGTGTTCAAGGGCCGGCGCGTGGCTTTCTGGGGTACTGAAGAGCCCTTTCTAGCCAATGCAGTACAGCGTAGCGAAGCGCTATTTGGGGTCAATGTAGTCTCTGCTCACCATGGTTTCGCGCCGGTGGATGCTTACATAAACCTTGCCCGGCAGTTTCAGCCGGAACTGGTTGTGTTGGGTATGGGCATGCCCAAGCAAGAAGCCGTTGCTGCCAGGTTAGCCGATAGTGGCGTGCCCTGTCTGGTCGTGTGCGGAGGGGCGATTCTAGATTTTCTCGGCGGCAAGGTGACTCGTGCTCCGCAATGGGTGCGTCGTATCGGTTGTGAGTGGCTGTTCAGGCTAATAGGTGAGCCAAAGCGATTATTCAGTCGCTATGTGGTGGGTAATCCGATGTTCTTGTTACGCACGTTGATCTACAGGGATTCCTGACATTACAAGAATTTGACGCCTGGCCGGCGCCATAAAAAACACGGCTGAAATATCTTGCAAAACCCCGACGTAGCACCTTTACTCAGGTTGGAATTATCGACTTGACGGGTATGTTCGGGGTCGTTTTCATCATTAAGATTGGCGTCAACAAAATGTTGTCAGACGCCGCATATTTTGAAAAAAGTGCTCGGCTGTCGAGCGCTCATTTCGAGTAGTTAGGTTATTGATTTGTAAACTCAAATGGCCATTCCTTGAAGTGTGCTAATAACCAAATGAAAAAATACATAGCCGAATTAATACGTAAGTTAATCTCTCCTTCAAGGCGATTTGAGCTAAGGAAAGCGCTCGCCTGGCTGCAAGATATAGGGGGGAGGGCATGTTTTTGGCGCTGGGAAATTGCCAGATTCAAACTGCGCGAAGACAGCACCTATGACATTCTCTATGTGGGCAGGAAAACACAGCGGGAATTTGTAAAGGTTCTACTGGGCGCTGAATCTCAAGCGGTTAATAGCCAATTGAAGTTGGATAATTCAGAGCGGACAGTGTGGGTCAGTGAAATGCCGACCTTGGGTGCATTATATGTGCCTCAATATTTAAGTGCTGTCGTTCCGCTGAGCCGGTCAATTGAAGATATTACGGCAAGGTACAATACCGAGTTGCGTCGAAATCTGCGCAAGAACCGGTTGCGCTATCGTATGAAACAGGCCTTGAACGATGACGAAATTGAAATCGCAGATCGGGAAATGCTGAAGCCTTATGCCAGCGCAAGGCATGGAGCAGCGGCCTCTCAAATTGAATCCCGTGAAGTTCAACGGGTGGCAAAAAGCGCCGGGCGGCTCGATCTAGTACTGCTGGAGGATGAAATTGTTGCATGCCATCTTGGGTGCGTGATTACCCGGGCAGGAAAACGCTACTGGAGCACCGTCCGTTTCGGCTACCCCGATGTTGTATTTTCAGATGCTAAGAAATTACGTGAAATTAACTCGATTACCACGTTCATGGCGCTTGAATGGGCGATAGAAAATGGTTTTGACTATTATGATATCGGAACTTGCCTGGCACGCCCGGACGATGGACTTCTCGAATGGAAAAGACGGCGTGGTGGTGATGTCGATACGCTGGGTAACTACGGCTATTTATTTGTTCGACTGCCTAAGGTGGGCGCGGCGCAATTTCTTTGGGAGACGCCTCTATTTGCTGTCGAAGGCAAAAAGCTGACACTTCATCTTGGGTTGCCGGACGGACCAAGTGATGAGGAGGTCGCGGGTCGATATCGTGAAATGGGTTTTGGTGGACTGTTCAAAATATATCTTCATTGTTCTAGAAAGCCGCAAGAGGCGCTTCTCGACACCTTGCGCGGCCGCTACGCTCATCTGGCATTACCCCCTATTCTGGAAACTATTGTATCCGCCTGAATAGGTTGCTTTAAAGAAGTACGGTTTACGTGTTTGGCCATAAACGCTTTTTCGGTATAACCACATTACGATGGGGGGGCATATGTCGAAATTTAACGCATTGACGAGTGGCGGCCAATCAAAGTGGAGCCTTGCTGCGTATAAACACATTCTTAAAACGCGACTTATACGGAAGCCGTCGTTAACGCTGCAAAGCCTAGCCGTGAAAACGTGGGAAATTGCTCCAGGCGAAATCTCAATTGCTCCGCCCGCGTTTTTCCTTCCCAATCAACTCGAACGTGTGACGGGATGGGCAGGGGAGCTTTTTTATCCTTACGAGCATCCCCGTCGCACAATGGAAGGAGTGGGCAGTGTTGAACATGGGTCAACACGAGGCTACCTGCTTAAAGATGTCTGGTTAATTGATGGCACTCTTTACAAAGGTAATGCCAAGTCTTCGTTGTCGCCTAGATCTGGATGGTTACCAAAGATTCGCGTAGAAAACGAAATTGATCGCGGTGCGATGTTTTGTACGGCGGGAGGGAATAAATGGTTTGGCTCGTGGTTAATGGATGATTGTATAACCTATCCAATAGCCTGCGAGGAAGGCGTTCCGGTGACCACGGCAGTGTCTGCCAACCTTGTGTCCACCGTTACGACCTGCATACTTCACGTCCCCGGCTATGAGGACTGGCTTGGTATGACGCCGGTTCGTTTACGCGATGCATTTTTTCGTGAGCTCGTTATCTTTGACGACCTAAGTCAAAATCGACATAAGCACCTGCGTTTTCGGGCGATGGGTGAAAAGTTACTCTCGCACGTAAAAGTTTGCGATCACCCAGGCGTGTTCGTTCTGCGAGGTGGCACGGGAGAATTGCGATTGTTACGCAATGAATTGGAACTTGCCGAGCGTCTGCGTGACCGCAGGGGATTTCGGATTATCGATCCTGCAAAATCCGACGTTCCGACTATCGTGGCGGCCTGTGCCGGTGCAAGAACAGTGGTAGGGATTGAAGGGAGTCATCTAATACACGGCGTTAATGTACTCCAGCCGGGTGGTTCGCTGCTGGTTTTGCAGCCCCCTAATCGCTTCCTCTGTTTTTTCAAATATCTAACGGATCGTGATCACCAAAACTTTGGCTTTGTGGTCGGTACGCAAGAGGGCAATGGCTTTAGGATCGATCCCGATGAGGTTGAGCGTACGCTGGATCTATTTCCGGCATAACAGCTTCTTCAGGTTTCTGGATATCTGAATTCATGCCGGGGCAGGAAGCCACCCCGGTATTCCGGGTAATGTCAGCTTAGTAGGCATGCTTGCCGGAGAAGGCAAACACAGTTCGTACAAGGATGACGAAATCGAGCCAAAGCGACCAGTTGTTGATGTACTCGATGTCCGAGTCAACGCGTCGGATCATCTGCTCTATATCCCTCGTTTCACCACGATAGCCACGTACCTGAGCCAGGCCTGTGATGCCCGGCTTAATGTTGTGACGCGCAAAGTAGCCAGAGACATCGGGCGAGTACTGTACATCGTGTTGAATAGCGTGCGGGCGAGGCCCCACCAGAGACATTTCCCCCATCAAAACGTTGAACAACTGCGGTAGTTCATCGAGGCTGGTCCGCCGAATAAAGGCGCCAACCCTGGTCATGCGCGGGTCATTCTTTTGCGCTTGCTTGACGACGCCGTCTTCCGGCTGGTGGACGACCATGCTTCTGAACTTCCAGATCCGGAAAGCTTCTCCACTCCATCCCATGCGCTGCTGACGAAAGAATATGGGGCCAGGGCTATCGAGCTTGATGGCAATGGCGACGGCTACCAGGACTGGTGCTGCAAGAACCAAAATGAGAAAGGCCAGGACTTTGTCCTCAAGGTTCTTCAGAAACAGACGCATCCCCATCAGTGGAGTTTCAGACAAGGTCAGCACGGGAATGCCGGCAATTTCGCGAACACTGTGGTTGATCAGGCGCAGCGAGAAAATGTCAGGCACCCAGTTAACAGAGATGTGTTTATCGAACAGCCTTAAATAAACATCCTGGATGACCTCTGAGCCACCCAGAGGGGTCACGAAATAGACGGTACGAATGGCATGTTTAACTACTAACTCATCAAGGTCGGATATATCGCCCAGTATCGACAGACGTTGCGCGCCTTCCAGACTTTCCTTTCCCTGATCATCGTCCGCGCCAATCAACACACAGCCGACTATGCGCTCACCGAGCCAGGGATTATTGCTGATTTTCTTGTGAAGATAGCTGGCCAGTTCGCCCGAGCCAATGATGAGCGAGTTTTCCAATTGAGTTGGGTGGGCCAAAAACTTCTTCTGCATCTCGCGTGTCGCGAGGTGCAAAAGCAACTGAGCAAAATATCCAACAACAAATAACTGCCCGACCAATAAACGCGAGTACTGTTCGCTTTGCTTGGTAAGAAAGGCCATGGCAACGAGAAAGCCAAACGTGGCAGTCCACGCTTTCAAAAGCTTGAAGGCTTTGACGGTAAAACCAACGTTGCTGCGGTAAATGGCATAGTGGTCGTATACGACGGCCAACGCCCCCAGCAGCAACAGGAGCAGGATGACATAGGACTGCGTTATGAAGCCGATATGATAATTGATCAAAAACCACGCAACACCGGTCACCGCAACACAATCGAGACCAGCCTGAATAACGATACTGGTACTGCTTCTTCGCTGGAGAACGGAACGGGTACTGTTGGGCTCAAATATCATATTTAGACCTCATGTCTGCTGCCCCTCGCGCTCGATGATGACGCGATTCAGTTCATGCTGCCCTCGCTTGAGAGCGTTGGCGTCACCGCGATTAGCCACCCACCTTCACTTTAGCAGTACTGTGAAATCATTCACTGAATCTGCGTAGTTCTGAGTAGTTTAGTAGAACCTCCGGGCCTGAAAAAATGAAGCCCATCGAGATACCGACCGGCCTGCAGCGGGGCCGTCCGCGGTGTCTGCAGCAAGGTGGTGCCTGGTCAGTAATCGAGTCTGGGGCGCGAGTGTGGTCGCGCAGTGATCGAGGCTTACACCGAGCTGAAATCTGTGTGCATTGCGCACTGATTCCATCGCGGTAAAACGAGACGGCGCCCACAATGGGCGCCGTCTTCGTTTGGGCTGATCAGACGCGTTCGAACAACACGGCGATGCCTTGGCCGCCGCCGATGCACATGGTTGCCAGGGCATAACGACCCTGAACACGGTGCAGTTCGTGAATCGCCTTGGTGGCGATAATCGCACCGGTCGCGCCCACCGGGTGGCCCAGAGAAATTCCCGAACCGTTCGGGTTGACCTTCTCCGGGTCGAAGCCCAGTTCCTGCGCCACGGCACACGCCTGGGCCGCGAATGCTTCGTTGGACTCGATGACATCCAGGTCGGCAACGGTCAGGCCGGCGCGTTTGAGGACCAGGCGGGTGGCGGGAATCGGTCCCAACCCCATCAGCTCTGGCTCCACACCGGCATGGGCATAACCGACCAGTCGGGCGATGGGCTTGAGGCCTTGGTCGAGAACCATCTGACCCGTGGCCATGATCAGTGCTCCGGCACCGTCATTGAGACCGGACGCGTTGCCGGCGGTGACGCTGCCGTCTTTTTTGAAGGCCGGTTTCATCTTGCCCAATTGCTCGGCGTTGACCTCGGCGCGGACATGCTCGTCCGTCGCAAACGTCACGGTGCCTTTGCGGGACGCCACTTCGATCGGCACGATCTGGTCAGTGAATCGGCCTTCGGCAATCGCCCGGGCCGCCCGTTGCTGGCTGAGCAGCGCCAACTCATCCTGAGCCTGACGAGTGATGCCATAGCGCTCGGCGATGTTTTCCGCAGTAATGCCCATGTGGAAACCGCCAAACGGGTCTTGCAGAGCGCCGAGCACGTAGTCGATGGCTTGCATATCTCCCATGCGTGCGCCCCAGCGCGCCTGCGGCAACAGGTAGGCACCGCGGCTCATGGATTCGACGCCACCCGCCAGCGCAGCGCCTGCGTCTCCCAACATCAAACTTTGTGCTGCACTGACAATGGCCTGCAAACCAGAACCGCAGAGGCGGTTGACGTTGAAGGCGGGCGTCTCTTTCGGCAGGCCGGCATTCATCGCCACGGCACGAGAGATGTAGGCGTCACGTGCTTCCGTCGGGATCACATGCCCCATCACCACGTGACCGAAGTGTTCAGGTGCCAGCCCCGAACGTTCAATGGCGGCACGGCAAACGTCAGTGGCCAATTGAATGGGTGGCACATCTTTGAGCGAACCGCCAAAGCTGCCGATGGCCGAGCGGACGGCGCTGATAACAAAAATGTCGGATGGGTTCATGCGGGTTCCCCTGGAACAGTCCTGGACTCAAGTGTGCTTTCGCACTGTTATATGGGGATGAGTCTAGACACAGCGATGATTTTGGCCTATGCCAAAACTGCTCAAGGGGGGTGGCGTTTTTGGCCATTTCAGTTGAAGTCGCTTTTTGATCCGTCTGATCCGGTCAAAAGCGTAGAAAAGAAAATAAAAAAGCCCGGTACACGTCCGTAATGCTGTTCACTTAAGGTTGGGGTACATATCCGTTTCTGCGGTCACGGCGGCCTAGGGTTCCGCCCTTACGGCGGGTCACTTGGAAAAGCCCCAAGTAACCAAGGGCTCTTGCCCCTTTCGTTCGGTGCCTCGCTTAGGCTCGGCATGCCCGCGCTCCGGTCCTGCTCCGTGGGCCCGCCGCCATCGGCCATCCATGGCCGGGGGCGGCTAACCGGCATCCATGCCGGGTTGCCCACTGCGCAGAACCTCCACTCGGCCTCTCGAGGGGGCGTGCACCGCAAACGCCAAAGCGAGGCGGCCTACCGGCCGGCCTGACTTCAAGTGAACGCATTTCCCTGTAGGAGCTGTCGAGCGAAGCGAGGCTGCGATCTTTTGATCTTGCTGTTGCTGTTGCTGTTGCTGTTGCTGTTGCTCTTGCTGTTGCTGTTGCTTTGCTTTGGCTTCAGATCTGCCGCCCCTTTTCCAGAGGCCGAACGCAGGCGTTGCGCAGGGGGCACCTCGGCATGGATGGCCGATGGCGGCGGGCCCCCGGAGCAATGCCGGAGTGAGGGCATGCCGAGCCTGGGCGCGGCACCGAATGGCGGGGCAAGAGCCCTTGGTTACTTGGGGTTGGGCGGCATTCCGTATTTCCAAGTGACTCGCTGTAAAAGCGAAACCGCCAGCAGCCGCTACCGCAGAAATGGATATGTACCCCATCCCATCCCAAACTTTTCTTAAGTGAACTGCATTAGGTACACGTCCGGGCTTGATCGTTCCCACCCTGATTCGACCTTACTCATCCAATTGCCGCGCCGGAAAGAACAGCTCAAAGCACGTGATGCCCTCGCTGCTGCTAACGCTGTAAGCCCCATTGTGCAGCTGCATGATCGTCGCCACGATCGACAGGCCCAGGCCGTTGGAGTGCGCCGAGCGTTCGCGGGATTCGTCGACGCGGTAGAAGCGCTCGAACAGTCTGGACAAGTGTTCGGCGGGGATGGTCGGGCCGTGGTTGCGCCGTGGTTGCGCACTTGCAGGCGGATGCCGTCAGCGGCGGGTGTGGCGCCACTTGCAGGCTGCCCAGGTCGCCGGAGTCGATGGTCGCCGCCAGCGCCGCGAAGGGCACGCCGCCCACACTCGGGTAATGCTGCACGTCGGCCAGCGCCAACGGATGGTCCATGGCCACCGGTGCCAGCGACGGCACGGCGAGGTTTCCGGGGTTGACCACCAGCAAGGGTTTTTGTCCGGGGGCGCCGATGGTCAGCAGCGCCTCGCGGTTGCCGAGCATGTTCTGGAACAGCGCCGGTTTGGTCTTGATCAGGTCCAGCGTGTTGCTGTCGTTGAGGAAGGTGCGCTGTTGATCAATGCGATTCACCAGCGCGGCGTCGTCGCGACGGATCAGCTCGCGCTCCAGATCCCGGTATAACGCCACACCCAGCAGAGTCAGCGAGACAAAGGCGAGCAAGGCAAACACCAGTGCCAGGCGCAGCGTTAATGAGTGGCGAAGGCGGGAGGTCATGGTTGCGTATCGAAGCGATAGCCGATACCGCGCACACTGTGAATCAATTTGAGTTGGAACGGGTCGTCGATTTTCAACCGCAGGCGCAGCACCGCGACATCCACGACGTTGGTGTCGCTGTCGAAATTCATGTCCCAGACTCGCGAAGCGATCATCGAGCGAGACAGAACCTGGCCCTGGTGCGTGGCGAACAGGTGCAGCAGGGCGAACTCCTTGTTGGTCAGTGTGATTCGCACGCCGGCACGGGTGATGCGGCGTTTGAGCACGTCGATTTGCAGGTCGGCGACTTGCACTGTTCCTCTTCCCGGGTGGGACCGGGCCGGGTCAGGGTGCGCAGGCGCGCCACCAGTTCGGCGAAGGAAAACGGTTTGATCAGGTAATCGTCGGCGCCCAGTTCCAGGCCCTTGATGCGGTCGGCGATGTCATCGCGGGCCGTGAGAAACAGCACCGGGGTGTCGGTTTCCTTGCGCAAGCGGCGCAGGACTTCCCAGCCATCCATTTTCGGCATCATGACGTCCAGCACAATGACGTCGAAATCGTGCTCCAGGGCCAGGTGCAAGCCATCGACCCCATCGCGGGCCAGGCTGACGGAGTAGCCGAGTTCCTGCAGGCCGTTGAGCAGGTAATTGCCTGCTTTGGGTTAGTCTTCGACTACGAGGATGTTCATGGGATCTGCCTGGTTCGGTGTCGGCAACATACATGTCGCGGCGGCGGGCTACAGAGGTCAGCCAGTAGCGCCAGTGTAGCCCGATCCTCTGTGAGTACAGGCGTCTGATCAGTTATCACCAATGCAACCCATGCCCTGGATCTGGTAATCCAACACGTGCTTGCGACCCTGATGGTCGAGGTAAATCAGCTGCGCGGGGACGATGCCGCATTCTTCCGAGATGATGTTGCTGGACAGGTCTTTGGCGATATCCAGGTTGACGAAGAAACCGGTCTTGTCGTGGACGACAGGTTCGGTGGTCTGGGTGTCGGCAAACGCCGAACCGGTGGCGAGGAGAGCAGCAAAACCGAGGATTAACATTTTCATGATGATTCCTTCTATTCAGAGGCGGATTGGCTACCGACGGGTTGCCTGGCAGTGGATTCAGGTTAACCAGGCGATCCGCACAGCCGACCCACAGTTGAATGACAATTTTGTATTGAAACGGCGCCGAAGTTACGGTTGGCGACCAGCGGCTTCGAGGATCAGGTCAGCGATTTCTTTGGAGTGGGAGACCAAAAACAGATGGCTCGACGGCAGCTCGATGGTGGTCGCGTTCATGCGCTTGGCAAGGATGCGTTCCAGGTCCGCGTTGATGGTTTGATCGAGGCTGGAGACCGCGTACCAGGACGGTTTTGTGTGCCAGACGGCAGCGGTGGTGCGGTCGGTGAACAGGGTTTTGGCGATCGGTTGCTGGACGGCAAACAGTTCCATCGCCTTGTCGTGGGGCACGTCACTGGCGAAGTACTTGAGGAAGGCGTCTTGCTTCAAGCTGATGAAACCATCGTGTTCCTCGGTGCCGGCGCGCACGGGCATGGTCGGGTACTTGGCCGACAGCGCGACGAAGTCCTCGCCTGCGTCCGGTGCTCGGGCTGCAACGTAAACCAGCGAACTGACTTTCGGATTGACCCCGGCCTCACTGACCACGGTGCCGGCGTAGGAGTGGCCGACCAGCACGGTCGGACCGTCTTGCTGATCGAGCACGCGTTGCGTGGCGGCAACGTCGTCGGCGACCGAGGTCAACGGGTTTTGCACCGCAGTGACGTGCAAGCCGGCGGCCTGCAACCGGGTGATCACATCCGACCAGCTCGAACCATCGGCCCAGGAACCGTGCACCAGCACGACGTTGTTGGCCTTGACCGGCGCGATGTTGCTGGCCATGGCGGAACCGGTGCCCAGCATCAACAGGCTGGCGGCGATCAGGCAGAGTTTGCTCATTGCTTTCATGGTGTCGACCCTTGTCATCAGTGTGAGGTGTGTCACCCGCGGTGGGTGACTGACGACGCCACTGTATGAAGCGAGGGTGCTGGCTACGCTGACAACTCAATGACAAGTTTGTAATGCACGGCGCGACTGGCTTTATGCCTGACTGCCGTATGTCGGGAGCGAGGAACGCCACCCATGAGAAAACTTCCAAATGAAGACTGTCTTTGGGAGTTTGAGCATGAGTGATGATCAAAAGAGCGATGCCCTGGCGGCCTGGTATCAGCTCCTGAAAGAGCCCCAGATCCGGATGGATTGTGAAGAACAGTACGACGAACTGCTCAAGGCTGCCGATGAGATGGAGCGCACCGGACTCATCAACAGCGTTGAGTGGCGCAAGCTGGTTCAAGAGGCGAGCGCTGCTTTTGCCAATGCGACACAAGGGTTGGGGCGCGGAACATAGGCATCCAGTTTTGTTTTTGCGATTTTTGGTGTCTAAGCGGGCGCCATCGCGAGCAAGCTCGCTCCCACAGGGATCTTCGTTGTGGCTAGATCCAATGTGGGAGCGAGCTTGTCTCCGGGCGGCGATCCGACGATGGCTGTTCGGCCTGTTGGGCAAACCACTGCATGATCAGCGAGCAGGCTGGATGAGCGGCGGCGGAAGGTTGCAGGTTCAAGGCGTAAATGCCGCGGGTCTTCAAGGGGTGGCCGAATGGAACGACGAGCACGCCTCGTTCGATTGATTCGCCTGCCAGGGTCAGGTCAGTCATGGCGACCCCCAGCCCTCGCGCCGCCGCATCGAGCGCCAACTCGTCGAGGTTGAAGGGGATGTGGCGGTAGTCCTCGAGTGACTGGCCGCCATTGGCTTGCAGCCACCGGAACCAGTCATGCTTGTCCGCCGAGCGATGCAGCAACGGGAAACGCACGAGATCTGCCACCGATTCCAACGGCTGGGTCGTGCTACCCAGGCTTGGGGCGCACACCGGCACCAGTGCCTCCTCGAACAAGGTCAGGCAGTCAGGGTCGCGGGACGGCCCGGGCAGATAGAGGATGTAGGCGTCGCTGTCGATGGCCGGCTCCACCACTTCCGTGGCCACGGTTTCGATCGACAGCGAAATCTGCGGATGACTTCGATAGAACTCGCTCAACTTAGGCAGCAACCATCGAACCGCCAGCGACACATGCATGCGTATGCGGAAGGGTCGTTTTTGCGGTGTCAGCCGATCTTCAAGGGTTTTCAGTTGCGCCAGGATACTTCGGGCGGTCGCAAGCACCTGTTCGCCTTCCGGCGTCAGTCGAACACTGCGGCTATTCCGTACGAACATCGGCAAGTCGAAGTGGCTCTCCAACTGCTGGATTTTTCGGCTCACTGCGCTTTGGGTCAGGCACAGCTTTTGCGCCGCTTGCGTGAAGCTGCCCGAGCCTGCGACCTCGACCAGCGCCTGCAAGGCCTGGAGAGAAGGAACGTGGTGAATTTTATCCATGCGTTTTTTGAATGGCTCGATGATTTTTTAACGTTGGTTGTATCACTACAGGCCTTATAGATTCTAGCTCTAGCCAGCGCCCGCCGGAAATACTCATGCGATGACGTCATGTGCGGTGCTTGCAGAACGACAGGTAATGAGGTGATGCATGACCAATGTATGTGGCTGGATTGCGCAGGCGGGGAGCTCTCCCGCTCGCGATGTTCTCAAAGGCACGCAAAAAGCCGACTGGCTGATTGTCGGTGCCGGTATCACCGGGCTGTGCGCCGCTCACACACTCGCTGAAATGCACCCTCAGGCGCGGATCGTGATTGTCGACAGACAACGGGCTGCACAGGGTGCCTCGGCGCGCAATTCGGGCTTCGTGGTGGGTCACGAACATCCGGCCAAGGATGAGCTGATCGGCAACCCGGGTTTTGCCGGTTTTGAAGTCGATACCTCGATTTCCCGTGCCGCCAGTGACGAAGTGCGCCGACGCATCGCTCGTCTGGGCATCGAATGTGAATTCAGGGAATCGGGCTACTTCTTCGCCGTCAACGATCCCGGCAAGTTGACCGATGTCGCGGCCAAACTGGCAACGCTAAGCGCTGTCGGTGCCTCTGCGCACTTTCTGGAAGGTGAAACGCTGAGCAAACAACTGGGCACCGCGCATTACCGGGCCGCGATCTGGTGCGGCAATGGCAACGCACTGCTGCAACCCGCGAAATACGTGAAGGGCCTGCTGGATACGCTGCCGGACACGGTGACCCTGTTTGAAAACACCGATATCACCGGCCTGGAGCGTTTGGGTAAAGGGCGTATTCGCGCCAATGGCACCGATGGAAGCATCGAGGCCAGGCAAGTCCTGGTGTGCCTGAACGCGTTCATCCCGCGCTCCGGGATAGAAGACAGCGGGACGTTCCCGATGGAACTCAGCGCCAGCCTGACACGGCCGCTCAGCGACGCCGAGTTCAAGTCCATCGGCGCGGTTGAGCCTTGGGGCGTGCTGTCCACCCGACCCCTGGGCGCTACGGTGCGACTGACCCCGGACCGCCGCGTGATGATCCGCAACACGGCGGAATACCGTTCTCGGGATTTATCCGACAGTGAGCTGCTGCACCGTCGCAAACACCATGTGCTCGGCTTGCAACGACGCTTCCCGTTCTTGAACGAGCAGGACATTCAATACACCTGGACCGGACACTTGAGCGCTTCACGCACCGGGCAACCGTATTTTGCCAAGGTCGACGAAGGTGTGTTTGCGGTGGCCGGCTGCAATGGTTCGGGCGTCGCACGCGGCACCCTTTGGGGACGCTTGCTCGCCGAACTGGCATCGGGTGACAGCTCGCCCATCCTCGAATCAGTGATGCGCAGAGCCCAGCCGGGCTGGCTGCCACCGCGGCCCTTGCTCGATATCGGTGCCATGCTTCGAATGCGCGTGGAGGCGGTCAGGGCCAAAACAGAAATCTAGAACACCCGGCGATCAAACAATAAAAACTCATCAAACACACGGTGATTGAACATGCGCGTCAATAACATTTCCCTGATGGTCGTGCTGTCGACATTGTCGGCAGCCACTTACGCTGACGAAGTCGTCAATATTTCAAACTGGAACGGCTACATTGCCGACGACACCTTGACTACGTTCACCAAGGAAACGGGGATCAAGGCTACGTACGACATTCACGACAGCAACGAAGTGCTGGAATCCAAGCTGATGACCGGCAACACCGGCTATGACGTGGTGAGCCCTTCGAACCATTTTCTGTCCCGATTGATCAAAGCCGGGGCGGTTCAGAAACTCGATAAAAGCCAGCTGCCCAACTGGAAAAACCTTGACCCGGCGCTGATGAAAAAACTCGAGGTCAATGATCCGGGCAACCAGTACGGTTATCCGTACATGTGGGGCACGGCGGGTATTGGCTACAACGTCGAGAAGATCAAGGCGATCTTCGGCAACACCGATGTCACTCATTCCTGGAACCTGTTTTTTGATGAAAACAACATCAAAAAGTTGAGCCAGTGCGGCGTGGCGATTATCGATAACCCTACGCAGATCCTGCCGATCACCCTGAATTACCTGGGGCTGTCGCCCTACAGCCACGAGCCGGCGGATTACAAGAAAGCCGAGCAGGCGCTGCTCAAAATCAGACCTTACGTCCAGTATTTCCACGCCTCCAAATACATCAGCGACCTGGCGAACGGCAATGTTTGCGCGGTGATCGGTTTCAATGGCGACATCGTGCAGGCGGCCGCCAGCGCCAAGGAAGCCAACAACGGCATCGACATCGCCTATTCGATCCCTGACGAAGGTTCCACCTTGTGGTTCGACATGGTGGTCATGCCAAAGAGCGCGCCGCACGAGAAGAATGGCTACGCCTATATGAACTACCTGCTGACACCTCAAGTCATTGCCAACATCAGCAACAGCATCCATTACGCCAACCCCAACCTTGCGGCGGATCAGTATGTTGTTCCGGCCGTGAAGCAGGATCTGGCGATTTACCCTCCGACACGTGTGTTGGACAAGTTGTTTACCGTCGAGGAACTCCCCGCTGCCATCGCACGGTTGACTACTCGTCTGTGGACCAAGTTGAAAACCAATACATAACAACATCGGCACGATCCCGCACTCAGGAGTGCAGACCTAACGTCAGTCAGTTAACCCGCAATGCAATCTACAAGGAAGTGCGTCGCAGCTGAAACTGCTTAACTGATTGGCATTAGGCTTACTCCAAGAGATTCTTCGTTGCATGTCATCGCCCTAACCATGGCCTACGCTTATCCCGAGATGGATATTCATTGATCAGGGTTTGCTCCCTGATCGACGTTCAATGGGTGCCCATAAAAACAAAAAGTCTCGGGAGAAAACGCATGTTCGCTTTGTTTAGTCGATTCAGCCGCTACATGGCAGTAGGAATGACCGCTGCCGCGCTCGCGACACCGGCCTTTGCGCTGGACACCGTCAAGTTCATGGCCCCGGGTTCTGTGGGTGGCGGCTATGACCAGACCGCCAGGGTTCTGGGCAAAGCCTTGATCGAGGCCAACACGGCCAAATCCACCACCTTCGAGAACAAGGGCGGAGCAGGGGGGACGTTGGGGCTGGCGCAGTTCGCCAACAGCACCAAGGGCGATCCGAACGCGCTGCTGGTTGTCGGCGCGATCATGGTCACTGCCATTGAACAGAACAAACCGCAAATCACCTTGAAGGACGTAACGCCGATTGCCCGGCTGTTTACCGAATACAACGTGATCGCCGTCCGCAAGGAGTCTGAATTCAAAACCCTGGAGGACTTGCTGAAAGTCTTCAAAGACAAGCCGACCAGTATTTCCTGGGGCGGTGGCTCCAAGGGGTCGATCGATCACATCGGCATTGCCGAGTTGGCCGCGAAAATGGGTGTTCCGGTCAACAAGGTGAATTACGTCGCCTTCGCGGGTGGGGGTGAAGTCGTTGCTCAGGCATTGGGCGGGCAGATCAAGGTGATCACCGGTGGTTATGCCGAGCTTGGCCAATACATCAGAAACGGCCAGTTCCGTGTACTCGCCATCGGCGCGCCAGAACGCATTGAAGGTATCGATGCACCGACCCTAAAAGAGAAAGGCTACGACGTGACCATCGGCAATTGGCGGGGTGTTTACGGTGCCGCGAACCTCACGCCTGAGCAGCGCAAAGAAGTGATCGACGCCGTCGTGGCCGCCACCAACAGCAAAGTCTGGAAAGAAAATATAGACACCAACAAATGGTCACCCAACGTCCTGACCGGCGATGAGTTCGGCAAATTCGTCGACGAAGAGCATGTGCGGCTGCGTGCGATGCTGGTCGAGGTCGGGCTGGTTTCGAAATGACTCAGTCTCGCGCAATCGTGCCGGTGCAACTGGCGATCGGCGCCGGAGTGATTGCCATCAGCGCCGTGTTGGCGGTGGGCGCATTCCGGTTTCCGCCCGAGATGGGGTTCGTCATCCTGGGGGCCCATGTCTATCCGTACGCCGTCGCGGTGTTCCTGGGCGTCGTCGGTCTGTTGCTGTGTTATCAGGCCGTCACCGGTGGTTTTCGCGAGCTGGCAGACCACAGCGACGAAGCTGCCCAAGCGCTGCCCGGCGGCAAATCCGGCGCAGCCTGGGTGACGGCGGGACTTGTGGGGGTGGCCGTGCTGATCAACCTCATCGGCTTCGTATTGGCCGCCGGGCTGCTGTTTGCCTGTTCGGCGCGGGGGTTTGGCAGTCGCCGTCCGGTGCGTGACCTCGCCATCGGCATTGCCTTGACCCTGCCGATTTACTGGCTGTTCAACGCCGGGCTAGGGGTTTCCCTGCCGCCCCTTGTCAATGCCTGGATCTGACCCGGGCCGAAGGAGGTAAACAAGGTGGAAACTCTCGCGAACCTGGCCATTGGTTTTTCCGCTGCGCTGACACCGATCAATTTGATGTGGGGCTTTATCGGCTGTTTGCTCGGCACCGCCATTGGTGTATTGCCGGGTATTGGGCCGGCGTTGACGGTGGCGCTGCTGCTGCCAATCACCGCCAAGGTCGATCCGACGGGCGCCTTGATCATGTTCGCCGGTATCTATTACGGCGCGCAGTTTGGCGGCTCGACCACCTCGATCCTGCTCAATACGCCCGGAGAATCGTCCTCCATGGTCACGGCCCTGGAAGGTAATCTCATGGCGCGCAATGGCCGGGCAGGGCCGGCCCTGGCAACGGCCGCGATAGGCTCATTTGTTGCCGGCACCATCGCGACGGTGTTGCTGACGTTGTTTGCCCCTGTTGTTGCCACGCTGGCGCTCAAGTTTGGTCCTGCCGAGTATTTCGCGATTCTGGTGTTGTCCTTTACGACGGTGTCTGCGGTACTCGGCGCTTCGATGCTGCGTGGTTTTGTCTCACTCGGGATTGGACTGACCATCGGCTTGATCGGCCTGGACTCGACCTCGGGCATTGCCCGCTACACCTTGGCGGTGCCGGAGTTGGTTGATGGCATCGAAGTCGTGCTCGTGGCGGTCGGTTTGTTTGCCGTAGGTGAAGCCTTGTACAGCCTGCTGTATCAAAAAGAAGAAGCGTCCGGTCGGCACCGCTTGACCTCGTTGTGGATGACGCGCGCTGACTGGAAACGCTCGGTCCCCGCCTGGCTACGGGGCACATTGATCGGTTTTCCATTCGGGTCGATTCCCGCAGGGGGCGCTGAAATTCCAACGTTCCTGTCCTATTCGGCGGAACGTAAATTGAGCAAGTACCCGAAAGAGTTTGCGGGCAGCAAGGGCGAGGGGGCGATCGAGGGGGTTGCCGGTCCCGAGGCGGCCAACAACGCGAGCGCGACGGGTTCTTTGGTGCCTCTGCTGACGCTCGGCATTCCGACGTCCGCCACGGCGGCGATTCTGTTGGCCGCGTTCCAGAACTACAACCTGCAGCCGGGGCCGATGCTCTTCCAGACTTCAGGGGAGCTGGTTTGGACCCTGGTGGCTTCGCTGTATGTCGGCAACGTGATCCTGTTGGTGTTGAATCTCCCGCTGGTGGGCCTCTGGGTCAAACTCCTGCAGATTCCGCGGCCGTACCTGAACGCCGGCATTCTGGTGTTTGCCACCATCGGTGTGTACGGCATGCGTCACTCTTCCTTTGATCTGTTGCTGATGTTGGCGATCGGTTGGGGCGGGGTGCTGATGCGTCGTTTCGATTTTCCCGTCGCACCGGTGATCGTCGGCATGCTGCTCGGGCCCATGGCTGAGAAGCAGCTGCGCAACGCCTTGTCCATCAGCGAGGGAGACTGGCTGGTGTTTGTCACGCAACCGATATCGGCCGCGTTCCTCGCGCTGACGCTGCTGGTGCTGGTGGTTCCGCACCTGCTTCACGCCCGCGGTATCAAGTTGCATGAGGACGATTGAGCGAATTGGCCAGCGCAGCCTGCCGGGAAGGCAGGCTGCACGGGGTGCTTTGGTTAAACCAGATGGGTATTCGGCGTGAAGCAGTCTCGCCAACAGTCGTCGGGGGGACCGTTTTTGGCCTCACCATCACCGTCGTTTAGACAGTTTCCAGTCTGGCCGAATGAAATGGCAGGTGTAACCGTTGGGATAATGTTCGAGGTAGTCCTGATGTTCCGGCTCTGCTTCCCAGAACGGGCCTACGGGCACGATTTCAGTGACGACCTTGTCGGGCCACAAGCCAGATGCATCAGCGTCGGCCACGGTGTCCTCGGCCACCTGCTTCTGTTCATCGTTGAGATAGAAGAGTGCCGAGCGATAGCTCATACCTACATCGTTGCCCTGACGATTCTTCGTCGTCGGGTCGTGGATCTGAAAGAAAAACTCGAGGATCTGGCGATAGCTGATCTGGTCCGGATCGAACACGATCTCGATCGCTTCCGCGTGCGTGCCATGGTTGCGGTAAGTCGCATTGGGCACATCGCCGCCCGAGTAGCCTACCCGCGTGGATAGCACGCCGGGGTAGCGTCTCAGCAAATCCTGCATGCCCCAGAAGCAACCACCGGCCAGGATGGCAGTTTCAGTTCGCGTCGTCATAGTACGGTCCCTCCCATCAGTGAATTTGGGATCAGGTATCAATGTACCTCAAGTAGTTTCGCCTTTTGGCCGAAAAAGCTCACTCAACTCTTGGCCAGCGATCCTCAATCTCATACCACGGCGCTTTCGATGCAACGCACACGTGTTTCTGTTTTTCACTCAGGAACGGCGTATCCAGCGTGCCTATCGCCACGGACATCCAATCCGAAAACTCGCCTTTGGAATCAGACCAGAACAGCGAAGCGCCGCAATCGCCACAGAACTGTCGGGCGACACCTTCGGACGAGTGATAGGTTTTCAGCGTCTCGACATCCGCAATGATCGTAATCGCCGACCTGGGTGCGCTCGCATACGTCGCGAAGGCTGCCCCGTGGCCCTTGCGACATTGGCTGCAATGGCAATGGGTAACCGCTTTCAGCTCGGTGGCCACTCGATATTTCACAGCGCCGCACAGGCAACTTCCTTGGTGGAGTCCATCCATGTTCATGTTTCTCAGGTGTCGGTCGCATCACTGTAGCGGTCTGGTGTGGAGTTTGGCGAGTTGGGTGAAACATCAGGCTCACTGGCCTTTTCTACGAGTGGTCGCAGTTTGAATCGACAGACATTGCCGCCGCGCACCATGCACTCCGTGTGATCGACTTCACCACCGCTTAACGCTCCGATCAAGGCCAGGTTTGCCCTCGCGCGGTATCAGAACTTGCCCGGTACGTCTTGCAGGCAAAAGAAGAGAGCAGAGGACACGCGTAGCCTGGCTAACAGGTGTCCCCTTGGTTACACAAAAATCAGAACTTGAACGCTTGTCGGCCTACCAGCAACCAGTGGCCTTTCTGTTTTTGCCAAATCTGGAAGTTCTCGATTTCGGTCGGAACCACTTCGGTGCCTTTGAGCGCTTGTGCCGAGAAGTGATGGCGCACCAACGCCACGTCACCCGATATGGTGATGGTCTGGTTCTGCATCTCTAACGTTTTGAACGCGCTTTTGCCGGTTTCGATATCGTCGATGAATGCTTTCTTGTCCTGGATCTTCCCGCTGGAATGCCCGTAGGTCAGGTTCTCGGCGGTCAGCGCTTTCAGTTCGGCAATGTTCTTGTGCAACATGGCTTGCGTCAGATGATCGACGGCTTGCGCAACATCCTTGTCCGCGGAAGCGGGGGCGGCTGCTACATAGCCACTGAAGAGGCACAAGAATCCAATCAGCAGTTTCACTTTTTTCATGGGTGTTTCCTTGTTGTTGTGGGTCGTCGGAGCGAGAGTGAAAACGTCACTCGTCGGTCGTCGTACAACCTAGCATGCGACCAAGGAAAAAACGAACTTGCGTTGAGGGCCTGTCTCGAAGTTAAAGGTCGGGACGCTGTTCCAAAAAAAGAAGGTGAAAACTCTTGGCCGGGACGACGCTGGGTTCGTTGTTTCACATCGGTTGTGCGGGCTGGAACCTGCCTCGTGAGCACTGGCCGATGTTTCCTGCCCACGGCACGCATTTGCAGCGGTATGCGTCGCAGCTGACAGCGGTAGAAATCAACAGCTCGTTTTATCGACCGCATCGCCCACAAACGTATTTACGCTGGGCGCAATCGGTACCAGTGCCGTTTCGGTTTTCGGTTTTCGGTGAAGGTGCCCAAACTCATCACTCATGTGCAGCGATTGCAGGGTTGCGAGCAGCTGCTGGACGAGTTTCTTTCCCAGTGCACGGCGCTTGGCAATTCGTTGGGTTGTCTTCTGGTTCAGTTGCCGCCGTCGCTGTCTTACGACGAGGGCACCGCCACACAGTTCTTCCTGGCTTTGCGGCAGCGATATGCAGGGGCTTTGGTACTCGAGCCTCGGCATGAAACCTGGCTGAACGCAGACGCTTTATTGGTGGAGCAGAAAGTCGGGCGAGTCGCGGCTGATCCGTCGCCGATGCCAGGTGGTGGGACACCGGGTGGCTGGCCTGGCATTCAATACTGGCGGCTGCATGGCTCGCCACGCATTTATCACAGTGACTATGAGCCGGATCGATTGCAGGCGTTGGCGCAGCAAATGCAAAAAGCGGCGCAGGCGGGGCTCCCCACCTGGTGCATCTTCGATAACACCGCCAGCGGTTTTGCACTGGGCAATGCCCTGGCTTTGCAGGCGCACATCGACGAGTTCGGTATTGCTGGGGTTCCTGATCGCTCATGAAAAAACCAAAGACCACAACCGAAGCAAAGTCTTCAATTGCCGGGTGTAGTCGGCACGACTCGCCATTACAATGCAACATGTAGTAACTCATCATTTATAGGGATATTGGCTAGTGGATGACAACAGAAGGCCCATCAAGACGCGCTCTGCGGGCTGGGCAAAACGCATCACCGACATTCTGGTGAAAAGAGACATTTCCCCCAATCAGATCTCCGTCGCCAGCATCGCCTTCGCGTTTGCCGGCGTCGTGGCGCTCAATATTGATAGCGGTGTCATTGGATCGATCTGCTGCGCGATCGGTATTCAGTTGCGCCTGCTGTGCAACCTCTTCGATGGGATGGTGGCGATAGAGGGTGGCAAGAAGTCCGACATCGGCAGTCTCTACAACGAATTCCCGGACCGGATTGCCGACAGCCTGCTGATCGTAGGGTTGGGGTATGCCATTGGCCAATCCGACCTCGGATGGTTCGCTGCCCTGGCCGCTGCACTTACTGCTTATGTCAGGGTGTTCGGCGGCTCGATCGGTCTCAAGCAGACCTTCATCGGCCCTATGGCCAAGCAGCATCGAATGGCCGTGATGACCGCAGGACTGCTGCTGAATGCCATCGAAGCAAACGTTTATGGCACTCACTACATACTGTTGATCGCGCTGGCTGTCATCGCCATTGGCTCAGTCGCAACCTGCGTCACACGAACGCTGGCGATCGCTAGGCAGCTGAAGGGGACCGACCATGTGGATCAGTAATGCGCTGATTTCTGTTCTTCGACTGCTGATTGGCGTCACGGCCAGGTGGGAGAGCCCGCCGGATCTCACGCGTCAGCGAATCTATTTCGCCAATCACACCAGTCACATGGACACCTTGGCCATCATTGCGGCCCTGCCGCCCAAGGCCAGGTTGAATGTGAAGCCGATCGCCGCTGCCGATTACTGGGGAAAGAACCGGTTTCTGTCGTACATCTCCCAGAAAGGCCTGAATGCCGTGCTGATTGACCGTAAACCGGCGCCCGGTAAAAACGCGCTGGAGCCCATTTTCGATGTGGTGCAGGCGGGGCATTCGATCATCTTCTTTCCGGAAGGCACTCGCTCATCCGAGGCACTGCCCGGGGAATTCAAATCAGGTCTTTTCCGGCTGGCCGAGACCTTCCCCGATGTCGACCTGGTGCCAATCTACCTGGAAAACCTTCATCGCTCCATGCCCAAAGGCAAACACGTCCCTCTGCCGATCATCTGCACGATCCGTATCGGCAATCCGATGGAAAGGATTGCTGGCGAGGATAAACAGGTGTTTCTGGAACGCGCGCGTAACGCCATTGTGGGGCTGTCGAAATGAGTCTTGAAGCAAAGTTTTTGTGGTTCTTTTTTGGATTGGCCTGCTTGCTGGCGATTGCTTCGCTGGCCGGTCGATTGCTGGCCCGGTGGGCCAAAACGGAAGGCGCTGTCTCGACCATCGAAAACCTCAATCAGCGCGTGAATGCCTGGTGGGGGATGGTCATCATCTTCTTCGCTTCCTACCTGCTTGGCGGCAATGCAACGGTCGTCCTGTTCGGATTCATCTCACTGTTCGCGCTCAGGGAGTTCATCACCCTGACACCGACCAGACGGGGTGATCATAACGCCCTGTTTTCGGCGTTTTTCATCCTGATCCCGCTGCAATACATTCTGATCGGTACTCACTGGTATTCGATGTTCACGCTGCTGATTCCGGTGTATTCATTCCTGCTGCTACCGGCGATTGCGGTGCTGAGTCAGGACACTGACGGCTTCCTGGAAAGGACGGCAAAAATCCAGTGGGGCGTGATGATCTGCATTTATTGCATCAGCCATGCGCCCGCGCTTTTGCTTTTGGATCTGGAAGGATTCACGGGCCAAAACGCGCTGCTGCTGTTCTATCTGGTGTTCGTCGTTCAGTTGAGTGACGTGTTGCAGTACGTGTTCGGCAAGCTCTTCGGCAAACACAAGGTCGCGCCGCTGGTGAGTCCGTCAAAAACGGTGGAAGGACTGGTCGGTGGCGGCTTGTCTGCAACGCTGATTGGCGGCTGCATGTTCTGGATGACTCCCTTCAGCTTCTGGCAATCGCTGATGATGTCGTTCGTCATCGTGGTGATGGGCTTCCTCGGTGGTCTGGTCATGTCGGCGATCAAACGCAGTTTGAGTGCCAAGGACTGGGGAACCATGATCAAAGGTCACGGCGGCATGCTCGACCGGATGGACTCGATTTGCTTCGCAGCACCAATCTTCTTTCACCTGACGCGATACTTCTTCTCTGCAGCCTGATTCAGGCGCCCTCAAAACCGAAAAAACATACCGCATGTCGTAAAGACATGCGCGTATGGATATCCGCTTCAATAACCACTCGTGCCAGTCGATAACCTTTTCAGCAAACCAATCCGCAGTTGGCTTTACGCCACTGACAAACGTGCTGAGAGAGGATCCACAGAGTGTCCATAAAATTACGTTTGATTCTGCTGATTGGCACCGGGCTGATTACCGCGTTGATCATGAGTCTGGTCAGTTACCTGGGAAACACCCAGATGGCTGAGGCGGTGAATGACAACGAGGTCAGTATGGCCGTGCTGCGCAATCACCTTGAAGCCGACATGATGCACGACGCGTTACGCGCCGACGTGCTGTCGGCGATGCTGGTCGGGTTGGGTAAAAGCACCAGCAGCAAAGCCGAGGTGCGCAGTTCCACCGAGGAACATGCGGCGCATTTTCGTGAAATGCTCGGTGAAAACCTCAAACTGCCGGTCAACGACACCCTTAAAGCGGGCCTGAACAAGATCAAGCCCAGCCTCGATACCTACATCAGCGCAGCCGAACGCATCGTCGCGCTGGCGCTGGAAAATCCGGAGGCCGCGCAACAACAACTGGGCAGTTTCAGTAGCGTATTCAGCCAGCTGGAAGATCAGATGGCCGCCCTCAGCGAACTGATCGAAACCAATACCCAACAGACCAGTGTCGGCACTCAGAAAGTCATCAGTAACGCCAATTTCACCCTCGGCGGCGTCCTGATTGCCAGCCTGTTATTGCTGCTGGCCCAGGGGCGCTCGGTGATGCTGAGCATCATGGGGCCGTTGCAAACCGCCAGCCGCATCGCCGACAGCATCGCCCATGGCAACCTGAGCGAGCCGATTGTCGAGCCCACACACAACGACGAAGCGAGCGCGCTGATTCGCAGCCTCGCGACCATGCAGCGCGACCTGCGCGCCATGATCGAAGTCGTGCGCAGCAACGCCCACGGCGTGAGCGGCATGAGTGAGCAATTGAGCAGTGGCTGCCACGAAGTGGCCGGTAGCAGCCAGCAACAAAGCGTAGCCGCCAGCACCATGGCGGCGGCGGCCAGCGAAATGACCGCGAGCATCGAGGAAATCACCCGGCATGCCGAGCGCGCATTGAACATGGCCAATCAGGCCGAGGCACTGGCCAAGGATGGCGGTCGTGTGATCCATCAGGTGGTCAACGACATGGACGGTATTGCGCGTTCGGCGCAGCAATCGGCCCAGGTGATCCGCACGCTGGACAAGGAGTCCGAAGGGATTTTCAGCATCATTCAGGTGATCAAGGGCATCGCCGATCAAACCAACCTGCTGGCGCTCAACGCCGCGATCGAAGCCGCTCGTGCCGGTGAGCAAGGGCGTGGGTTTGCCGTGGTGGCCGACGAAGTGCGAAGCCTGGCAGGACGCACCAGCGCCTCCACCCAGGAAATTGCCACGATGGTGTCACGCATCCAGCAAAGCACCCGCGAGGCAGTGACCAGCATGGAGGCGGGTGTGGCGCAGGTCGACAAAGGCATGGCCGTGACCGCCGACGTCGAGCGCGCCATCCGCGAAATCCTCGACGCCACGCTGAACACCACGCAACTGGTCAACGACATCACCCGCACCATCGGTGAGCAGAGCCTGGCCAGCAATGAAATCGCCCATCAGGTCGAAATGATTGCCGGCATGTCCGAAGGCAACAGCAAGATCATCGGCCGGACCGCCTCGACCACCGATGAGTTGTCCACCCTGGCGGGCAAGCTGTCGCAGTCGGTGGATCGGTTTCGGCTTTGATGCGGGGCTAAAAGATCGCAGCCTTCGGCAGCTCCTACGGGATTCGCGTACATCCGAGACGTACGCGATCGATGTAGGAGCTGGCGCAGCCTGCGATCTTTTGATCTAGAGGTATTTATCCGTCACGGCGCCTTCCGAGGCGCTGGACACGGTCTTCGCGTACTTGGCCAACACACCGCGTTTGTACTTGGATTCCGGGCGCACCCAGCGGGTTTTGCGCTCGGCCAGTTCGGCGTCGGAAACATCGACCGAAATCTGCCGTGTTTCAGCATCGATGGTGATCTTGTCGCCGTCTTCAATCAGCGCGATCGGCCCGCCATCAAAGGCTTCGGGCGTGATATGGCCCACCACAAACCCGTGTGAACCGCCGGAGAAGCGGCCGTCGGTGATGAGGGCAACGTCCTTGCCCAGCCCTTTGCCCATCACCGCCGAAGTCGGCGAGAGCATTTCGCGCATGCCGGGGCCACCTTTTGGGCCTTCGTAACGGATCACGATCACATCGCCGGCCTTGACTTCGCCGTTGAGGATGCCGGCCAGCGCACCTTCCTCGCCGTGATACACACGAGCTGTGCCTTCAAAGCGCAAGCCTTCCTTGCCGGTGATCTTGGCCACGGCGCCGGTGGGCGAAAGGTTGCCGCGCAACACTACCAAATGGGAGTCTTTTTTTATCGGTTGGTCGAAGGGCAGGATCACGTCCTGTCCCTCGGGATAGTCGGGCACGTTTTCCAGGTTTTCAGCCAGGGTTTTGCCGGTGACCGTCAGCGCATCGCCGTGCAGCATGCCGGCGGCGAGCATGCGCTTCATCAGCGGCTGAATGCCGCCGATGGCCACCAGTTCACTCATCATGTATTGACCGCTGGGGCGCAGGTCGGCCACCACCGGGGACACCTTGCCCAGCTCGACGAAATCATCCAGCGTCAGCTCGACATCCACGGCATGCGCCATGGCCAGAAGATGCAGCACGGCATTGGTCGAGCCGGCGAGGGCGATCACCACCCGGATCGCATTTTCAAAGGCCTTGCGGGTCATGATGTCGCGCGGTTTGATGTCTTGCTTGAGCAGCTCCATGACCTGCTGACCGGCGCGGAAACTGTCCGACGCCTTGTCGCTGCCGACGGCGTCCTGAGAGCTGGAACCGGGCAGGCTCATGCCCAACGCCTCAATTGCCGAAGCCATGGTGTTGGCGGTGTACATGCCGCCGCAGGAACCAGGGCCTGGAATCGCCACTTCCTCGATTTGCTTGACCTGAATCTCGCTGATATCCCCCCGCGCGTGCTGACCCACGGCCTCGAACACGGAGATGATATCGGTGTGGCCAGCGCCCGGCCGGATGGTGCCGCCATAGACGAAAATGGACGGGCGATTCAGCCGCGCCATGCCGATCAGGCAGCCCGGCATGTTCTTGTCACAACCGCCCACGGTCACCAGGCCGTCAAAGCCTTCGCAGCCGGCCACGACTTCAATGGAATCGGCGATCACTTCCCGCGACACCAGCGAATACTTCATGCCTTCAGTGCCGTTGGCGATGCCGTCGGAAATTGTGATCGTGTTGAAAATGACGCCCTTGGCGCCAGCGGCATTCGCGCCTTTTTCGGCTTCAATCGCCAGCTTGTCGATGTGCATGTTGCAGGGCGTGACCATCGCCCAGGTGGAGGCGATGCCGATCTGCGGTTTCTTGAAGTCCTCGTCCGTGAAACCCACTGCGCGCAGCATGGATCGTCCCGGCGCGCGTTCCACGCCGTCGACCACTTGGGAGGAATATTTGCGCAAATCGGTTTTGTCGCTCATGACTGCTCCTCGCAGGCTCGTCGAGAAAATCACGATGAGTATAGTGGGCTCAGCGCTCGTGCCCGGACTATCAAGTCGGGAACAGACGCGCGGGTTTGCCCGGTCGTGATATTCTTCGCCCCAACTTGCTTTGACCTATTCAGTTTGCGCGTTCTCGAGACGCGCCAACAGAATCACTGTCGCTCAAGTAGCTGAAGCCAATAATGATAAAAAGTCAGTTCAGTAGGGACATATAAACTGAGGTCGATGCATAAGTCGGCCTTGTGTGCCCACCCTCCAATCCTGATCAGTGCGCAACCCACAGCATGCTGCCTGCATGCCGTGAACCAGGGGGCCTCATGCATGAGGATGGAAGGGCGGATGGCGTTTTATCATAGGTGCTACACATGTTTAAAAAAATGAACACGGCCCTGCTGGGGCTGGCTTTGTCGATGGGGATCGCGTCCGCGCAAGCGGAAGAGGCAAAGAAAGTCGATGTGCTGCTCATCGGCGGCGGCATCATGAGCGCGACCCTCGGTGTCTGGCTCAATGAGCTGGAACCGGGTATGTCGATGGAAATGGTCGAGCGCCTCGACGGCGTCGCCCTGGAAAGCTCCAATGGCTGGAACAACGCCGGTACCGGTCACTCCGCCCTGGCCGAGTTGAACTACACCCCGGAAGACGATAAAGGCAACGTTCAGATCCCGAAAGCCGTTGAAATCAACGAAGCCTTCCAGATCTCCCGTCAGTTCTGGGCCTGGCAGGTTCAGCAAGGCGTGCTGAAGAACCCGCGTTCGTTCATCAACTCCACGCCACACATGAGCTTTGTGTGGGGCGATGACAACATCAAGTTCCTGAAAAAGCGCTACGAAGCCCTGCAAGCGAGCCCGCTGTTCGCCGGTATGCAGTACTCCGAAGACCCGGCTGTGATCAAGAAGTGGGTTCCGCTGATGATGGAAGGGCGTGACCCGACCCAAAAAGTCGCGGCCACCTGGAGCCCGATCGGTACCGACATGAACTTTGGCGAGATCACCCGCCAATTCGTCGCGCACCTGCAAACCACGCCGAAGTTCGACTTGAAGCTGTCTAGCGAAGTGCAAGACATCACCAAGAACGCAGACGGCAGCTGGCGCGTCAGCTACAAAAACCTGAAAGACGGCACCAAAACCGAAACAGACGCCAAGTTCGTCTTCATCGGCGCGGGCGGCGGTGCACTGCACCTGCTGCAGAAGTCCGGCATTCCTGAGGCCAAGGAATACGCAGGCTTCCCGGTAGGCGGCTCGTTCCTCGTGACCGAGAACCCGACCATCGCCGAGCAGCACCTGGCCAAGGCCTACGGCAAAGCCTCCGTTGGCGCACCGCCAATGTCGGTTCCGCACCTGGACACCCGTGTCCTGGACGGCAAGCGCGTCATCCTGTTTGGCCCATTCGCGACCTTCAGCACCAAGTTCCTGAAAGAAGGCTCATACCTGGACCTGCTGACCACTACTACCACGCACAACGTGTGGCCAATGACCAAAGTCGGCATCAAGGAATACCCGCTGGTCGAGTACCTGGCTGGCCAACTGATGCTGTCTGACGAAGACCGCCTCAACGCCCTGAAAGAATACTTCCCGAACGCCAAAGCCGAAGATTGGCGCCTGTGGCAAGCCGGCCAGCGCGTGCAAATCATCAAGCGTGATGAAGCCGCTGGTGGCGTGCTGAAGTTGGGTACTGAGATTGTTGCTTCGCAAGACGGCACCATTGCTGGTCTGCTTGGCGCATCGCCGGGCGCTTCGACTGCTGCACCGATCATGCTGACCGTGCTGCAGAAAGTGTTCAAGGACAAGGTGGCTTCGCCAGCCTGGCAGGAAAAGCTGCACCAGATCGTGCCTAGCTATGGCACTCAGTTGAATGGCAGCCCTGAGAAAGTGGCTGAGGAGTGGGCTTACACCGCCAAGGTGTTGCAGCTCACTCCGCCGCCGGCGATTGGTCAGATGGTGGCTCCGGCTGCTGCTCCGGCTGCTCCGGCTAAGGCGCCAAAAGCTAATGCTGCTACTGATATGGCTCTGTAACTAGAGGCCTGATCAAAAGCCCACTGGATCGGTGACGGTCAGTGGGCTTTTTTGTGTCCGCAATTCGATCTTGCAGATTACGAAATGCTAAGGCTGACGAGTTTTTGTGGCGAGGGGGCTTGCCCCCGTTGGGCTGCGAAGCGGCCCCAGAAAGGTAAACGATCATTCAACGTCGTATATCAATTTCAAGCTATTTATCCATTCATTCGGCGCGTCGAACCTTGCGTAATAAATTTCCCTTTCTGCTCCGCTTAAATCAATAAAGAACGGCCAGAAGTAGTTGTCGTTGTAGTAACCCTGAGCGCCTTGCATATCACCTCCCCACCACAAAGGGTTGTACCCCTCAAACGCTATCCAGGGTGGCGGAACGGCCAATTTCTCAAGCTGAATGATGTTCAGGAATTCGACGCTGTTCGTAACCATCCGGATCGTTGTTGAGTTAAATTCTCCGTCGGATCTGAAATAGACCAGGTGGTTGTTTTCTCGGATATCTGAGTAACGTTTTACGGGAAGGTCGTTGAATGGCTTTTCAGACTTTAACCTGAAATTCGATTCGACGAGTGCCGAAAAGTTATGAGCGTCTTCATTGCCGATTAAGAAAGCAGAGTAATAGGCCGAGATACCGATATCGTCCAAAGATACCCCTTGCGGATAGTCGGTCAGAGACCGAGGGAGGCGTGATAGAGGCTCAGCAAAAACCGACTTCAACTCTGGTATGGAGTAGCCGGCAACTTGCTCTGCCTGGCCACGTCTTACGAAAGTTTTTATTCGACTGAAAATACTCATTCCCTATCCTCGATTCTTGAGATTACCCTCGCAATGGATATCGCAGTTGATCGATGGCGGGCCGACGATCATCCTCGAGAACGGCAAGGTGCTGCAATAACGCCTGCGCCTCGCGCGATTGATCGAGGCCGACATCATGGAGGCCGCACGCTCGAGTCAGGGCATCGAGACCCTTGATCAGATCAAGTTCGCGATCCTGGAGCGTTTTCAGCCAGTCCCTGGGGGCCAGCGAGATCGGCCCTGACGTCGAAGCATGCGGCACACCGGCCCAGACGACCTGCTCGGTCGGTGCGCCGTTATCCAGGATGCCGTCATAGCGCAGCCAGACTCGCTGCCCTGACAGTTGGAAGGGCCATTGAGCCACCCGCAGATACTCGGTGCCTACCAGGCTGTTAACGTCCAGCACGTTGCCCACCGCACGGTCGATGGCCGGCGTGGGCAAGGCGCCATCCTGGTTGGGAATGCTCTGCACGTTCAGCGAAAAGGGTTGCGAGGGTTGCGATTGGCCGTTGCGCGTAACGGTGTAGCTGATGGTGACCGGCTTGCCCAGGTTAAAGGCAATCACCGACACCGGTACCGGAATCTCAAGACCGATACTGCTGATGGGGGCCGCCGTGATGGTGTGCGAACCGTCGACCGGGGTGCCGGCAGCGCCGGTCCAAGTCACGCTCAGCATAGGGCGGGTTACCGCCAGGGCGGTACTGTTAGCATCACCACTGCTTGATC